>CAYZYX010000019.1:0-35887 GCA_964482715.1 uncultured Clostridia bacterium
AGCAGGATATATCTTCTTACCAAACATTTTCTTACCACAATTTTTATTATACATCCCAGATATCTTGACATAGGTTACAAAGAGGATATAATTGCACAAGAGTAATCCTATAATTACAGGACTACAGGAGATACTTGCATGGAATTTAAAAAAATAGACAAAACTTCACCTGTTCCTTATTATTACCAGCTGGAACAACTTTTGAGAGAAAAGATAGAAAACGGAGAATGGCAACCAGGAGATTTACTTCCCTCAGAAGCAGAACTTTGCTCTAATTTTAAAGTAAGCAGAACCGTTGTTCGTCAGGCCTTAAACAAACTATGTCAGGATGGGCTTATCTTTAAGCAAAAAGGTAGGGGAACTTTTGTCGCACAGCCCAAGATTCAGGAAAAATTTGTTCAAAGTACTTATGGATTCTATCAGGAAATGAAGGAAAAAGGGTTAGAAGTTGAAAGTAAAGTTTTAAAACACAAACTGGTGGAGCCTTCTTTAAAGATACAAAGCCTTTTAAACCTGAGCGAGGGACAGAAAGTAGTGGAAACCTTTCGTTTAAGATGGGTGAATAAAGAACTTATAATGTTTACCACCACCTATGTTCGTTCAGATCTTTGTCCTGGATTAGAAAAGGAAGATTTGACCAATCGATCTTTGTACCAGCTTTTATGGGAAAAATACGGTTTAAAGATATACTATGGTCACAGAACCTTAGAAGCAGTCGCTGCCAGTAAATATGAAGCAGATATACTAAAAGTTCCCAGAGGATCTCCTTTAATTTATCTTGAGAGTGTAAGTTATCTTAAGGATGGGACTCCAATTGAGTATTTTGAAGCCTGGCACAGAGGGGATAGGTGTAAGTTTGCCATTGAACTTGTCCCAGCTGAAGAAATGAAGAAGATACCTCTTTATAGCAGCAATTTAACGTTTTGGTCGGCTATCAGTTTGGGAAAAGAATCTCTTAAAAATAAATGAGCTGGATAAAGTTGTATTAGTGTCAGATTGCATGTGATAACCAAATTTCAAGGTCAAAAATCAAAGAAAAGAGGAGAGGTAGATGCAAGTAAAAGGTGGATATGCAGGAAGCATTTTGAGGGTGAATCTGAGTGATAGGACCTACCGAAAAGAATTTCTGGACGAAAGGATTTTACCTCTTTTTTTGGGAGGAAGAGGTATAGCTGCCAAAATTTATTATGATGAAATTCCTCCTCATGTTAAGCCATTTGATGAAGAGAATAAATTAATCTTTATGACAGGACCTCTTACGGGTACGATTGTTCCTGCCAGTACAAAATTTCAGTGTGCTACAAAATCACCAGAAACCGGTATATATCTTTGCTCTAATGCCGGAGGAAATTTCGGCCCCATTCTCAAATTTGCCGGCTATGATGGGCTGGTGATTGAAGGTAAATCAAAAGACCCCGTATATTTATTTATAAATAATGATAAGGTAGAATTTAAAGATGCAAGTTCGCTCTGGGGCAAATCTACCGAAGAGGTACGGAAAAATCTTGAAGATCTTTACCCAGAAGCTGGAATAATGTGTGTTGGCCCTGCTGCAGAAAAAAAAGTAGTTTTTTCCTGTATTAAGGTTGATGGCAGGACCTTTGGTAGAGGTGGAGCAGGAGCGGTTATGGCATCTAAGAATCTTAAAGCTATAGTGGTTAAAGGTGATGGAAAGATAAATTATGCCAATCTTACTGAACTTAAAAAGAAAATAAAACCAAAAGAGATAAGAAAGGCCTGTCAGAGCTTAGCTGATTATGGAAGACCGATTTACACAGAAGCTATTAACGAGCTTGGTTGTTATCCGGTCAGGAATTTTCAGACAGCGGTTTTCGATGAGGTAGATAAAGTCACCGCTCGGTTTATGAAAGAACACTTTTTTATTAAAAATCAGGCCTGTTACAGATGTCCTGTAGCCTGTCTTAAGGTTTGCGAAGTTAAAGAGGGAGATTTGGCCGGACGAACTGTTGCACCTGAGTATGAGACCATATGGGCATTGGGAGCTCAGTGCGGAGTGTCTGATTTTAATACCATTTTGTGTGCCAACATCCTTTGTAATGACTACGGCATGGACACCATGTCAACTGGAAATATAATCGGATTTGCCATGGAGATTTTTGAAAGAGGAATAATCAGCGAGAAAGAAACTGGGGGATTGGAACTTCGGTTTGGCTCTACAAAAGCATTGATAGATATCATTAAACTCATCGGAGAAAGAAAATATATTGGTGAGATACTGGCTCGTGGATTTTTAGGTATTGCTAAGGCGATTCCGGCATCAAAGCGTTTTATGATGCAGGTTAAAGGGATGCCTTTTGCTGCCTATGATCCGAGAGGTTTCTATGGAATGGGGCTAACTTACGGTACCTCTTCAAGGGGTGCCTGCCACAATGTGGGAGGCTGGTCAATAAGAGCAGAACTTTTAAGCGGTGAATACGACAGATTTGCTCTAAAGGGTAAAGGTAAACTGATAAAGACCCTGCAGGATACAAGAGGTTACATTGATTGTCTTGGGATATGCACTGTCGTTAGAAGAGCTCTTGGATTTACAGACAGACCTGATGCCAGCATACTGAATCTGGTCACCGGATTGGATTTTACGGATAAGCTCATGGAAATTGGTGAACGTGTTTATAATCTTGAAAGACTTATACTGGTCAGGGAAGGAATAACCCGTGAGGATGATATGCTTCCAGAAAGGATAATGACTGAGGCAGTTCCCGATGGGCCAGCTAAAGGGCACGTTTTAACCAAAGATATGTATGAAGTAGAGTTAAATGAGTATTATGAAGTAAGAGGATGGAATAAAAATGGAATACCTACTGAAGAGAAATTAAAGGCTTTGTCTCTTTAAAACGCTGACAAAAATTTTTAGAAAGAGATGAGATGATGGAGAGAAAACCAGACTCAAAGAAGGAAACCTGGTAACTTTCTTACCTGTAATATCCAGGGGGTAGTAACTAAATTGAAGGAGAAAAAGATGGCAACTAAAGTTCTTGTTACTTCTACTTCTTTTGGAAAAGTGGTGAAAGAACCGGTAGAGTTGCTAAACAGGAAAGGTTATGAGATAATCTGGAATGAACTGGGGAGGCCATTAAAGGAAAATGAAGTAATGGAGAGAATTAGAGAAGTTGATGCTTACATTGCCGGTCTTGACGAGATAACAGCAAAGGCAGTTGAAACTGCTGATAATTTAAAGGTTATATCAAAATATGGAGCCGGCATAGACAATATAGATATTGAAGCAGCCACAAAGAAGAAAATAGTTGTAACCAATACTCCCGGGACAAATACCGAGGCAGTGGCTGATCTAACCTTTGGGTTGATGCTCGCTGTCGCAAGGAAAATACCACAGGCTGATTTGAGTACCAAAAAGGGGGGATGGAAGAAATTTTTCGGTTCCGCGGTATATGGAAAAACCTTGGGTATAATTGGAATGGGTGAAATTGGTAAGGCAGTTGCAAGAAGAGCCAAAGGTTTTAATATGCGGATAATCTACTGGAGTCGGAGAAGAAAAAACGATATTGAAGAAGAAGTTGGAGCAAATTATACTGACCTCAAATCTCTACTCAGGGAAGCAGATTTTGTGAGCCTTCACCTCGCTCTAACCACTGATACAAAACACATTATTGGAGAAGAGGAAATAAAATTAATGAAATCCACGGCTTTTTTGATAAATACGGCAAGAGGACCTCTTGTGGATGAGGATGCTCTTTACCGGTGTTTAAAAGATAAAGTAATAGCAGGAGCTGCAGTTGATTCTTACTCTGATGAACCTCCAAAGGGAAGCCCACTTCTTGCCCTGGATAATATTGTAACCACACCCCACATGGGTGGATATACCTACGAGGCTTTAAGAAATATGGGGATGACTTCGGTCCAGAACATCATTGATGTATTAGAAGGAAGAAAACCAAAATTTGTGGTTAACCCAGAAGTTTATGAGAGTTGTAGATGAAAAACGAAACCAGTCCCAATGAGATAGTTTCTATGATAATAGGGGTTCCGGCGTGAAATTTGATTGAAAAATGTTTGATTACAGGATACATTTTAAATGTTGATGGAGGATGGACAGCTATTTAAATTTTCCAAGGGAGAGAAAAAATTGCGGTTAAGTCTTCAAAATTTTGCTAAGATGATTGAATTTAGCCTGGTGCGGCCTGATGCCACAGAAAAAGATATAGAAAGGTTTTGTCAAATTGTGAGGGAAAATAATTTTGCCACTGCCTGTGTTAACCCTGTAAATGTGGCTCTCACGGCCAGGTTTCTTCAGGGAACGGATATAGATATTTCAGCATCCATTGGGTTTCCCTTTGGTTCTCACCTCCCGGAAATAAAAGCCCTTGAAACCGAAAGATCAATTGAGATGGGGGCAACTCATATAGATATGGTCATAAATATCGGTGCCTTAAAATCAGGCAAAGATGATGTGGTATTTGAAGACATAAAGAGGGTTGTTGATGTGGCAAAAGATGTTCCAGTTAAGGTAATCCTGGAAAATGGTTTTTTGACCGATAAAGAAAAAATAAGAGGATGTGAAATTGCAAGGGAGGCAGGAGCAAGTTTTGTGAAAACAGCAACCGGAATAGAAAGTAAATATCTCCTTGAAACAGGCTCCGGATCAATGGGGGCAACTGTTAAAGATGTTAAACTTATGAAGAAAGTGGTAGGGGATAAAGTTAAGGTAAAAGCGTCAGGAAGAATATACACTCTTGGTTTCGCACTGGAACTTATAAAAGCTGGTGCTGATAGATTAGGTACCAGTAAAGGCCCTCAGTTAATTAGAGAATTTAAGGAAAAGTTTGGTGACTCTGTTGAAATTTAAATGGAGAAAGGAAAAGGAAGTTGAAAAGGAAGATATATACTTTAGGAGTTGATGTGGGAACCTCTTCCACCAAGGCAATAATCTTTGACCAGGAGGGAAATATAAAGGCAGAGGGAAGGGCAACTTATCCTCTTTTGCGACCTAAACCCGGCTGGGTTGAACAAAAAGCACAGTGGTGGTGGCAAGCTTTTCAAAAAGCCGTTAAGGAGGCTATAGATAAGGCAAAAATAGATAAAACAAAAATAGCTGCTATAGGCATAACACATCAGAGGATCACTACAGTTCCTGTCGATAAGAAAATAGAGCCTGTTCGAAATGCCATTTTATGGAATGATATAAGATGCAGTCAACAAAACGAGTGGGCGGAGAAAAATGTGGGAAGAGAGAAAATTTACTTTCGAACCGGGAATTTCCCCAGCCTTTGGACGGTTTACAAGATTATGTGGCTTAAAGAAAATGAACCAGAAACCTACCGGAAAACTTATAAATTTCTTCTTGTCCAGGATTATATAATTTACAAATTAACGGGGAAATTAGTTACCACGTCAAGTTCTGCTATTCAGACTGGTTGTCTTGATGTTAACCATCCGACCAGATGGGCAGAAGACATCTTAAATCTTCTTGACATTCCTGTTGAACTTTTGGTAGAGGATATTTTCCCTGGAGGAGAGGAGATAGGGAAGGTTACAGAGGAGGCTTCCAATCTTACTGGACTCCCTCAGGGACTTCCCGTGGTAACTACAGCCGGAGATCAACCATGTGGGACACTGGGAGCAGGTGTTACCCGGGAAGGCATGCTGGCTGTAAACGGAGGAACTTCTTGCTCTCTGGAGGCTTATGTAAAAGGACTTAAACTGGATCCTGATTTAAATTACTTTATAGAAATAAGTCCAACAGGTGATTATCTTCTGGAGGACTCTATATGGAGTGGTGGATCTGCTTTGATGAACTGGTTCAAGGATAATTTTGCTTTGGATGAAGTTAAAAAAGCTGAAAAAGAAGGAGAAGACGTTTGGGAAAGGCTTTACAGCTTAGCATCTGAAGTTCCCCCTGGAAGTAAAGGGCTTATGCTCGTTCCTTATTTTTCTGGTGCAGCCTCTCCTTACTGGGATCTTCGAGCAAGAGGGGTAATTTTTGGACTTTTACCCGATCATGGGAAGCCTCACTTTATAAGGACAATTATGGAGGGTCTTGCCTTTGAGGCCAGACGTAAGAAGGAATTTATGGAGAAAGGTTCTAAAATTCCCATTAATAAGGTAAGAATGTATGGAGGTTCAGCAAGAAGTAGTTTATGGAACCAGATATTTGCTGATATAATGGGTATAGAAGTGTCCACTTTAAAAACAGCGGAAACAACTGCATTGGGAGCAGCTATCTGTGCAGCGAAAGGAGGGGGTGTTTATCCAACCTTTGAAGAGGCGGTTAAGAAAATGGTTCACGTAGATAGAAGATTCTTGCCAGATCCTGAGCGAAAAAAAATTTACGATGAACTTTATCTTGAAGTTTACAGCAAGTTTTATGACAGGGTTTATGATCTTATCCATAAAGCATCCAGAATAATAGAAGGAGAATTTAAATAAAAACTGTATGGCAAAAATTAAAGGGAGCCGATGGTGGTAAAGGAGGGAAAGATGAAGGAATTGATGAAACCGATCGAGACTTTAATTGATTTTAAGAAAGGAGTGGTTAGTCCAGACAGAGTTCTTGAGAGAAGGGTAAGTGATATGCAGGGAATGTATGTAGATGAAAAGGCTTTGCAGAGTCTTCTTTCACAAGATAATCCTTTGATTTACGAAGTGCGAGAGATAAAAATTCCTGAAGAGCCGGGTCATATAATATATAGCACCACCATAATATATCCCGGGAAAGTAGGGAAAGAATATTTCATGACCAAAGGACATTTCCATGCCAAAGAAGATACAGCTGAGATATATTTCTGTCTATCTGGAGAGGGTTATCTTCTGATGCAAACAAAAGAAGGAAAAGTATCTGCCATTTATATGAAACCGGGGGTGCTTGGCTACATACCACCTTACTGGGGTCACAGAACTATAAATACCGGTGATAGGGAATTTGTTTTTCTTACTCTTTTCCCTGGAGATGCGGGGCATAACTACGAGATAGTGGCAAAACACGGATTTGCAAAGATAATGGTAGAAGAGGAAGGAAAACCTGTGCTAAAGGATAACCCCAAATATATTCCTCTGTAATTTTCAAATTAAAAAGGGAAGAGAAAGGTCAAAAAAGAGAGAAGCTCCATGACAAAAAAATCATATCTTGTTGGAGTCGACCTTGGAACTGCGGGGACAAAAGCAGCTATTTTTGATGAGGAGGGAAATCTTCTTGCCAGTGCCTATGAAGAATCCAGGCTTTTCTATCCTCGACCTGGCTGGGTAGAGCAAGAACTTGACGATTTTTATCGCTCCGCCTGTAAAACAATTAGAGAAGTGATCCAGAAGTCGAAAGTTTCTCCTCAGAATGTGGCTGGTATAGCTTTTGATGGACAGATGGCTGGAATTGGAGGGATTGATAAGAATTGGAAACCCGTAACCCGGTATGATTCCTGGTTAGATACAAGATGTGAGCCATATATTGATCTTATGAAGAAAAAGGCAGAGGATCTTGTTATTAAAAAAACAGGGAGCCCTCCCAGTTACAATCATGGACCAAAGATAATCTGGTGGATGCGGGAAGCACCAGAGACTTTCAAAAAAATTCACAAATTTGTGATGCCGGCAGGATATGTTGCCGGTAAAATGGTTAACTTAAAAGGAGATGACGCTTTTATTGATTACACGTATATACATTTTAGTGGTTTTAGTGATACTAAAAATGCTACTTGGCATGAAGAGTTATGCGGGATATTTGGTGTTCCCCTGGAAAAACTTCCCCGGATAGTTTCTCCCTGGGAAATCGTGGGAAAACTCTCCCCTGAGGCAGCCAGGGATACAGACCTCGTTTCCGGAATCCCTGTTGCTGCCGGTGCCGGAGATCAAACAGCAGGTTTTCTGGGTGCTGGATTTGTGGAAAAAGGGGAACTTATTGACGTTGCAGGTACTGCTTCCTGCTTTGCTGGATGTGTTGACCGCTTTATCCCCGATGTGAAAACAAAGACTTTTCTCTGTTTCCACTCAGTAGTTCCTGAGTTGTGGTATCTCCTGGCATACATAAATGGGGGAGGACTCTGTCTCAGATGGTTTCGAGATCAATTTGCCGGAGAAGAAAAGGAAAAGGCTAATAAAAGCGGTAAAGACCCTTATGAAATTTTAAATGATTTTGCCGAGAGAGTACCTCCAGGTTCAGAGGGACTTTTATTTGTTCCTCATCTTGGAGGGCGAGTGTGTCCCTATAATCCGTACGTTAAGGGGACATGGTTTGGGTTCAGCTGGAAACATGGAAAATACCATTTTTACCGCGCCTTACTGGAAGGTATAGCCTATGAGTATGACTATTACTTTAGCATTTTGAGACAGCTTTTTCCTGATCTTCCTTTTAAAAAAGTCCGGGTGATAGGAGGTGGAGCAAGAAGTAATCTCTGGAATAGAATAAAGGCTAATGTTTTAAACCTATCTTATTTTAGAGTTAACAGAGAAGAGCTGGCAGTTTTAGGCTCAGCCATAATAGCAGGCTACGCTGTCGGTCTTTTTTCAGATTTGGCTTCCACCTCTAAAAGGTTTACTGCTGTTGCTGGCCTTCCTGTAAATCCTGATTTATCCCTGCACAACTATTACAAGAACTTTTCCAGATTATACCTTGAGTTGCTTTCTTCTCAGGAAAAAATTTCTCGCCAGCTTACCAGAATAAACCAGCTTTCTATACCTGCCTGGTCAATAAATGAGGAGAAGGTAAATGAATAAAATTAGAATTTGTCTCGTAGGTGCAGGAAGAGTCGCCAGAGTTCACGGCTTTAATTTAAAAACTCATGTTCCTTTGTCAGAAATAGTTGCCGTGGTTGACCAGAATTTAAATGCTGCAAAAAACCTGGCCAGAGATTTAAATATAACCCGAATTTTTAAAGATCATCAGGAGGCTTTAAAATGGGGCAAGTTTGATGCAGCTGTTGTTACTACACCTACGTTTACACATCATCGGATAGTTGTGGATATGGCTCGAGCGGGAAAACATGTTTTTTGTGAGAAACCCATCTCTTTGACCCTGGAAGAAGCCGATTTCATGATAGAAGAGTGTAAGAGGAAGGATGTAGTATTTCAGATTGGATTTATGAGAAGATTTGACCCAGAATTTGTTCAGGCAAAGGAAAAGATAAAAGAAGGAACTATCGGGGAAGTTATGTTGGTAAAATCCACTGGAAGGGGACCCGGTCTTCCTCCAGAATGGGCTCTTGATATAAAGAGAAGTGGTGGAATGCTGGCCGAAGTTGCAAGCCACGATTTTGATTGTGTAATGTGGCTTGCAGGAAGCAAATTAGAGTGGGTAGAAGCGGTGGGTGCTAACTTTAAATGTCCGGATTTAAAAATTAAATATCCCGATTTTTACGATACAGCTGTAGTTGTAGGGACGTTTGATGACGGGAAAATAGGTGTTATTGACATGAGCTGTCCGGTTGATTATGGATATGATGCTCGTGTGGAGATTCTGGGCTCACATGGGGTCATGTTTGTAGGTGATGTAAAAGGTAAAGACATTCTTTTCTGTACTAAAGAGAAAGGAGTAAATCAGCCCCAGTATTTAAGCTGGAGAGATAGATTCAGGGAAGGTTATATCGCTGAGATGCAACATTTCATCGAGTGCATTCAAACCAATAGATCTCCTCAGGTAACTGGTGAAGATGGGAGAAGATCACTTGCCTGCGTTCTTGCCTCTAACTATTCTCTTAAAGTGGGTAAAAAAGTAAAGGTTAATTACTAAATTTAAGGCAATTTGGCGATTAATTCTTCCGCAAATTTGCGTCCCTTCAGGATATCATCTTCGGTTATCTGCCGATCCTCAACAGCACAGTTTCGATAAGCATAGATAAAGGATATTGCCTCTTTACGAATGTAATCTGTCAACTCTTTTTTTAATTGTTCACGGACAATTTTAACAGTAGCATCAATTTTTATTCCGGTAAAAAAAATAGCCCCGGCTAAGATTAAAATGGCAACAATAATACCAATTACTCCCCAATTAACCTTTTTTTCTTCCATTTTCTCCTCCCTGGAAGCATTATGGAAATTTACTTTTGTATATTCTCCTGTTATTTAGGGCGTATTATAAGAGGTGATTTTCAGAATGTCAAGCAAAACCAAACTTCAGTCAGCTCTCTTTCCAGGCTTTTCTCAGTTTTTCTTTACTCAGCAGGACGTAGTCTCTATCTTTCGAGAAAATTTCCAGGGTTATGGTTCCATCGTAATATTTTTTTAGAGTCTTTATGATGTTTCTCCATTCAATCTTTCCACAATCAAGTGGTAAGTGCAGATCTTTTCTTTTGTCGTTGTCGTGAAGGTGCACATGTTTAATTCGGGAGTGAAATTTCTTTATGAATATTTCGGGTGTATTTCCAAATAAACTGGCATGACCTATGTCAATATGCAAAAAAATTTCAGGTAGCTCGTTCAGTATAGACGAGACATTCTCGAGGTTATCTTCGCTGGTGTCCATTGGCTCGTACATTATCTTAAGGTCGGAGCTTTTTGCATAATCTATAAGGAAGTTCAAACTCTCTACCTGAAACTTTATACCCTCCTTTGCGGAGAACATTCCTCCTGGCCAGTTGGCATGTACAGTTACAAATTTTGCTCCCAATTCGCTCAGCACTTTAAAATATTTCTCCAGCTCTCTTACCGCTGTTTGTCTTAATGACCTTACAGGAGAACCTATCGGGAGATACCAGGCTGTATGCCCAACAATATCTAAATTGAATGTTTGCAGGAGCTTTCTCACCTCATAGACATCGATCTTTTCTGGAACGGCTTTATCTTCCTCCAGGAAAAGATCTACAAAATCAAAACCGTGCTCCCCAATCCAGCTTATTTCCTTACAGATGTCTTTTCGTGGATTATTGGGAAAACCTATCTTCATACAGGCAAGTCCTTTTGTAAATATATTTTGGTCTTTATTTTACAAAAAGTGATGGGTTAATGTCAACTTTCGGAGACCTGAAGTTGGGACAGTTTTCTCATGAAGATAGAGGCTCCCGGGAGCCTAAAGGGAAAGGTACAGGCAAAAAGTGTCCCAATGTTCAGATACCCAAAATTTGACATAAAGTTTTAGTTTTGTACAATAAAAACAGGTTTGACCTTTGATAGAGTTTTTAAAAATAAGATGAAGAAGAAAGTTCTTGTAATTTACTATTCCTGGAAAGGAAAAACAGAACTTGTCGCAAGGTCAATTTCCAGAAGCCTTTCCGCAGATCTGCAGAAAATAGAGGAGACAAAGAAAAGAAGAGGGATTTTTGGTTTTTTATGTGGTGGCTACGCGGCGGCAAGGGAAAAGTGCAGCAACATAAGACCTCTCACCCTGGATTTTTCCTCATATGACTTTGTATTGATAGGTACCCCTGTTTGGGCGAGAAAACCTGCCCCCGCTGTTAATTCTTTTATTAACCAGCAGAATTTCTACGGTAAAAAGGTAGCTTTATTCGCTACCATGGGAGGTTTCGGAGGGAAAAAAGCTTGTCTGGTGATGAAAGATAAAATAGAGAGAAAAGGAGGGCGGGTTGTTGATTTATTTTACATCAAAACGGGTGGAGTTAAAAAAGAGGATATTGAAAAAGAAGGAGAAAAAATAGGAAAAATTTTACTGAAAAAGATAAAAAATCAGGGGTTAAACTCAAAATAAGCCTGTCTGTATAAAAATGTTTCCAGTACTTCTTCCTTGTACCTTTATTCCTTTAGCATAAAATTAATTTCTGTATATTATAATTTTACTTTTATATAACAGATATATAACAGACGTTTTTCCAGATTTTTCCTAAGAAAAGATAAAGCAAACAGGGTATCTCGCATATTCTTTACAACAATTTCTTGTGTGGAGGGGGTTTGATATAAAAACTTTACAGTTTTAAGGAGGATACAGTGAAAAAAATACCCGAATTTAAAAATGTCACAGTGGATCTTGCCATGACATTTTCTCAGTACAACCTCCCCCCAATACATGATGCGCTTGTTATTGGAAAACGGGCAAAAATTGGAGCAGGTAGCGTAGCTCGTGCTTTCCAGGAAATGACACCGGGTATGTTTAAACTCTACCGGATAGAGCATCCAAAAATTGAGGCATTGTTGGTGAGGGAGTCAGATATTCGCAAAATTCCTGAAAAGGAGCTTATCTCACGAATCCTGGCTTGTGCGGAAAAAATTATGGATGAAACAGATTCCCTGCATGTGGAAATAACAATTAAAGTGAGCATAAGGGAGAGGATCGAGCTTGAGTAAGAGAATCCTTGATTTGGTGGAAAAGATTAAAATATACTCCGAGAAAACCCTTCTCAGAGATGTTATAAGTGAAATAGAGCAGGGCAGCTATATTGGAGTAGACTGTGGTGGTGATGTAAAGCTTCTGACACCTGAAGTTTGTGCAAGTTACCCTTTAACGCGCTCTCTGGGTGATCTTCCTCTTATCTCTCCTCTAAAAATTTCTCCAGATCTTCAGATAGAGGATGCTCTGGAGATCTTTGAGAATAAGAAAAAAGACCGCGCTCTTTTGGTTAAGAAAGAGAAGGTTTTAGGTCTTGTTTTAAAGAAAAAGGTTGTAGAGAGGGTTTTGAAAGAGATAGAGGAGAAAAGAAAAATAGAAACTTATGTTCAGAGTACTCTTGAGAAAAGTTCAAGTTTTATCTTAGAGATTTTTCCCTCAAAAAAAGGGAGGTTTCTACCAGAAGAAGTTAAGATAGTGGGTCCTGTAGAAAAGATAACAGGTTATCCTGCCAGAGTGTTTTTATCTCACCCCCTTTTCTTTTTCTCAAGAATACACCCTCATGACAGGCAAAAGATAGAAAATATAAGAGAGAGACTCCTTAAGAAAGGGGTGCCCCAAAGTACCTTCTACCGTTTTTTCCGCTCTAATGGAGAGTGGATATACCTGCAGGAGAATATATATCCGGTAAAAGATGAAAAGGGGAATGTCAGGTCTTTCAGGATTTTTGTGACCGATGTTTCTTTTTCTTTTCAGGAACAAAAGAAAAAGGAGCTTCTTATTAATTTGCAGAAGACTCTGTTAGAAGGACGACCGGAAAAAGCACTTGAGAGGGCTCTTTCTTGTCTTGGCAAAGAGTCTCTTTTTCTTGATTGTGGAGCCTGCTTTTTCTGGAAAAGCAAGATGGGCCTTTTTAAGATAATTTCAAAATGGGTGGATGAAAGACTTGAGGAAAAATTTGAAAGGATGATTCTGGAATTCTCGAAAGAAGCCTCACAGCGCAGGCTAAAGACTAAAAAATTCGCACTTGATTTTGTGATAAATAAGAAAAAACCTTCCTATACGGAAGATACAGGAAAAAGCCCCTTTTATGATGATAAAATTTTATCAAAGTTTGGCTGGAAGAGTCGCTACATTCTTCCTTTAATTTTAAGGACCGATCTTAACACATTTTTGGTTTTACTGAGTCAGAAAACCTCTGCCTTCTCGGAAAAAGACCTTTCCTTCTTTGAAGAGCTTTCCCCGATATTTTCTGCAGTTGTTGATTCTTTCATCTATCAGGAAGAGCTAAAAGAGCTCAACCTTAGTCTTGAAGAAAAAGTTCGTCAGCGAACCCTTGAACTTCAGGTACTTTACGAGTTGTCTCAAAAAATAGAACTCACTCTCAACTATGACGAGCTCTTCCGCGAGATGTTTAGACATCTCGCGTGTGTTGTAGAGTACGACGTAGGTTGCGTACTTTTGCTTGATGATAATATAAAAGAACTTATCATCTATTCTTTAAGAGAACTTCAATCTCGTGTTAAAGAAAAGATCAAGGAGCACATGTTTGAAACCGCCATCCTTATTTCCGGAAAAGTTCTTGAGGAGTCAGATTTTGCTGTTAGATTGGTTCAACCTCAAGAAATTAAAAGGAACCCTCCAGTTAAAAAGCTTGAATCCCTTTTTCAGGTGCCACTTATGTTAAGAGGCAAAAAGCTTGCTGGAATTTTTTTTGTGGGAGCAGAAAGAGAGAATGCGTTTTCTGAAAGTAATGTCAGGTTGTTTAATACCGTAGGCTATCATCTATCTACTTCCATAGACAGAATTCACTCTTTTCTTGTGGAAGAACAAAAGCGCCGGGAGAGTCTTGTAGAACACCTGTCAGAAGGGATTATTCTTCTGGACGATAAAGGATATATTTTACTTGTCAATCCTAAAGCAAGAGAGTATCTTTCGTATCTTACATCAGAAAAGGAAGTGGGGGAGAAAGTTACTCATCTGGGGGGTTTTGCTCTTCATCAGTTGCAGCAAAGGCCAGGAGAGGCAAGAGAGATAAACATTGAGAAGCCGGAACACAGGGTATTTGAGGTTGAGGCAGCAAAGATAGAGATCAATCCTGAGGCAAAACATATACTGGTAACCATTCGAGATGTAACAGAACAGAGGTTAACTGAAGAAAAGATTCGCTCCGCCTTGACCGGAACAATTCATGCCCTTGTATCGGCTATTGAATCAAGAGACCCCTATACAGCAGGTCACCAGCGGAAAGTAGCTGAGATTGCCCGTGCTATAGCCGAGCAGATGGGACTGCCAAAGGAAAGGATCCAAGCTATTTATATAGCTGGATTTGTTCATGACATTGGTAAGATCTCGGTCCCGGCTGAGATTCTCTCAAGACCTGCTCCCTTATCAAAGATTGAATTTTCTCTAATTCAGCAGCATCCCAGAATAGGTTATGAGATTCTTAAGCAGATTAACTTTCCCTGGCCTATTGCAGAAATCGTCCTCCAGCACCATGAAAGACTTGACGGATCAGGTTATCCACAGGGACTAAAAAATGACGAGATTTTACTTGAGGCAAGGATTTTAGCCGTTGCCGATGTTGTTGAAGCCATGTCCTCCCATCGTCCCTACAGGGAAGCTCTGGGGATAGAGAAAGCTTTAGAGGAGATCGAGAAAAACAGGGGAAAGCTATATGACCCTCAGGTGGTAGATGCCTGCGCAAGGCTTTTAAAAGAAAAAGGATTTAAGTTTGAATAGACGGTCTTTTAAAGAGCCCAAATATTTGAGAAGGGTAGGTCATTTATTCAAAATTGTTTTAAAAGGCTAAGAAATGGGTAAGATTTATCAGGATATCACCCAAACAATTGGAAAAACTCCTCTTGTTAAACTTAGTCGAATAGCAAAAGGTTTAGATGCTGAGATTTTAGCTAAACTTGAGTTTTTCAATCCCTGTGGCAGTGTCAAGGATAGAATAGGTCTTGCCATGATAGAGGCTGCAGAAAAGGCAGGACTTATAAGACCCGGTGAATCAATAATAGTAGAGCCAACCAGTGGAAATACAGGTATTGCTCTTGCCTGTGTTTGTGCAGTAAAAGGTTATAAGCTTATTATAGTCATGCCTGAAAATATGAGTGACGAGAAGAAAATTTTGTTTGAAGCTTTCGGTGCAGATTTAATTTTAACTCCAGCAGAGGAAGGTATGAAGGGAGCAATCAAGAAATGTGAAGAGTTAGCAATGAAGAATCCTAAAGTATTTGTCCCGCAACAGTTCCGTAACCCGGCTAATCCTGCCATCCATAGAAGAACTACAGGTAAGGAGATCTGGGATGATACCGAAGGAAAAGTGGACATAGTTGTTGCAGGAGTAGGGACAGGTGGAACAATCACTGGAGTTGCCCGGTACATCAAAGAAAAAAAACCCTCGGCTTGGATTGTTGCAGTGGAGCCTGCTGAGTCTGCAGTTCTTTCTGGAGAATCTCCCGGTCCCCATCAGATTCAGGGAATAGGAGCAGGGTTTATCCCCTCAATACTTGATCTTGAATTAATAGACGAGATAGTAAAGGTAAGCTATTCAGAGTCTGTAGAAATAGCCCGGAAGTTAGCAAAGATGGAAGGGATTCTTTCAGGAATATCCAGTGGAGCAGCAGTTTGTGCAGCTTTAAAGATAGCAAGAAAAAAAGAACACAAGGGCAAAGTTATTGTGGTTATCCTTCCTGATACTGGTGAAAGATATATTTCCACCGGTCTTTTTAAGTCCTCAAGAAGTCCCGGACATACTTAATGGCTTCTTCGGTTTCCAAAAAAATTTCTCAAGATTATCTTCAAACTGGGAAAATTTTTCTCATGAAAATAAAGCTCCTGGAAAAGTAGTGAACGAAGCTCCGCCAGCTGGAATATTTTCCTCCTCAATTTACCCTGAGATATCCGGAAGCCTAACGATAAAAGTACAGGTAAAAACTGTCCCAATGTCATAACGCAGCGGAATTTTGACTTATAAATTGCATCTGCTAAAATAAAGCAGGAGGTACATCTTGCAAAAAAGAGTTCTGGGAAAGACCCGACTTAAGGTATCGGTAATAGGTTTTGGAGGGATTCCCATCCGGAAGCTTTCCATGAGAGAAGCGAGAAGTCTGGTAAAAGAGGCTCTCAATCTGGGTATAAATTTTTTTGATACTGCCCAGGGATATGGAGATAGTGAAGTCAAAATAGGAGAAGGGATAAAGGGAGAAAGAGAGCGTTGTATTCTGGCTACCAAGTCACCCTGCAGAAAAGCAGAACAGGCCCTGTTACATGTTGATAAGGCTTTAAAAAGGTTGAAGACTGACTGGATAGATCTTTATCAAATTCATCATGTAAGCAAGCCTCACGAGCTGGAACAGGTTTTAGCTCCCGGAGGTGCCCTGGAGGGATTAATAAAGGCAAAAAAGGATGGAAAAATAAGGCATATAGGTATAACAGGCCATAATCCAGACCTTTTGTGCGAAGCTCTGCAAAAATCAGAAGAACTTGAGACCGTTCAGTTCCCTTTTAACATAATAGAAGACGGAGAAAAGGAAAGAATGTTGCTGGAATTTTCAAAAAAAAGAGGAGTAGGAACCATCATTATGAAACCTTTGGCTGGGGGAGTGATTCCTGCGGCTGAGCTTTCTCTTCGCTGGATTTTACAGCAAGGAGTGGATACGGTAATTCCCGGGATGATTTTGTCCAGTGAAGTGCAGGAAAATGTTAGAGTAGGAAGGAAGGTTCGCCCTCTTTCAAGTGAGGAGCTGGCTGAGCTAAAGGCTAAGGTAGCTTCCCTGGCGGAAAATTTCTGTCGTCGCTGTATGTACTGCGTGCCCTGTCCGGAAGGAATTCCAATTTATTTGATTCAGGAACTGGGAGATAAGGTTAAAGTAGCCCCGGTAAAGGATATGTGTAAGGAGATTTATGCGAGCCTGGATAAAACCGTTGAGGATTGTACTGAATGTGGAGAATGTGAGGAAAAATGTCCTTATCAGCTTCCCGTTAGAAAAATGTTGAGAGAAAAGCACGAGCTTTTGATAAAAAGTTAAATTAAGGTAGACCCTTATTCGGGTTTATCAGTTAACAGGGAGATAAAAAATGAGTTATACAACAAGAATTTTCTGTGTGGGTTTTGATAATAAGGGGGAGGTAGTCAATGTTCCCGGTCCGGTTGATCTTTTCTGTGGGAGAACAGAAGGTCCCACAAGATATGTGGGTTTTGTGGAAATAAAAGATTTAAACCAGAAGCCAAGGATGATTGATAGTATTCAAATTGCTATTGTTAAAGGTCGAGATAGAATAACTGAAAGAAGAAAAAAATCAGTGATAGAATTTGCGAGAAAATTTATAGCCTCAAACTATCCTTATCTTTTTCGTAAGAACCTTCCAGTAAATATTTAGCAGTTAGGTATGCAGGAATTAAAATCCGGGGGTTAGGTTGGTATGAAGCAGATAACTAAAGCTGTTATCCCTGCTGCTGGATTTGGAACGCGTCTTTTGCCACTCACTAAAGCTCAGCCAAAAGAGCTTTTGCCGGTGGTGGACAAGCCTGCAATACAGTATATTGTTGAAGAGATGGTAGCATCAGGAATTAGAACAATTATTATAGTCACAACCGGTGATAAATCCGCTATAGAGGATCATTTTGATATTAACCCTCATCTTGAAGAATATTTGGAAAGGAATGGAAAAATAGAACTTCTTGCTATGATTAGAAGGATCTCGCAGATGGCTGATTTTATTTTTATCCGTCAGAAAGGACCCTATGGAAACGGAACCCCTGTTTTAAATGCTCGAGTAGCAATAGGAGATGAGCCCTTTGCCGTGATCTGGGGAGATGATATTGTGGAAGGTGCAAAACCAAGACTGAAGCAGTTAATAGAAGTTTATTATCGTTATGAGAGTCCAGTTTTAACCGCTTATCCGGTTGACGATGAGGGAACAAAAAAATACGGTATTATTGAGGGAGAGGAGATTGAACCGGGTGTTTTTCGGGTGAGAGATATAGTAGAAAAACCAGGTCCGGAAAAAACTTCTTCACGTATTGCTTCTATCGGTGGTTATATTTTGACTCCAGATATATTTCAAGCTTTAGAGAAAACCCCTCTGGGAAAAAACAACGAACTGTGGTTGGTAGATGCCATATTCAATTTGGCAAAAAGAAGACCTGTTTATGCCTGCATGATAAAAGGCGTTCACTATGATATAGGTTCCCGGATTGGATGGTTAAAAACTAATATAGAGCTTGGACTTAAAAATAAAGAAATTTCGGTTGAGCTTAGAAATTATTTGAAGGAAATTGTAAACAAGATTTAATGGTGCAACACAGAAAGAACCATGAAACATGTCTTTAATGGCAGGTTAAGAGAGGATGCTGCGAGGATTTTTTACGCAGGATTAAAAGCTGTAGATCCTGCCCTTGTGGTTAAAAAATATGCAGAAAAGGAAGATGATAGATTAAGAATAGGGGATACTGTTTACTCTCTAAGTAAATTTAAAAGAATATTGGTTGTTGGTGCAGGGAAGGCTGCCTTTCCCATGGCTAAAGCTCTGGAAGATATCTTAGGAGAAAGGATCAGCGATGGGGTGGTTGTAGTTAAATATGGATATACAGGTTCTCTTGCCAGGATAAAAATAAGAGAAGCTTCCCATCCCATTCCTGATAAAGCAGGTATTAAGGCAACTTTCGAGATAATGCATCTTCTTCAAAGTGCAACCCAAGAAGATCTTGTAATCTGTTTAATCTCGGGTGGGGGTTCTTCCCTTCTTGTTGCTCCGGTGGAGGAAATATCTCTTGAAGAGAAAAAAGAGGTCACCAGAGTGCTTCTTGAGTGCGGAGCATCAATTGAAGAAATAAATACTATAAGAAAACACCTCTCTCTTATAAAAGGTGGAAGAATGGCAAAACTGGCCTATCCTGCCCATCTTCATAGTCTTGTTCTTTCCGACGTGATCGGAGACAGGTTAGATACCATTGCTTCTGGACCTACGGTTCCCGATGAAACCACATTTAAAGATTGCTGGAAAGTAATAGAGAAATACAGAATAGAAGACCGTCTACCAGAAAAAGTTTTGACTTATCTTAAGAGAGGAGCAAAAGGGGATGTTGAAGAGACTCCTAAACCAGGAAGAGAATTCTTTAAAAAAGTGAAAAATTTGATCGTGGGAAGTAACATTTTGGCTTTAACAACTGCTCAAAAGGAAGCCCAGAGACTTGGATATAATTCTCTTATTCTTTCCTCTTCTATTCAGGGAGAGACCAGAGAAGTAGCAAAGGTTCACAGTGCTATCTGCCAGGAAATTTCCTTCTCGGGAAATCCTGTCCCTCCACCTGCCTGTATCCTATCTGGTGGGGAAACTACGGTTACCATTAAAGGAAAAGGTAAAGGCGGTAGAAATCAAGAGTTTGCCCTGGCTGCAAGTTTTGGGATAAAAGGCCTTAGGGGAGTTTTAGTGCTGAGTGCTGGAACAGATGGAACAGATGGACCTACTGATGCTGCAGGGGCTTTTGCAGATGGTTCAACGCTTAGACGAGCCAAAGAAAAAGGCATAAATGCCGAGGAACATTTAAAAAATAACGATTCTTACCATTTTTTTGAAAAGTTAGGAGACCTTTTTATTACAGGGCCAACAAACACAAATGTAATGGATATAAGGATTATGCTTGTTGTAACTAAAGAAAGGTAAAAAATTCAAGTCTGGATTTTTCCACCCGGAACTTCAGTCTGTCGCAAAATAATGTAACATCCAGGAATTAAAATAATACCCCCAACTACCTGCCAGAGGGTCATTTTTTCTCCAAGTAGCAAAAAGGAAAAAAAGGCACTCACAAAAGAGGTAAGTAACATTGCATTGTTGGTAAGGGTTGCTCCTATTTTCTTAAGCAAAAAATAGTATAGTGCACCTCCCGCACCGACCAAAAAAGAACCAGATAAAAATAAAATAAGATTGACCAGAGGAGGAGTTTGAATTATTTTATGAAGATAGGGGAGGGCAGGAAAAAAGAGAAATCCTGACGCAATAATAGTTACAAAACCCATAGCAAGTGATGGAGTTATTTTTATTTCTTTTAGCAGTTTTTTCATCTGGATGGTGTAAAGAGCCCAAAAAAAGTTAGAGATGATTATAAGAAAAGACCCAAGAGAAAAAGTTATATTTTCCTTTCCTAAGGTGATAACTGTTGCACCTGCAAAGGTGAGGGAAAATCCCGTTGCAAAACCTGCCTTTTTGATAATTTTTCTTTCCTCCGGTAGGATCATCCAGGCCACGAGCACCACAAAAGCAACTCCTAATTTGGAAAGAAAACTTGCCGTGTTAGCTTGAGAAAAGCTGATTCCATAGACAAAAATTGTCTGAAACACGGATAAAAGACAGGCAGGCAAGATAAAGTATTTGAATTTTTTGATGCAAATCTTAATTTCTCTGCGGAAAATGAAAAAGCTGAAGAAAATGAGAAAAATAGCAGCTCCCAGGTAGCGGTAAAAATTCTGGGCCTGAGGTGGAAAATAATAATCCAGATACTTAATTATAATAGGAGGAAAACTCCACACCAGAAGCAAGACTGCAAGAGCCCCGTTAACCCCCTTTTTCTGATTAAGCATAGGATTAAATTATATTTACAATCCGTACCGGGTCAAATGGTGGTTCTGGAAATTTGGGATTTGACAAAATTTTACTTTGAGGGTATAATAAAACAGAACTTTGTTCTATATTATCGAACAATGAAGTCCATCAGGAAAGCTATAAAAATACTGGAAATTCTCTCTCAAAACGAGGAGGGGGTGAGAGTAACCCAGCTAAGTAGAAGTATGAACCTTCCAAAAAGTAGTATCCATCAAATACTTTCCACTCTTAAAGAAGCAAGATTCGTAGAACAAGACTCTGAAAGCAAAAGATATCGTTTAGGACTTAGAATATTTGAGCTGGGCAATATTTTCCAATCTCAGCTTGAAATCAGAAAAATTGCTCATCCTTACCTTTATAATCTCAGTAAAAAGATAAATGAAACCGCTTATCTTGTTCTTTTGGAAGACGACACAATAGTGTATGTAGACTGTGTGGAATCAACGGCAAGGCTTCGTGCACACCCTATTTTCGGGATAAAAGTTCCCCTTCATTGTACAAGTTTGGGTAAAGCTATTATGGCTTTTTTGCCAGAGGAAAAAATTGACGAGATAATAAGTAAAGGGCTTGAGCGATTCACTAAAAACACAATTACTGACCCCGGGAAGTTAAAAGAAGAGCTTAAAAAGATAAAAAATAAAGGATACGCTATTGACAACATGGAGCATGAGGAAGGTATCAAATGTGTGGGAGCACCTATAAGAAATCACAGGGGCGAGGTTTTTGCAGCTATTAGTCTCTCAGGTCCCTCTCAAAGATTTACTCCTGAGAGGATCAGAGAGATGGCACCTCTTGTTATGCAGGCGGCCAACGAGATTTCGTTCAAGCTTGGGTACAGAGATCCCGGTGAAATTAAGGAGAGGAGGTGATTGTAGAAATTTTACATTTTGACCAAAGTTTGAGCAAAAATTTGTAAGGAGGGTTAAAAATGTTTCCTGGTAAAAAAAAGCTATTAATAGCAGGCTTATTGTTAGTTATTTGTTTTTTAAGTGGCTCAACTTTTGCCGGAGAAAAAACCTATACTCTTCGTTTTAATACGGTAGGAGCTCCCAAACAGCCAGTTACTCTTGCTATGTATAAATTTGCTGAGATAGTAGAGAAGTTAAGTGGCGGTAAAATAACAGTTAAAGTTTTTCATTCCGGTCAATTAGGAAATCAGAAAACTGGCCCCTTATCTGTTGCAAGAGGTTCTTTAGAAATGGCCGTCTGTAGTCCTTCATGGATGGCGGATCTTTTTGACTATCCAGAGGTAGGTGTGCTTGAGGCTGCTTATCTATATAGAAATTTAGATCATGCTTATATGATATTAAATGGTCCTGTGGGTAAAAAATTCTGGGATCATCTGGCCAAAAATGCAGGAATCAGGGTTTTGGATTCCTGGCTTCTTGGGACCCGTGAGCTTAATTTAACCAAAAAGACCGGTCCAGTTCGTCGTCCTGAAGATTTAAAAGGTATTAAACTTAGAATGCCCAATGTTGAGGCCTGGCTGGATGTTGGAAGGGCCCTGGGAGCAAATCCTACTCCTCTGGGATTTGGAGAAGTTTATATGGCTCTTAAAACGGGGACCATAGATGGTCAGGATAATCCTCTTCCAACTGATGAAGCAGCTAAATTTTATGAGGTTACTCACTATATTGTACTTACTGATCATATAATTGGTTTCGTTCAGCCCATAATAAATGAGAAGTTATGGCAGGATATGCCAGAAAAATACCGAATGTGGATTGAGAAAGCTATCACGGCAGCCAGATTTTATTGCGACAGTCTGGTACTCGAGCAGGAGGCAACTTTGCTTGCTAAGTTTGAAAAAGAATATGGAATGGAAATAATTATCCCCGACAAAGAAGCTTTTCGAGAACATGCAAGGAAGTTTTACAGCCAACCTAAATTTGAGAAGAAGTGGGGAAAGGGAATGTACGAGAAAATACAATCGATGTATATTGGTGAGTAAACTAAGATCCCTGAGAGAATAAGGTCTTTTTATTCTCTCAGGGCTTTGTATCGATTATTCTTGTAAATTTTGCATATATGAGAAGAATAATCAGAAAGATAATAGATTTTCTGGAGATTCACCTTCCTGTCTTTATAATTTTGGTTCTAATTTTTTCTGTAGTGATTCAAGTCTTTGCAAGATATCTTTTGAACCTTCCCTTACCTCGCGTATTCGAAATCTCTATATACAGTTTTGTGTGGGCTATTTATTTAGGGGGAGCTCTTGCCAAGCGTTATAGAATGCATATGCGTTTTAATATTATTTACAGGAAACTCCCTCGCAAGGCACAACTTATCAGTGATATAATTTTTGAAATTATTACAAGCGTAATCCTTGTAATAATTCTTGTCCCCAGTGTTCAGTACACTTTATGTAATTACAAGATAAAGTCTTCAGCTTTACGTATACCCTGGACTTATTTACTTTTGTGTTTCCCTATTTTTATTTCTCTTGTTTTAATTCACAATGTTTTTTGGATTTATGTTTACATACAGGAACTTAAAGGAAACAAGATTCCTTTAAAAGAGGAGACTCTGCCATGGGAGTGATTGTCTGGCTAATTGCTTTTGTTGCATTTTTTGCTATGGGATATCCGGTTGCTTTTGGTATGTTTATAAGCTCAACCTTTTATTTACTTATTTCTGGATTAGATCTATCCATTTTAATGGATGAGATGGTGATAAAATTTGAAAACATGTTTGTTCTTCTCGCCGTTCCACTTTTTATTTTTACTGCCAAAGTGATGAATGCGGGTAAAATAACCGATCGAGTCTTTGATTTTGCTAAAACTATAATCGGTCCTCTTAAAGGTGGACTGGGCCATGTAAATATTGTGGCAAGTATTATATTTGCCGGGATGACCGGGTCGGAAATAGCTGATGTTGCTGGTATTGGAGCCATTGAAATTAAAGCGATGAAAGATGCAGGTTATGATGGACCTTTCAGCTGCGCTGTTACCTGTGCTTCAGCCACAATAGGGCCCATTATTCCTCCCAGTATCCCTATGGTGCTTTATTCTATGCTTTCGGGTGCATCCTTAGGTTATCTTTTTTTAGGGGGATTCATTCCAGGTTTAATTCTCGGTGGAGTCCTGATGATATTAGTTTATATTCTTTCAGTTAAAAGGAACTATCCCTCTGGAGAAAAAGTAAGCTTTAGAGATTTTATAAGGAGTTTTGGTAAGTCTTTTTTTGCTTTGATGGCTCCTGTTATTCTTTTAGGGGGAATATATGGGGGTATTTTTACTGCTACCGAAGCAGCTGGTATAGTGAGTGTGTACGCATTAATACTCTGTCTTATTGTTTATCGAACGATTGGATTAAAGGCCTTATATAAAATTCTTGTAGATACAGCAGTAACCACGGGTTATGTGAGCATCCTAGTACCTGCATCTTTTATATTTGGGTATGTGGTGGCAAGAGAAGAAATTCCGGCAGTTGTTACCAGTACTTTTATAAATCTTGGATTAATGGCTAATAAATGGACGGTTCTTCTCGCTCTTAATGGTCTGTTTCTGATTCTCGGTTGCTTCATAAGTGTTTCTCCTATCTTACTGATAATTGTTCCTATTGTTTTGCCTCTGGTTGAGGCGGCTGGAATTGACCTTGTGCATTTTGGAGTAGTAGCAGTTTTTAATCTTATGATTGCTCTGGATACACCTCCTTACGGTCCTACTTTATTTATTACAAGTGCAATGAGTAAGACACCTCTTCCTGATGTGATGAAAGAAATGCTGATATTTATAGCTTTTGAAATAATAGCCCTCATGATTGTTACTTTTATACCCGAAACTGTACTCTGGCTTCCACGCTTGGCGGGATACCAGGGTTGATCACTAAAATGGAGAAAATATGTGGAAGAAAAAGAGACCCTCAGATTACAGGGAGTGGCGGTAGTAGCAATTACTCCTTTCAGCTCCAATTTTAAGGTGGAGGAAAAAGAACTCAGGCTTCATACCCGTTTTTTAATAAAAAGTGGTATCAGTATTCTTATCTCTGGAGCTTCTGTAGGAGAGTGCTATGCACTTACAGTGGAGGAAAGGAAAAGAATAATGGATATAGTCGCGGATGAGGCTTCTCCTTTTCCATTTGTTGTTTGTGTGAATCATACCGACGAAAGAATCATCTTTGAGTTAAGTGATTATGCTTCAAAGGTGGGGGCTTACGGAATAATGATTATGCCTCCTTATTATAGAAAGCTTTCAGATAGAGAAGTTTTTAACTTTTATAGAAAAATTTCTGAGAAAATCGACACTTATATTTTTCTATATAACCATCCTTTATTTAGCAAGGTAGACATGTCTGTAGAGTTACTTTCTTCTCTTGCTGATATGAAGAATGTTATTGCGCTTAAAGAATGCACTTTTGATCTCCCTAAGTTTGAAAGAGTAATGCGGATTTTAAGCAAAAAGATTTCTGTTTTTAATGGACAGGGTGAGAGAATGGAGCCTTATGCACACCTCATGGGAGCTCATGGTTTTATTTCAGCTATTTCAAATTTTCTACCCAGGGTTTCTCTTAAACTATACGAGGCCTCCGTTAAGAGTGACTTTAAAACCGCTCAGAAAATTCATGATCTTTTAATGCCTCTTTTTGACTTTATGTGCAGTCCAAAAAGACAGATCTTAAGTGTTATTAAAGAGGCTGTAAACATAGTGGGTTTCAAAGCAGGAAAGCCCCGGCCTCCTCTTGAACCCTTAACCAGAGATGAAAAAGATATGTTAGCTAAGCTTATTAAACAAATCGATACAAAAATAGATAAAGGAGGATTATGAAATTGGTGAGCTGGGAAGGTGTGTTTGTTGCTATGGTAACGCCCATGAAAAAAGGTGGAAAAGAGCTGGATCTTGAAGCTATGCGTTCTTACTGTGATTTTATCCTTGATAAGGGAGTGCAGGGCATATTCGTTGGAGGGACAACTGGTGAAGGACCACTTTTGTCTATGGACGAAAGAAAAAAACTCGCAGAAGTTGTGGTTGATCAGGTTAAAGGAAAAACTTTAATTATTATTCAAACAGGATGTATTACCACTCTTGAAACCATTGAACTTACACTGCATGCTAAAAAGATTGGAGCGGATGCGGCAGGTGTATTGCTTCCCTATTTTTATAATTTAGATGAGGAAGCCATATTTGAACATTTTGTCAGGATAGCTGATGCTGTTCCAGAACTGCCTCTTTTTTTGTATAATATTCCCCAGTGTACCTGCAACAATTTGAGTTGTGGATTATTTGAAAGACTCCTTAATAAAATAGAAACTATTGTGGGAGTAAAAACGAGTAATCCGGATATTTTTCAAATTCAAGAATTTGTGCATATTTCTCAGGAGAGATGTTCCGTATTTCTGGGACATGATGGTTTGCTTCTTGCCGGATTATCAGCCGGAGCTAAGGGGATAGTTTCTGGGAATGCTTCCTGTTTTCCTGAACCTTTTGTAGAAATCTATCAAGCTTTCAAGCGAGGAGATCTTGAGAAGACTCGAAAAAGTCAACTATTTATCGATAAACTGAGGAATGCTCTGGGAAATGGAAGTCAAATTGCTTCCTTTAAAAGGGCTCTTGATTTCAGAGGTGTAAAGGTTGGTAGTGTCAGATCTCCTAATAGAGAGCTTTCTCAAGAAGAAGTATTGAAATTAAGAGATTCGTTAAGTAAATTGGGACTTGTATAGGATATCCTCAATTTTGACTGTTTTTTGACAAACAAAGATGGTTTGATATACTTTCCCAAAAATATTACCGTAATAATGAAAACAAAGTTTGTAAGCATCTTTTTTTTGACAGTCTTTATTATTTTTATATTACCCTTCCTCGTTTTAGCTCACCTTTTTCAGGTTGGGGAGAAGTTAACCTACAATCTCAAATTAATTGGTCTTCCTGTAGGAACTCAAATACTTCAAATTAAAGAGGTTCTACACAAAGATGAGGATCACTTGTACCTTCTTACTTCTGAAGTAACAGGGTCTGATCTTTTATCTATGGTATACCACCTTGAGGATCGAATTGAAAGTTATGTTAGAGTGAACACTTTATATCCACAACTGGTAAGGATGGATCTTAAAGAGGGTTCTTTAGAGAAAAAACTGGAGATTAAAATAGATTGGGAAAAGGAAAGAAAAGCCGTTATCTGGGATAAAAATCAAAATAAAAAATGGACACACACGCTTTCCGCTCCTCCACTTGACCTTCTTAGTTTAATTTACTGGATCAGAGCTCAAGATTTACATGTAGGACGCGATTTTGAAGTTTTGTTAGTTGATTCCACAGCTAACTTTAAGAAAATTCGATTTATAGTCTCTTCGGTGGAAAAAGTCTACACTTACCGGGGTGTTTATCCCGCCTTTGTGGTGGAAGAGACAGAAATTTCCAACGGTGTAAAGGTATGGTTTTCTCTTGATAAAGTCCATGTTCCCTTACAAATTCAGGTAACCACCCCTCTTGGATTTCTGGTAGCTATTCTTAAAGAGGTAGATTAAAAAAGTTTGAGTTTTAATCCTAAAGATAATTTATCCTCGGGAAATTCATAGTCCTGGGTGAAGAAATACTGGTTATTGTTTTCCATCTGTAGAAAAACTTCCCAATTTTTCTGTTGATAAGTGAGTTTCAGCCTTATACGCGAGGCTCTGGGCAGGGTGTCCCTGGAGGAGAAGGTAAAATACCTTTTCCCCAGGATTTCCTGCTGGGTTTCCACTATCCAGTTTCCTCCTTTTATTTTCAGGATTATATTGGCTGAATCTTTTGGTTGATGGGGAACAGCCTCATAGGATCTATTCTCACTTTTTACCGTTTTCCAGGTGTAAGAAGGTTCAAGGGTAACCGCAGGAAGAATTTGCCAGTTACACTTGATTGTCCATCCCTGTCGAGATAATTTCATTATTGATGGCTCAAGATGAGGGTAGGGAGTGTCCTCATAAACCCAGATTACATCTTTTCCCTGCTGGAAAAATCCTATAAGCGAGAGATCTAATTGAGGAAGGCTCTTATAGTGTAGGCCCAAACTGTAGTTGATAATATCTACCGCGCCAATTTCCGGATCAATCTGGGAATAAGCCTGTGAAAGGTAAGTATCAGAAAACCCGGGTAGATGAAAGTCTTTTTCTACCTCAAAGGTAATTCCAAAAAGTTCTTTCTTATCGTGCCAGTCTAACTTTATAGATCCTACCCCCTGGGCTTTTTTTTCATCTTTAATCCCTTTTACTCCCAATGCAAAATCTAAAAGTAAATTTTTACCCAGAGAAAAAGGACGAGATGAAAGAGCCTGAACAAGGATCTGATATTTGTTTCTAACCAGCAGGGCTTCTTCACCTTTTCTAAGGCTGTTCCAGTTAGCTTTCCCCTGAACAGTAACGGGAAATTTTTCTGAATAAAAAGCAAGGTTAGCTCCATAGAAAAGATCATCCCAGCTTTCTTCCACTACACCTGTATCTTCACGATTGGTTTTTTCACCCCAGATGTTCCAGTTCCAGTGATTAAATAGTCCCACCTGTCCAAAACTAAGGGAAATCTGGCTATCAATTCTCTCTCCCACTCTGTCAGCTACCGGTGGCAACTCCAGTTTATTTCTTTTTCCCTGAAGGGTAAAAAAACTCTCATTTAGGGCAGGTTCGCCAAGAGAAATTCCTCCCTGTAGAAGATCTTCCTCTCGGTTAAGGTCTACACTACCATAAGTCACCCATCGGGGAAAACTTTTTCTTTCCAGATTTAAAAGATATCTCCTTTTTTCCTTTTCCCTTCCGTAGTTTAATTCGTAGTTAAAAGTACGGTGGTCCCCTATCCCCAGAAGAAAGTGCAGATAAGGATAATCAGTTTTCTTTATTTGCTCCGGGTAATAGACCCGAGGTACAGATGGAATCTCAAGAGGAGCACTTTTGATTTTCTTTTCAGTTTGAGCTAATGCAGGAGATATTTCCAGGCTAACAGTTTTTTTCTCCAGAGCTAAAAGAGGAGCCTGAGGGAGGTATTTTCTTTTGGGTGAGACAGGATGAAAATGTGTTCCAATTTCTGGGCGAGAAGGAAGAGCTTGAATTTGGGGTAATGGAAGGCTCACTGCTGGAAACAGGACCTGTGCGGAAGTTTTGCGTGGAAAGACAGCCAGAAGAGGGGGCTCAATTACTGTTTTTGCTTCCAAAAATTTTCTTGGTAAAGGTATTTTCCCTCTAATCCAGGGAGAAATTTCAGATTCCCTTGTGTACATTTGAGTGAGAGTCAAATATGGTAAAGGATAAGCGGGAACTTCTTTTCTTACCCGGGTAATGTGAACCACTTTTTTTGAAGGCAAAGTCACAGAAGGAATAAAAGGTGTAGAGAAGATCCTTTTTCTAAAGGAAGGTATCTGCAAAGGAGGATGAATGAACTCCTTTTCAGCCCTTGCCTCAAAGGCAAACTTTAATGGTTCGGTCTTCTCCCAGGCAGGAAGAGCAATTTTACCTTCCCTTGTATACATTTGAGTGAGAGTCAGGACAGGAGGTGGATAGGGATAGACCTCTTCTCTTTCAGGCAAAATAGGGGAAATTTCTGGTCGGGAAATTGAAAGAACAGGAAATCTAACTCTGAACTTTTTTCTTGCAGGTAAAACTGGAAAATAGGGAACTTCCGGTGCTTTTTTTTCACCACGCACAGACATATAGGGTATTTTTTTCTCCCGTACAATTTCCAGGTAAGAACGATCTTTTCCTCGTATGACAATGGCTGGTAGTTTTTCCGTGCCTTCCTCTTGAGCATAACTTAGCAGAGGATAAAAAAAAAGACAAAAAGCAAAAAGGTAACAGAAGTATTTCATTTTTCTATCTCCTTTAACCTTCGCTGGGCTTCTTTAATCCACTCTTCCTTAAATTCTTTATTTTGAATGATCTTCTGGTAGGTTTTCCTGGCCTCATTCAGCTGTTCAAGAGCTTTATAACATTCAGCTACCTGAAGCTGAGCCCTGTAAGACCATTCTTTAAACTGAGGATAGAGTATAGGAATTCGAAGATATTCTACCACCGCTTTTTTAAAATCTTTCTCGTAGAACCAACAGTCTCCTAATCGATATTGAGCTTCAACGGAAAGTGCGCTTTCTTCAGCACTTTTTACCACCCAGTCATAATGATCTCGAGCTTGAGCGTATTTTTTTTGCTGAAAGAGAGAGTTGGCCAGTTTGAGATGTGCCTGTGTAATAAGTTCGCTATCAGGATACTTCTGTATAAACTGGCTAAAGGCTTCCTCAGCTTTAGACCATTCGCCTATGTTTTCCCAGCAAAGCCCGATATCATAAAGAGAATTTAAAAGAATATCTTTTTCCTTAGAAATCCTGAGAGCACTCTGGTAAGCATCAGCAGCTTCCCTGAATTTTCCCTGTTTAAATAAAGCATTCCCCAGTCGATAGTGAACTTCACCCAGAAGCGGACTTTGAGGGAATAACCGTATGAACCGGGTATAATAAGAAACAGACTGACGGTAATTTTCCAGCTTGTAACTGGAGTAACCTATCCAGTAATAGGCAAGAGGCAGGTAACTACTTTTAGGAAACTTATCTATGATTTTCTGTAAGTTCACCACTGCCTCCTTGAAGTCTCCCTTTTTTATATAGTAGTTAGCTATTTTAAATTGTGCCGCATCTGCATCAGGAAAAGCCGGGTATTCTTCAGCGACCCTTCTGAAAGATTCAAGGGATTTTTCTTCTTCTCCCAGATGCTGGTAGCATTCTCCTGTTTTAAAAAGCGCTGGTGGAACAAGATCACTATCCGGGAACCTTCTTATCATCTCCTCAAAAGCCACTCTTGCTTTTTCATATCCCCCTTCGTTGTACCAGCAATTGGCTATAAGGTAGTGAGCACCAACTGTAAGGTCTTTTCGTTGAGGAAATTTTTTGAGCACTTCCTCAAATGCTTCTCTTGCCTCTGAATACCTTTCCTGATGAAAGTAAGTCCAGCCAATGGCATATTGTGCATCTGGCGCGTTAGGATTTTCGGAAAAATTCCTGACAAATCTCAGATAATTTTCTCTTGCCTCTGAATACTTTTCAAGTTTGAAATAAGAAGCTCCCTTCTGGTAAATGGCCAGAGGTATGAGATTTGAATCCGGATATTCCTTTTCCAGCTTATCATAGGTCTGAATAGCCTGCTCAAATTCTTTAAGGTTAAAAAGACAGTTACCCATCTGAAGGAGTGCATCATCAGCCAGCTCAGAGGTGGGGTAGTTTTCAAAAATTTTGCTGAAAGCCTCCAGGGCAAGCTTGAAATTTTTCTCCCCGAGATAACACCAGCCAATCTCATATTGAGCATACATAGCCTGCCCTGAGTTCGGGTAACTGGATATAACCTTTTGAAAGTATTCTCGGGCTGTGGAGTAGCTGGCAATATTCAGGTAAGCTTCTCCCAGTTGAAAAGTTGAATCTAAAACATATTGGGAGTTAGGAAATTTCTCCAGTAGCTGTCTGAAATAACCTATAGCTTCTTTAAATTTTCTCATGTCAAAATAAGAGTAACCATTTCCATACAGGGCATCATCCATAAATTCACTTTCAGGATGATAATCGATGACACTTTGATAAGCCTGGGCAGCAAGATCAAACTTTTTTTGAAAATAATAAGCATCGCCCAATCTTACCCAGGCTTCAGCGATACTGGTGGATTCAGGATAGGTTTTTATGAATTCCTGGAAGCTTTCAGCCGCTTTCCTGTAATTTTCTTCTTTAAAATAAGTGTAGGCAATGCCAAACATAGATTCCTCTTTCCATTCACTCCCGGGATTAGCAAGTTCCTTTTTATAGGCTTCTCTTGCCTGAGAGAAATTATTGAGTTGATAAAGTGCCTCTCCCTGCCAGTAAAAAAGATTAACTTTTTTAAAGTCTTCGGCTGCATCTTTGTATTTTGCCAGTTCAAAATAGGAAAACCCTCTTTCTTTATAGATGTCACTTGTATAGGGTGAGTCAGGGTAGTCTTTTAGAAATCCGGTGAATTCTTCAATTGCTTCAAAGAATTTTTTAGTCAGGTAAAGAAGTTTTGAATGAATATAGCGAACCTCTCTATAGTGTTCAAAAAGAGGGTAGGATTTTTTCAGTTTAGAAAAAACCTCCAGAGCCTGGTTATAGCTTTTCTGTTGATAGTAAATATAACCTGTGGAATAAAGAGCATAGGGAATCAGTGAACTCTGGGGATAATTTTTGATGAGCTTCTGGTAATTAGAAAGAGCTTTTTCAAGATTGCCAAGCTGATAGTAGCACTCACCCAGTTGATACAAACTTTCATCTATCCATTCGCTTTTCGGGTAGTTACTTAGAAGAGTTTCAAAAGCTGTAGCAGCTCTCTGGTAATTTCCTATCTGCCAGAAACTCATCCCGATTCCATATTGAGCTCGATCACAGTTTTCATTTTCCGGATAGTTGTTGATAAATCTCTGAAATTGTTCAGCAGCAAGCTCAAATTTTCCTTCTTCGTATAAACCCTGAGCAAAGAGGAAATCTTTTTGAGCCTGAGTTTGTGCCAGGATGTATGTATGTCCCATAATAAATAACATAGAAAAAATTCCCATAACTACCGCGAGTTTTCTTGGTCCTCTCATTTTGTTCTCCCTGTATCTTTTTAGTACTCTTATTTTACAAAAGCAAAATTCCTTGTCAAATAAGCAATTTTATTAAGTTTTTCCCTAATTGACAGGAAAAATTTATCAAGTAGTATTATTTTAAATTTTATCAGAGAGGGAAAATCATGCCTGAGTTTGTTCATCTTCACACCCACAGCGAATACAGCTTGCTGGATGGAGCCTGTACTATTTCTCAGCTTGTCGATCAGGCTTATCGTCTAAATATGCCAGCTCTTGCTCTGACCGATCATGGTAACTTATTTGGGGCAATAGAGTTTTACCAGAAGGCATCCCATCGGGGAATAAAACCAATAATAGGTTGTGAAGTCTATCTTGCTCCTAAATCTCGTTTTAAAAAGAAAAAAAGTGGTAGGGAAGAAATAGCTTTTCATTTGACTTTACTTTGCAAAAATAAAAAGGGTTATCAGAATTTAATGGAACTTGTCAGTAGAGGCTTTACCGAAGGTTTTTACTATCACCCTCGTATTGATAAGGAACTTCTGGTAAAATTTAAAGAAGGTTTGATAGCTCTTTCAGGATGTATTAAAGGGGAAATTGCCCATCTTTTACTTCAGGGGAAGAAGGATAAAGCCTGTGAGGTTGCCCGCTGGTTTAGAGAAATATTTGGTGATGACTTTTACCTTGAGGTCCAGTCAACAGGAGTCAAAGAGCAGGAAATAGTTAATCCTCTATTTAAGGAGTTAAGTCAGGAGCTTTCTATTCCTATGGTGGCTACCAATGATGTTCACTACTTAAACCGGGAAGATGCAAGAGCTCAGGAGGTGTTGCTCTGCATTCAAACCGGCAAGACCCTTGATGATACTAATCGGCTGAAGTTTTCCTCTTCCGAGTTTTATTTCCGTACAGAAGAGGAAATGGTAAATCTTTTTCATTTTTGTCCCGAATCAGTCTGGACTTCAGGTGAGATTGCCAGAAAGTGTGAATTAACTCTGGAAAAGGATAAAGTATACCTTCCTTCCTACCACCCTCCTGAAGGTTACAGTCTGGAAGAATACCTCAGACATCTGTGTGAGGAGGGTTTAAAAAAGCGCTATTCTTCACCTTCCAGGGAGGTTATGGAGAGGTTAGAATATGAGCTTAATATCATCTCAAGTATGGGGTATGCTGGTTATTTTCTTATTGTCTGGGATTTCATTAACTACGCCAAACAAAAGGGCATTCTTATAGGTCCGGGACGAGGTTCAGTCACCGGGAGTTTGATTGCCTATCTTCTCGGGATAACCGAAATTGACCCTTTACGTTATGGTCTTATTTTTGAGAGATTTTTAAATCCAGAAAGAAAAGCATTACCTGATATAGATATCGATATTCAAGATGATCGCCGGAGCGAGATTATAGAATATGTGAAGGGAAAATACGGTAAAGAGAATGTGGCTCAGATAATTACCTTTGGAACCATGGCAGCTCGAGCGGCAGTAAGAGATGTGGGCAGAGTTCTGGGGATGCCTTACAGCTTCGTGGATAAAATAGCCAAGCTCATTCCTCCTAACCGGGAATTAAGAGTAGTTATAGAAAAAAGTGGCGAAATTAAGGAACTTATCAAAAAGGATGAAAAGGTAAAAACACTTTTTGAAATTGCTCAAAGAATAGAAGGTTTGACCAGACATGCTTCTACCCATGCTGCTGGGGTGGTAATTGCTCCTGACCGTCTTACCTTTTACACACCTCTTTACAAAACGAACAAAAACGAGATAACCACTCAGTATGAAATGCATTCTCTTGAAGCTATAGGTCTTCTAAAAATGGACTTTTTGGGGCTCAAAACCCTTAACGTGATCAAAGGAACTCTGGATCTTATCGAAAAAAGAAAAGGCAAGAAGTTGGACCTGAAAGACATTCCTCTTGATGATAAAAACACCTACGGGCTTTTTTCCCGGGGTGATACTCTCGGTGTTTTCCAGGTGGAAAGTCGAGGAATGCAAGATCTTTTAAGAAGACTTAAGCCAGAAAAATTTGAGGATATAATTGCTGCTCTTGCCCTGTATCGACCGGGTCCACTACAAAGTGGAATGGTTGACGATTTTATCAATCGGAAAAATGGTCGTAGTAAAGTAGAATATCTTCATCCCAAACTGGGACCTATTTTGAAGGAGACCTACGGTGTAATACTTTACCAGGAGCAGGTGATGCAAATTGCCAACAAGCTTGCCGGGTTTAGCCTGGGGGAGGCAGATATTCTTAGAAGAGCTATGGGTAAAAAAATACCCGAACTTATGGATGAACAGAAAGAAAAATTCATTGAGGGAGCTACAAAAAGGAAGATTGATAGAAAAATAGCTGAAAAAATATTTGAGCTTATGGCTCATTTTTCTGGATATGGCTTTAATAAGTCTCACTCAGCTGGATATGCCTTAATATCCTACCAGACAGCTTTTTTAAAGGCTAATTATCCAGTAGAATTTATGGCTGCGCTCCTTACTTCAGAGAAAGACAATACTGATAAACTTATTTTCTACATAAACGAATGTCATCGTATGGGGATTGAGATTCTTCCTCCAGATATTAACCAGTCGGAAGCAAACTTTACTGTGGTAGGAGAAAAAAGTATAAGATTTGGTTTAACAGCTATAAAGAACGTGGGAGAAAGTGCTATCTCCTGTATTATTCAGGAAAGAGAGCAAAATGGAAAGTTCCATTCTCTTTTTGATTTCTGTCAGAGAGTTGACCTTAGAGTGGTTAATAAAAAGGTTCTGGAAAGTCTCATAAAAAGTGGTGCTTTTGACTCCCTTCCGGGTAATCGTTCTCAAAAACTGGCAGTTGTTGATGAAGCGGTGGAGGAAGCTTCCCTTCTTAACCGGGAAAGGCAAAAAGGCCAGCTTTCTCTTTTTGGTGATGCTCAAAAAAAAGGGGACAACATTAAACTCCCCTCAGTAAAAGAAGTTTCCAGAAAAGTCAGGTTAAACTGGGAAAAAGATCTTCTGGGAGTCTATCTTTCAGGACATCCCCTTGATGGATACAGAAAAAGGGTGAAGTGCTACTGCACCTGTCCTGTCTCTGAACTAAAAAAACAGGGCGATGGAGCAATGGTTAAAATAGCAGGTGTCGTGAATCAGGTTAGCTCTAAAAAGGACAGGAAAGGAAAACCAATGGCTTTTGTTACTCTGGAAGATGTAGAATCTGAAGTTGAGGTGGTTATCTTCTCAAGTGTTTTTGAAGATTGTGCCTCTTACCTTAAAGAGGGAGAGATAGTTGCTCTGGAAGGAAAAATTGATGCCAGCACCGATCCACCAAAGGTTGTGGTCCAGAAACTTTTCCCTTTTTCCAGACTGGAAAATTCCAGTAACAATTTACATATAATGGTTACTTCTCAAAACTGGGATGAAGAGAAACTCCATAAAATAAAAGATGTCCTTGCCGAAAGAAAAGGTAAAAACTCTGTTTATCTTCATTTTCGTGAAGATGGGAAAGGTTTAGGAGAAGAGGTGGTTGTTAAGTCCAGGTCTTTAAATGTAGATTTTTCCGAAGAAACCATAGCCAAGATAGAAAAACTTGTGGGAGATGAGGGGTGCTGGCTGGGTGAAAGATAAAC
>CAYZYX010000020.1:0-33781 GCA_964482715.1 uncultured Clostridia bacterium
TCTTTGTCGCTTAGTTCAATGCACCTCCATGGAAAAAGGTAGTAATGCCACTCAGTATCCACCAAAAATTGAACAATTACCAAAAGTACCTGTCCCTTGACAGGTTAAAGTGGGAAAGTACCCATTATATTAACAATCTCTCCATTTCTCAATCACACATATTATTATGAACCACAAGTGTTGACTTTAAGCAAGAACTTATTTATATTATAAACAGTAAAAAGCAAGGGAAAAAGAGAAGTGCCTATAAATAATTTAGTATTATATATTGAGAGAGTTAAAAACAACAGCAAAGAGTGACGATGTTTTTAGTGACAAAGATGGCTCTCTTTTTCAAATTCAGGTTGCGCCTGTAGCTCAGAAGGACAGAGCAGCGGCCTCCTAAGCCGCGGGTCGTGGGTTCGAATCCCGCCAGGCGCACCATTTTATTTTTGTTCAACCATCTCCTGGGCTAATTTGAGTGCCTCTTCTTTTTGCCTGATTTTACCAGCGATTTGTGCCTCGTGTATTTTCTTCAAAATTTTTGATATCTGAGGACCAGCCGGTATTCCCAGCGTATTGATAAGTTCTTCTCCGGATACTAATTTGGGAGGATTTAAAATTACTGAACGTTTCTTGAAAAAAACTGAAAGTATTTCAACAAGGGCTCTCATCCAGACTGAACCCTCAGGTTGAGCAGCAATTGCTGTAAGACAGATCTCCACCGTTTCTTTCCCTGATAGGGAAAAAAATTCACATATTTTGGTGGAGTCAGGAGACTGGTCCTTCAATTTTTGCAACACAGGAGTAAGATTTGTGATCTTTTGAATAAATTTTACCTCTTTGTTCCCCAGTTTTAATGCTTTGTGTGCTGTTTCTACCAATTTCTCGTTTTTTTCAAAAGAGAAGATTAAATTGATTAATCTTAAAAGTTGTATTCTGCTTCTGTGTCCCACTTTTTCTTGCAAGTGATCAAGAATTGGCGGTTTTAATGAGTAAAGCGGAGACTCTTCGGAGTTTAAGATCTTTTCAAGGCGAATCAAATTTTCCGGATAGCAAGGTAAATTCAATATTTCTTCAAACAACTTCCGAGCACAGGGTTGGTTTATGTGTTCACTACTGGATGAATAACTTAAAATAAGGAAGATTTCTTCCTTAATTCTCTCTCTGGCAACCTGATTTATGAGCTTATATTTATGAAGTATCATATCCAGGGTTCCTTCGTCGAGTTCAAAATCAAATTGTGTCTGGAGCCGAAAAGCTTTTAACATTCGCAAGGGGTCAACATCAAAAGCCTCAGGACTGACCAGCCTTATCTTACCATTTAAGAGATCTTCCAGGCCATCTTTGAGGTCAATAAGACACAAATTGGGGCTTTCTACGTAATCCAGATCAAGGGCAAGAGCATCAATAGTAAAATCTCTTCTTTTCAAGTCAGATTTAATGTTCGTTTTTTTTAGGGTAAAGTCTAACTGATATCCATTCGGAAGAACAACCCTTACCAGATTTTCGTCTAAATAAATGGGAGAGCTCTGATAACTGTGGGCAAATGGTTCTATTAATTTAAAGTCAGCACTATCCAGGATAAAATCAAAATCTCTACTTTCCCTGCCCAGAAGACTGTCTCTTATAAATCCTCCCACGAGATATATCTTTTCACTTTGCTTAAATTTAATAAGAGAACTCAGGATAGGGTCATTTAGTCTTTTCTTAAGGTAGGTCCATTGGAGGGAACCATCTATGGCCCTTTCTCTGCGGATTCTATCTAATATTCCATTGACAAACTTCCCCGAATCAGAGGTCCCGTAACGCTTTGCTATTTCTACCGCTTCATTTATGCTCACTATTGAAGGTATATCTTCAACGAGGAGAAGTTCGTATATGCTGAATCGCAGGATATTTCGGTCAACAACGGCCATCCTTTCCAGAGTCCAGTTTTTGGCATAGGTCTTAATGAGCTCATCAATGCAGGGAAGATAATTTTCTGTTCCTTTTACGATCCTTCTGGAAAAATCTTCTACCTCTTGTCTGAAGTGATATCTGGATAGAAGTTCCTTTAGAGATTGAGAGGGAGAAATTTCCCTGACATCAGCCTGATAGAGAGTCTGTAGTGTAAATTCTCTGGCCTTGCGTCTGTTTTTCATCACCGGAACCTTTCACTTTTTATGTTAAAAGAACGTTTGGAAAAATTATGGAGTTCCAACAAAAGTCTGGATGGAAATAACTTAATACACATTATTCAGTTTGTCAATAGGCCTTATTTTTCAAGAAGTTTCTTGACACTTTTTTTTATCCTGCTATTCTCCTTTGAGAACCTAAACTAACAGCAGGGAGTATAAAATGGATCCTTTGCAACTTGCTCGGGAAGCCTCTATCTCAACTTTTTTGGAGATGCAATCACTTTTAAAAGAAGCAATCCATAAACTGAGAACAGAAAAAGAAAAGAGTAAAATTGGTATCCATAAGCTAAAAGGAGGTCTTGTTGAACTTAGTACTCGGGGGAGAGCTATCGTTGTGGGAGACCTTCATGGAGATCTGGAAAGTCTTATAACTGTTCTCTCAAGAAGCCAGTTTATGAAAAAAACTCGGGAAAATGAAACCTATCTGGTATTTCTGGGAGATTATGGAGATAGAGGGGAAGAAACACTCGAGGTTTATTGGGTAGTTTTAAAGTTGAAACTGATTTTTCCAGAAAATGTAGTCCTTCTGCGTGGAAATCATGAGGGACCTCCAGACTTAGGGGTTCACCCCTTTGATTTACCCTATTTTTTAAGACAAAAGTATGGACCCAAATGGCAGGAGCTTTTTCCTTTATTTCCTGAGCTATTCAATACTCTTCCTTACGCTGTTTTTGTTCCCGAGAGATATCTTTTGGTTCATGGAGGACTTCCGGTAAATATTAGTTCCATTGAAGATATAGAAAAGGCTTTCTCCAACCATCCGACTAAAGACCATTTAACCCAGATTCTCTGGAATGATCCCGGAGAAATTGAAGGGTTCCTTCCATCTCCTCGAGGTGCGGGAGTGATTTTTGGGAGAGATGTATCGGAAAACATTTTAAAAAAATTAAAGGTAAAAACGCTTATCCGAAGCCATGAACCCTGTAATGGCGTTATGGTGGCTCACCAGGGAAAAGTGTTAACCCTTTTTTCTCGTAAGGGTGCTCCTTACTATAATGATCAGGCAGCCTACCTTACTATTGATCTCTCTGCTCCAGCTAAAGATGCCTTTCAACTTGCCCGGGAAGCACATCTGTTTTAGTAGTTCAAAATGGCGTGGACTTGCTCACATCTTTCTTTTATGCTAAACTATAACAAAAATTAACCAGAGGAGAAAGTATGAATTACCCCGAATTGATACAGAGAATAAGAAAACTTCCTTCACCTAAAATATATAAAAATTCTACCGAAGTCTGCCGGGTAAAAGGGGTTTCTCTTAATTTATGGGATGTGATCACGGCAGCTGTTATCTCAGGATTGAACATCCTTATCGTGGGTGAAAAGGGAGAGGGTAAAACTCAGTTAGCTCTGGAAATAAACAACACCTATTTTGGAGGAAGGGGTACCTTTATCAGAGCTCACCCTGATTTAAAAACGAGAGATATATATACGGCTCTCAGTCTGGAGAAACTGTCTTCAGCGCGTGGAGATACCCACGAGGCTTTGAAAATAGTAGAGTCGGTGAGAAATCCCCTCACCATACTTGATGAAATAAACAGAGTTCCCCAGATAACTCAAAATCAGGCACTTTCAATTTTAGATGGATACATAACTGTTCCCGAGCGAAACGAAAACGTGTTCTTTGGAATTGATGGTTTTCATATCGGGGTAGCCACTGCCAATCTGGGGAGAAGTTATTCGGGAATTTTTCCTTTTGATCCTGCTTATCTTGATCGTTCACATCTTATTATCAATGTGGATAACTTTCCGCCCACCACTACTGATCTTATTAAGATTCAGCAGCAGGACATAAACCCTCGTCTGGAAAAACCTGATCAGGAAGACTGCACTGATGAAATAGTTGCTATATGGAAAAGTTTGAGCGAAATGAGTCTTGCCCTTGATGGTTTAATAGCAGACCTCTACCTGAAAAAGAATCTTGACTTTTGTGTTAAATCTCCAACAAAAAGAAAAAGCACTGTCAGGGATGATATTCCCAATATGTGTCAGGGTTGTTCTTCGGAGGGGAGGGAAGGGGGGTTATCCGAAGTTTGTGGATACGTTGTTCCCACCAGTACTCGTTCATTTAAAGCATACAAAGCTCTTGCTTTTGGACTTTGTGCCGTAGCTGATGCTAAATCCACTAATCCTACACCAGCTCTTCCCGGATACGCTGAAGTCCTGGAGGCTTTCAGAATTACAGGCCCTTATTCTGGAATACTCGATTCTGCCTGGATAAGACGTGACCATCACGGAAATCCTTATCTGGCTGTTGATTTTCTTTATCATCGGATTAAAGAAGACTTGGAGGCAAGGATTGATTATATTAAAAAGGGTTTCTCTGATGCTATTGCTGGAAGGCTTACACGAGATTCTATAGAGGCTCTGGGCGAAGAGTGGTTCTGGCTGGAAGAGATATTAAACGAAATAAACCTCATAGCCAGAAATAGTTCGGGAAGATTGGTTGAAGAGATTAAAAGCAGGAAGATACTTTATACTCAGGATTTCTGGATTGCAAGCCTCCTGCATCCGGATCAGACGCTTTTTGGTGAGAGTATCACTCAGTTAACCTACGGACAGGATATGGGAGAAAAGATAAGAGAAAAGCTGGACAGTATGTACGGTATAGCTTTCGCTACAGAAGATGGAATCTACATCTGGTATGAAGGTATGAATGAACCTAAAAGAATATTTGAACTTCCCAGAGAGAGATTTAAAAAGAAAGAGATAAAAGGTCTTGCTTTTGTAAGAGGGAAACTTCTTTTTGCCATAGGAAATGAAATCTATGATATTGATAATCCAGAGGTTCCTCTCCTTAGTACCTCAAGCCCCGTTCAGGCTTTAACTCAAAGTGGAGACGTCCTGTTGGGAGCCGAAGAGGCTAAAATCTGGGTTTCCCGTGAAGGGAGAAAACGAGAGATTATGATTCCCTGGCAGAAAAAAGTTACAGCTGTTCTCTCGGCTCCCGTATATAAACTAAAGAGATTTTAGGTATGGATTATAGAACCCTCCAGTATGAACTTACCGGTATAAATAATTTACTTGGTCTCAGTGAGGATTCAGTCAAAGTTTTACCGGTAAAACCTTCCCGTGGTCACATTGAGGTAAGATTAATTTCTTCTCTGCGTCAGATGCAGATAAATATAGATGAAGACTGGAATATAAATCGAGACCCTGACCTGAGTCTCTACCTTAGTAAAAGTTATCACGATCATCCTCTTTTTGAGATGAGTAGAGACCTCCTCTGCAACAACATAGCCCATGAGCAGTTCTGTCCAGGTTCTATTGAATATCATCATAAACTCATGGATGTTGTGGCCAAAATCCTGGAAAAGAAAGGAAAAGCCTCTCAAACTTCCTATGTGTGCCATAGTTTGGAGGATATAATTGCCAATACCTGGTGTAAGCTCAATTTTGGGCATTTTAAGGGCATGGTAATATTTTTTTATGATCAACTTTCCATTCCTTCGGATAATTTATCCGCATTTTCTTTACTGGGAAAAATACTTAAGATTATTCCCGCTCATCGGAAAATAAGTACTCCTTATGAAGTTTTTCTCCGGGTAAATCTTGCTCTCTGGGGAGAAGAAGATGATTTCTCATTTTTGGGAAGATTTTTTTCCCACCGCAGAGAAGTTGAAGAGAGAGTAAATAGGATTCTTGATATATTCCGTTTGCAAGACAGCGTTACTCTGGAGGAAAAGGTAGAGGTTCTTTCTGATAGGTCGCGATGGGAAAAAATTGTTCAGAGATTTTCTCTTTTAATGGCGGACTTATTGGATGAAGAATGTCCAGAGAAACTGAGTTGTGAAAATTGGTTTGAAAAGGAAATAATGAACGAAGAAACAAGAAAAAGATTTATCAAAAAAATGTACGAACAGGGTAAAGAAAAGCCTCATTATGTTAATAGTCTGGAGATCACCAAGACTCTTTATGAAATCCTCTCACCCGAGATTCCCATCCAGGTTGATACCGAGAGAAGAGGAAGAGCTATGCCCGTTGTGCCTTTTAACTATGACCCCTTTGATCCTGCAGTTCACTCTCGAGAAGATATAGATCTTGGAGGTGTATTGATAGACCCGGAAAGTCCTTTTTTCAAAATGGTCAATTTTCGTGTTCCGAGATACCATTATGATCTTTTTATTCCCTACAGGGCTGAGCGAAAGGGGGCTTTTCCGGACATATGCTTTCTTATTGATACCTCAGCTTCTATGGCTGATGATGTTGAAGGAAAGATTTCCATTCAGACTATTGGAATGGCAAAAAGACTTATAAAATCAAGATTTTACTTTGGAGAAGGGAGACATTCCTGGAGTGATAAGAGTAAGTACCACCATGTTTTACTGGGATTCAATGGTGCAATTAAATGGCTTCAGTCTCATGGAATAGCTCCCTATATCCGTTACAATGTAATCACTTTCTCTCGGGATACTCTCACCAGTGGTTGGAGGGAATATTCCGAACTTGATGAATGCAAAAAAATAGCTTATTTACCTCAATTTGATACGACTCTGATTGATTACAGGGTTATTGAACAACAGCTTTTAAGGAGAGAGCCTTTTGTGCTTATTATACTCTCAGATGGAGAGATCTTTAACTGGGATGATTCTACTAAAGCTTATTCTCCTCACCGTTTGAGGGATTTTATAAGAGGGATAAGACCGGTGAAAAATCTTTTTAAACAAATAGTGGAAAACAACATGGTTTCCCATATTCAAATTAGCGAAGGTGATTTTAAACCTCGAATTTCCCAGTTGACCTGCCAGGATCTCTCTGATTGGGGAGCTGAGATATACAGGATAAACGATATAAATCGTCTGGAGTCTCTTATGATTAGAATAACCCGCAAAGTTATGATTCCCTATCTGTAAAATTTCGCCTGTGAGAATTTACATGAAAGTTAAAAAAGTAAAAGATTTTATGAACACTCAGATAGTAAGTATAAAAAGAGCTACACCGATTGGAGAAATTGCCCGCATTTTTCTCACCCATGGTTTTGACTTTTTACCTGTGGTCGATGAAGAAAATCATCTGCTGGGTGTAATTACTAAAAAGGATATTCTTGCTCCCTTTATTCCCGAGTACTTTGAACTTTTAGACAGCGTGGATTTTATTTCCGATTTCGGTTCACTGGAATCCTCTGTTACAGAGACTTTAGAACACTTACTTGTGGCTGAAGATATAATGATAAAGGATCCCATAACTATTGATGAGGAAGCCTCTCTTTTTAAAGCCATAGCCTTAATATCTCATCATAAGGTCAGGCATCTTCCGGTGGTGAGGCAGGGAAAAATTGTGGGAATAGTTAGTCGGACTGATATTTTAAGAGCGATATTTGAAGACAAATAAAATAAAGAGTTAAACTTTTTCAATTCTTTTCAATCGGAGATTTCCGGATAATCCCTTCAGTCTAAGTGTAAGAAAAAGAAAAGCAGCAATAATCAAAGGTAAAAGTGTCCAGCGAAAAGAAACTCTCAATCCCCATCTATCGGCAAGAAAGCCAAATACAGCCGGGGCAATGGCTGTAACCATGGTATCCAGACTCATTCCTATCCCGAAAATCTTTCCCTGAATTGTGTGTTGGCTTGCTTGAGATAACCAGATGTTCTGGGGTGGGAAAAAACCAATATGACAGATTCCCACAAGGAAAAGTAAAAGCACTGTTAAGAGAAGAGGCAGGCTAAAGGTGATAAATAGTATTGCTGGCAAAACTATTAAAAGAAGTGCAGCAATTATACTTAGCGGATGATTTTTGTCTGAAAGCCATCCGGTAATAAGTGAACCAATTACCCCTCCAGCAAAGATTAATCCTGAGAAATAAGATGCTGTTTGAATACTTAAATTTAAAGTATCCACGATAAAAAGAGGTACAAAAGAAACAACCCCGATCATTCCCAGAGTTCTAAGAGTTCTTGCTGTAAAAAAAGTGGTTAAGATAAAAGGGGGATATTTAATTTTCGATTTTTCTACAGTTGAGGGTAAATCTGAATAGTCTGTTCGATAGAAAAAGTAGGCAAGTGGTATCCCAAAAAGAGCTATCAAAAAAGATATTACTCGCCATTCGATCAGATTAATCACCAGACCAAAAAGATACATCATTAATACAATCCCTGCACTTCCAGCTGCTTCAAAAATACCGAAAATTATACCCTTCTTATACCTGTAACGCTGATTAAGCAGAGGTGGAGCCAGAGAATGAAAAGTGCTAACTCCTACTGCTGCTATACCGAGTAAGATGAGAATGAAGGCAAAAGAATTAAAACCCACCAGAAGAGTAAATCCAGCAGAAGTAAGAAAAAATCCCAGAGAGATTATTTTTTCTTTACCATATTTGTCCCCGAGATGACCGGTTATAAAGGAGAAAATCGCAATTATAAAAGTATAAAAGGTAAGAAGCAATCCACTTTGAGTGTAGGTCAGTTCAAACTCTTTTTTCAAAAGTGGCAGGATAAGGGGAAGAAAAAGCCAGAAAATATCGTTGTACCCATGTCCTATAGAGATTAAAAAAAGTGGATGCCTTGGTCTTTTTTTCATAGAACAAGAGTTTATAAGATTTGCCTCAAACAGTCAATCTCAAAAAAGAAAATTGTCATGTCCAAAATTTTCTGTAGATTACCTCCAGGATAAGAAAGCTACAGTCAGAGGGGAAAATTTAAAAATCTAAACAAATCCTCTCCCGTGACTCTTTTTACCATATTTTTTCTTTTTTGTCATCTCATAAATCCACTCTTACCAATTTTAAATCAATAAGATGAGCTTACCTTAAGTATCCTGGAATTTTTTCCGGAACTGGAAAATACATGAAGATCTTTGGCCGGGAAAACTTCATCATTGAACTTCAGGATCATCTTCTACCAGAAGAATACGAGTTAAACTTGAGACTCTTTGATCTTGCCTCAAGGCTTCATCTTCTTGTTGTTGCCACCAACGATGTTTACTATGCAAAGCCTACCCAGCATGAGATTCATCAGGTCCTTGTTAGAGCAGCAAAACTCATCCATCACCGTGATATTGTAGAAAAGAAAAGTCCTGAGTATTACTTAAAATCATACCATAAGATGGCAAGTGTATTTACAAGATATCCCTTTGCCCTTTTTAACACAGATCTTATTGCAAGGGAGTGCAACTTAGAGCTTCCCCTGGGTAAAATCAGGTCTCCTGGGTTTTTAAGTAAAGATAATGCCCACCACCAGCTTGCAAAGATCTGCTTTCAAAACCTCCCCAAAAAATACAAGTCTCCCTCAAGAGAGGTTACAAGAAGGCTTATAAGAGAGCTTAAGATAATAAAGGAAAAGGGATTTTCCTCTTACTTTCTCCTGGTTCAGGACATTGTTAAATTTGCCAGGAAAAAGGGTATAAAATGTCAGGTAAGAGGCTCTGCATCAGGTTCACTTGTTTCTTATCTTACCAGTCAGCTTATCTTAAGGTTTACTTTCCAGAAGAGTTTTACCTTGCTATCTTAAACAACCAGCCAGGACTTTATCCTCCAGGTGTTATCTTAAATGAGACAAAAAGATGTGGTATACCCATACTTGGTTTTAGCTTCACAGGACATCCAATTGAACTTTTCAGGAAAGCTTTTAAGGGGAAAAATAGGATAAAAAGTGGTAAGCTTACATCTCTAAGAGAAAACGAGAGAGTGGAAGTTGCCGGTGTAAAGATAATCCTTCACACACCACCAACAAAAAGCGGGATAAGGGTTATCTTTTTAACACTGGAGGATGAGGAGGGTTTAATTGATGTTGTGGTTTTTCCTTCAGTGCAGGAGAAGTTTGCCAGGACCATCTATGAGGCTGATTTTCTCTTTTTGGAAGGCTACATTAAAAAACACGGCTCTTTAAGCTCACTGGTGGTAGAAAAGGTATATGACCTGCAAACCATGGTATAAGGATAAATTTTACAGATTTTGATCAAAAGTCTAAATTTTGCTACCTTTGCCTTGGATAGATAAATAAGGGGATGTGAAATGAAAAAATTTCCCGGTCTTCTTGATGTCTGTTATATCCCCCAGTTTCCACATAATTTCTTTCGTTTATCATTTTACAGCCATGGATCCACGGCAATGTCTTTATGTTTTCCAAGAATTTCCTCTGCCAGCCTTTCTAAGGCTTTAAAATCTTCTGCTTTTGGATAACCCTTAACTATTACCGGCTCAAGAATTTCCACCTTTACATTGGTCAAAAGTCCCTTTATATCCTCAACAAATTTACCTCCCCATCCATATGAGCCAATGATGGAAAAGAATTTTGTCTTCGGGCAGAGTTTGTTCACAAGGTAGGTTATGTAAAGTGCCAGCGGATGAGGTCCTGTGAGAACCATAGGTGTTCCTATAACCACAGTTGCAGCATCAACAAGAGCCATGGCAAGTTCACCTATATTGGTTTTTGTCAGGTTAAAAGGCTTAACAATTATATCTCTTTTCATAAGAAGGTCTGTAAAATACCTTACCATTTTCTCTGTGCTTCCATGCATGGATACATAAGGTATGACAACTTCATTTTTCACCTTATTGGAAATCCATTCTTTATATGCGTTAATTATGAACTCTGTATTCTTGTATATTGGTCCGTGGCTTGGCACAATCATTTCTATATCCAGTGGCAATATTTTTTTCATATTCTTTTTAATAATTGCTCTGAAAGGCATCATTATCTCAGCATAGTATCTCTTTGCACTTTCCAGAAGCTTTTCTCCTTCCTCTGCAAAAAGTGAGGATGTTGCAAGGTGTGAACCAAAAAAATCACAACTGAAAAGCATTTTATCTTGGGTGAGGTATGTAACCATAGTTTCTGGCCAGTGAATCCATGGAGTGAAGATAAACCTCAAAGTTTTATCACCAAGTGAAATCTCATCACCGTCTCCAATTGCTTTAAACCTGTCTTCCGGGATGTGTAATAGCTCCATCAAAAACTTTTTGCATTTTTCGTTTGTAATGACCCTTGCATTTGGATATGCGTTAAGTATTCCGGGAATAGCACCTGAATGGTCTTGCTCTGCATGGTTTGCAATTACATAGTCTATCCTGTCTATTTTTAGTTCTTTAAGATTATCTATGAGTTCACTTTCCTTAGTTGGGTCAACGGTGTCTATTAAGGCTGTTTTTTCGCTTCCCTTTACAAGATATGCATTGTAGGTTGTTCCATCTGGCAGAGGAATAAGCTCGTCAAAGAGTCTTCTATCCCAGTCTATCACTCCCACAGAATATATATTTGGTTTTATTTCTCTTGCAGGCATTTTTATACCTCCTTAAAACCTCCTCCTGCCTTTCCCTCGGGTAAAACTCTGGCAAAATATTCATCAAGTCCCACTTCTTCAGCTACCCATCTTGCAGCCTGCCGATTATCTCCTGTAAACACCATCCATTTTATCACCATACTTTTAATATGGAGGCTACCTTCTTTGACTCAGCTCTTTATCACATCAGCAAGAGCTATGACTCCAGAGAGTTTTCCTGTAATATCTCACTGATAGATTCTTCTTCAACCTGTTCGTCTGTAAACCGGTTAATTTTTCCAGAGTCCGTGAATACTACAATATTTGCGGACACCTTTTATCTTTTCTGGCCTGACAGGAAATTCTGCTTCAGGAGCATCACCGGGAAGGAGGAATTTACGATAATTCCCTCCGGCCACTCCAATCTCTCTACCCATTCAATATAATGTTTTTCTTCCACTGGATGAGGAACAGAGCTAACTTTTACCTTTCTTGGTGAACTGGAAGGCTGGAATTGCTGTAAGCTTCTTAACAAGAGGAGCCTGTTCGGCTTTCTTTAATCCATCAAGGTAGAGAATATATGAAAGATCAAAATCCTACAGATTCAAAAGGCTTATTCTCTTCCACTGAAGCTAATGCCCAGCGCATATCAACTCTACATAGATCTATCCCTTTTGGTCCTTGAAGCCGAACTTTTGTACCATCAACCATTAAGAACCTATATTGATAAGAAATTGGGCCCATAGCTGAGCTGGCGAGCAGCGGACTCATAAAAAACTTTTCAGGCATTTATCAAGCTGTCCAGGATTTTCTTTCTCTCCGGAGGAGTAAATTGAACAAGCGGGATTATCTTTTTTGAGTAAGGTAAATACGGTATAACCAGGGCTTTAAGAATGCTGTCTTTAAAAGAGATAATTTTGCCGGGAAGATCTTTTAGATCATCATCTTCATTTAAAAAGTCAAAGAAAGATTCCCCCTTTTCTCTTTTCATGGTGAGAATACTCTCTTCTACTGTGGAAAATCCAGGCATATCCTTCCGGGGAATCCCTTTAACAAAAAGTACCTTTTCAAGAGAATTTAAATTTACAAGATGGGTTATATATTTAACCGCTTCAATCCTGCCCTGAGACATTAAATTTAGTGCAACTTCAAGATGATAGGGAGATGCGCCACTTGTTCCTCCAATGAGGGGCCCATTGTAATGTATTTCGTTGGTTGGAATGTTTACCGTTTTTTCAGGAATTCCGCCAAAAAGACTTATAAATCCCCCTTTTTTGACTATTTGAAAGGCTTGAATTTGTGCCTCCACTGCGCTGCAGGCTGTAATAACCACATCTGCCATTTTTCCCCGGGTTATTTCCCTTACTTTTTCTTTTAAAATATCAGGTTTAGGGTTTTGGATATAGTGATCAGCAACCTGAAGTTTTCTGGCCATCTTCAGTTTGTAAGCAGAGCGTTGAGCCAGAATCACACAGCCTGCTCCTTGAGCCTTAGCCAGTTCTGCATGTATACAGCCAAGAGGACCTCCACCAATAACCGCTACAACATCTTCGGGTTTTAAACCAGCCATAAATCCATATTTTTTCTCTTCTCTTTTCCATCCAAGATAGCGGATTATCTTACTTTGTGCGTGAATAGCGCAGGCGACAGGTTCAGCCAGGGCTGCCTCATAGAGTGAAACATTATCAGGAACAAAGTAAACAGGTGGTATTTTCTTTTTAAGGATCCTTTCTGGCACAACCATATATTCGGCAAATCCCCCATTGTAGTTAAAACCGATGTCTTCACGGTTTTCACAAGCTTCAGGTCTTCCATCCAGACAGTTAGCACATTCTTCACAGGCTATTACGGGGGCAACGACAACTCTTTGACCTTCTCTGTAAGTTCTTTTCTCTTTACCATAAGGTGTGGAAATCTCAAAATCTCTAACTCTTGAACCAACCTGCACAATTGTTCCAGATAGTTCATGCCCAGTGATAACAGGGTAAGATTTTATAAGTTTATGTCCCTTAAAAAATTTTTTCACATCAGTCCCGCAAATTGCACAGGCAGCTATCTTAATCAGTATCTCACCGTCTCCACATTCCGGATCAGGAATCTCTTTTACCCTCACATGGTGAGGAAAACCGGTCGGATTATCAAGGAAAAAAGCACGCATCTTCAAAAAACTCCTTTCAGGCAAGACCCTCTATCATCTGATATAAAGCAGCACCAGCTGGAACCATTGGATATACGTTTTCTTCACGTTCAATTTGAAAGTCCATTATTACCGGACCCTTAATCTGAAGGGCCTTTTTAATGGCAGGTTCTACCTCTTCCACCTTTTCTACTCTTATTCCTTCCACACCATAAGCCTGAGCCACTTTTACAAAATCAGGAACTCCAGAAAGGTCGACCTGGGAGTAACGCCTGTCGTAAAAAAGTTGTTGCCATTGTCGAACCATACCCAGATAACCGTTATTAAGGATAGCCACTTTTACCGGGATATTGTATTTAGCGACTGTTGCAAGTTCCTGAATATTCATCTGAAAACTACCATCTCCAGCTATGTCAAAGACAATTTCTCCTGGCCTACCAATCTGTGCCCCAATGGCTGCCGGGAACCCAAAACCCATTGTCCCAAGCCCTCCTGAAGAGATGAAACTACGTGGTCGTGTATAACAGTAAAATTGAGCTGCCCACATTTGACTCTGTCCAACCTCAGTTGCAATGATGGCTTTACCCCGGGTAAGCTCGTAAATCTTTTCTACCACATATTGAGGCTTTAACTTGTTATTTTTTTCGTATCTTAAAGGATACTTTTCCTTCCAGGTGGCTATTTTTTGATGCCAGGCTTCCCTTTTTTTGCCGTTAGTTAGAGAAATTAGTTTTGACAGGATAAACTTTGCATCACCAACTATGGGTATGTCCACTCGAACATTTTTACTTATGGCTGTAGGATCAATATCAATATGAATAATGGTTGCCTTGGGGGCAAACTCGGATATCTTACCGGTAATTCTGTCGTCAAATCTTGCACCTATAGCAATGAGTAAGTCAGCTTCACAAACTGCGTAGTTTGCGTATCTTGTACCATGCATCCCCAACATTTTAAGCGAAAGGGGATCGTTTTCTGGAAAGGCACCCAGAGCCATCAGGGTTGTAGTGACAGGAATATTATTATGACGGGCAAATTTAACGAGTTCTTCGGTAGCTCCAGAGGCAATGACTCCCCCGCCAGCGTAAATAACGGGACGTTCTGACCTGTCTATTTCTTTAGCTGCCAGCTTAATTTGTTTTAAGTTCCCCTCATAATGAGGACGGTAACTTCTTATTTTTACTTCATCCGGGTAAGGAACCTGTGTTTTGGCGTTTTGAATGTCTTTGGGTAAATCCACCAGAACTGGCCCCGGACGGCCTGTTCTTGCTATGTAAAAAGCCTCTTTCAGAATTTGGGGAAGTTCATCCACATCTTTAACCAGGTAGTTATGTTTGGTGATGGAATAGGTGATTCCAGTTATATTGGCTTCCTGAAAAGCATCATTTCCTATCATGGAAGTTGGCACCTGACCGGTTAAAGCAACAACTGGAGAGGAATCCATATAAGCCGTTGCTAATCCTGTAACCAGATTAGTTGCTCCAGGACCAGAAGTGGCTATACATACTCCTACTCTTCCTGTGGCACGGGCATAACCGTCTGCAGCATGAGCGGCAGCCTGTTCATGACGAGTGAGAAAGTGACGGATATTTTTTGTATCATATAGAGCATCGTATATTGGAAGGACTGCTCCACCTGGATATCCAAAAATGGTATCCACCTTTTCTTTAATTAAAGCTTCAATAATTACCTCAGCGCCTGTTCTTTTTCTCAAGGCTATCCTCCCGGCTCAATCTTATTTTCCGCAACAGTACTTGTATTTCTTTCCACTCCCACATGGGCAGGGATCATTTCGACCCACCTTGGCTTTCTTCTTAACTTTTACCGTGGAAGTTGCCCTTCTTCCTGAAATAGAAGTCTTTATACTTTTCGGCTCCCCTTTAGGAAACTCGGGAGTTCTTCTAATAACTCTTTCTGGAGCAGGTTTTCCCGATATTTGAACCTTAAAGATAAGCTCCGATACTTCCTCTTTAATTCTCTGAATCATATCTTCAAACATGTTGAAGGCTTCTCTCTTATACTCAATAAGCGGATCTCTTTGACCATAACCTCTTAGCCCTATCCCTTCTCTTAAAGAATCCATGGCATAAAGGTGATCCTTCCACCTTGAGTCAAGAGTATGCAGGAGAATCATTCGTTCAAGTTCCCTCATCAATTCCTGTCCCAGACTCTGTTCTTTTCTTTCATAGGCAAACTTGACTGCCTGAAGAATCTTTTCTTTTATTTTTTCTCTATCGTAAATTTGCTTTAAACTTTCACCGTCAATTTCAATTGATAGAAGATTTCTGATTCTTCTGGCCAGACCCTCCACATCCCACTCTTCAGGTCGGATTTTCTCATCGGTATAAATTGAAACGAAGTTTTCTATCGTGTCCTCTATCATACTCCAGACTTGTTCTTTAACATCCTTTTTTTCCAGAATTTTTTTTCTCTCAGTATAAATCACCTCACGTTGCTGGTTCATTACGTCGTCGTATTCTAATAGCTGTTTTCTGATTTCGAAGTTTCTTCTTTCCACTTTTTGTTGGGCTCTCTCCAGGGCCCTGGTGACCCAGGGATGTTCAATTGGTTGGTCTTCGGGAATTTTTAATTTTTCCATCAGAACCGCCAGTTTTTCAGAGCCAAAAATACGCATGAGTTCATCTTCCAGGCTAACATAAAACTGAGCTGCTCCCGGAGCTCCCTGACGACCAGCTCTTCCTCTTAGCTGGTTATCAATACGTCGGGATTCATGCCTTTCGGTCCCTATAACAAACAGTCCACCAAGTTCCGCTACATCTTCTCCCAGTTTTATATCAGTTCCTCTTCCTGCCATGTTGGTTGCTATGGTTACAGCCCTTTTTTGTCCTGCCTGGGCAACTATTTGAGCCTCCCTTTCGTGGTATTTGGCATTAAGAACAGTATGAGGAATTCCTCTTTCTCTCAACATTCGCGACAATTTCTCTGATTTTTCTACAGATCTTGTTCCTACCAGGACAGGTCTTTCCTGTTTGTAAAGTTCCTCAATTTTATCTATAACTGCTTTAAACTTGGCCTTCTCGGTCTTGTAGATTTTGTCTTCTAATTCCTGTCTGATACAAGGTTTATGGGTAGGAATAACCACGACTTCCAATCCATAGATTTTCATGAATTCTTCAGCTTCGGTAGCAGCTGTGCCGGTCATTCCGGATAACTTCTTGTACATCCGGAAATAATTCTGGAGAGTAATGGTAGCCAGGGTTTGATTCTCATTCCTTATAGGAACCCCTTCTTTAGCTTCTACTGCCTGGTGAAGACCATCACTCCACCGTCTTCCAGGCATAAGTCTTCCTGTAAATTCGTCTATTATTACTACTTCTCCGTCCTTAACCAGATAATCCCTGTCTCTCTGGTAAAGTTCGTGAGCCCGGATGGCTTGAGTTATATGATGAACAAGTTGCATCCGTGTATCCTGATAGAGATTATCCACCCCCAGCAGCTTCTCGGCTTTTCTTACTCCTTCCTCAGTTAAAGCAACAGTATGGTTTTTCTCGTCCACCTCATAGTCAGCATCTTTTTTTAACCTACGAATTAATTTATCAATATAATAGTAAAGTTCGGTTGACTCTTCCGCAGGACCGGAAATAATAAGAGGAGTTCGGGCCTCATCTATTAAAATACTGTCAATCTCATCAACTATGGCATAATGAAAACCGCGTTGTACTTGATCTTCTTTTCGAAGAGCCATGTTATCTCTTAGATAGTCAAAACCAAATTCGTTATTGGTTCCATAGGTAATATCGCATTGATAAGCTTTTTTTCTTTCCGGGATACTCATCCCACTCTGAAGGACTCCCACGGAAAGACCGAGAAATTCATATACAGGTGCCATCCATTCTCTATCCCTGCGTGCCAGATAGTCATTTACTGTTACTACGTGGACCCCTTTTCCTTCCAAACCATTAAGATAAGCCGCCAGGGTAGCAACCAGGGTTTTACCTTCCCCATTTGCCATCTCTGCAATGGCTCCCTGATGGAGAACAATTCCACCTATTAACTGAACATCGTGATGGCGAAGCCCAATAGTCCGTTTAGCTGCTTCCCTTACCACAGCGAAGGCCTCTGGAAGTATATCATCAAGAGTTTCCCCGTTTTTTATTCGTCCTCTGAATTCGTCAGTTTTGGCCTGGAGATTCTTATCCGAGAGACGTGAAATTTTTTTCTCCAGAGAGTTTATCTTATTTACAATGGGTATTAATTTTTTAATCGTTCTTTCCTGTTTTGATCCAAAAACCTTTGAAAGAAGATTACTGATCATAACTTGAGCCTTTTTCCTTTTAATTTAGTGTTTAATATTATACCACCTTTGAAATTAGGGGCAAGATGTGAATACCTTCTATTTCCAGTAGCCTCTTTTTTAGAGAAATTCCCCCCGAAAATCCACCTAAGGTCCCATCAGCGTATATTACACGATGGCAGGGTACAATAATGGGGAAAGGATTTATACTCATTATTCTCCCCACTGCCCGGTATCCCCGGTTTTTTAATTTTAAAGCTACCCACCTGTAACTTCTCACTTCTCCATAGGGAATTTCCCTTACCACCTGAAGGATTCTTCTTGCCTTAGATGAAACACTGTTCATGTCAAGGGGATAGGGGCTAAAATCTACCTTCTTTCCAGAAAGATAGCTTTTCAAATCTTCTCTTAACTTTTGAAACAAGGGACTGAGAGAAAGCCCGTTTTCCTGTTTTCGATCTAAATTAGCCAAAGCCTTTTCCCTAATATAAACTCTTTTTACAAGATTATCCGTGCCTGCAACCTGGATTTGTATTCCCCTGCCTTCTACTGTAAAAATTTTCACTCTTTGGTGAACCATTTTTTAATCATTTGGGCCTTTTTTTCACCAATACCTGGAATAGCCTTTAGCTTTTCCAAACTTGCCTCTTTAATTTCTTTTAGAGATTTAAAATGTGAAAGTAGCAGTTTTTTTGTCTGTTCTCCAATTCCTGGTATTTCCTCCAATTCAGACCTGGTTATGCTTTTGTCTCTTCTTCTCTGATGGTAAGAATGAGCAAAACGATGTGCTTCATCTCTCACTTTTTGCAGTAGCTTCAATCCCGGTGAATCCAGAGGCATTTCAATTGGGGAGTTTCTATCAGGTACGTAGATTTGCTCAAATTCTTTAGCCAGCCCGATGAGAGGAATAGATTCAAGACCCAGCTTTTTAAGTGTTTCAAGGCAAACCATTACCTGACCTTTTCCTCCATCGACAAGGATTAAATTGGGCAGGTCTCTCTTTTCCTGGACAGCTCGTGTGTAATGACGCTTTATCACCTCTCTCAGCATGGCAAAGTCGTCAATTTTTCTCACAGTTCTGATTTTAAACTTTCGGTATTCCGATTTTTTGGGATATCCATCTTCAAAGACAACTACCGAACCAGTAGCCTCCTCTCCCCCTGTGGTAGAGATGTCAATTCCCTCTATTCTAAGAGGAAGATCTGGCAGTCCAAGATAATCCTTGAGTTGTAACAGAGCGAGATTTTCAGCCAGAGATTCGCTTTGCTCCAGAATCATAATGGCATTTTCCCCTGCCAATTTCAACAGTCTTTTTTTATCTTCATCTTCGGGAACAACAAATTTCACTTGCTGACCTGTTTGTTGCGATAGCCAGGAAGCAATTTCTTTTTCCTCGCTGATTTTATCAGGCACAATAATCTGGTGAGGGACAAACGATGCCTTGGAATAGTACTGTTTAACGAAACTGGCCAGAATATCTGTTTCTTTATCCTCGAGCTGTATTTTCAGTAAAAAGTGATTTTTGTCTACAACTTTACCTTCTCTTATAACAAAAACCAGAACGCAGGCTTTCTTTTCTTTACGAGCCAGGGCGATAAGGTCCATGTCTTCACCGGGAAATGAAGTGACGGTTTGCCTTTCTCCCATTTTTTCTATGGCAAATATTGTATCTCTGATTTTTGCCGCCCTTTCGAATTCCTGTTTTTTGGCCGCTTTTAACATCTCCTCTCTGAGTTTTGAGAGAAGAGCCTGATAATGTCCCTCAAGAAAGAGCGAGACACTCTTCACGAGTTGATCGTAATCTTCTTTGCTTATTTTTCCCACGCAAGGTCCACTGCATTCTTTTATATAGAAATTGAGGCATGGAGCGAGGCGAGTTTTAAATTTATCCTTGCAACGTCTCAAAGGAAAAAGTCGGTGGATAAGTCTTAGAGTTTTTTTGGCAGCCTTAACATTAGTATAGGGACCAAAATACTGTGAGCCGTCTCTTTTTGGATTGCGGGTAAGATAAACTCGAGGGAATTCTTCATTAACGGAGAGCCTGATGTAAGGGTATGATTTATCATCTCTAAATCTTATGTTGTATTTTGGGTGATGATGTTTTATCAGGTTGGATTCTAAAAGAAAAGCCTCAGCTTCAGATTCGGTAACTATCCATTCCACATCTTCTATTTTAGAAACAAGAGCCCCAATACGAGGAGAGAACTCTCCTTTTTGAAAGTAAGATCTGACCCTTTTCTTGAGAGAAACAGCTTTCCCCACATAGAGGATCTTACCCTCTTTATTCTTTAAAAGATAAACCCCTGGTTTGTCAGGTAAAAGTCTTAATTTTTCCTCAAGTTTCAATTTCAATATGACCTATCTTTTGGTTTAAAAAGGCCTTTATCTTTTCTATGGAGTCTTCTACTTTCTTGAAATCAAATTCTATTATATCAAACCGGAGGTTTTTTTCCAGTTCCTGGAGCCATATACCTTTTCCTTTAACGAGACTTCTGCCGCGATAAACAAGAGATGCTGAACAGCAAGGGGACCGGGCAATAGCTATCAGGAGTGGAGTTTTCCCTTTTGTAATTTCCTGGCATCTTTTTTTAACTTCCAGGGCAAGTTTTTTGCAAAAATCTTTAAATCCCTCTATTTTTTCCCATTGATCCTGGGTTTTTTTCTCTCTATCTCCCAGAAAAGTATATTCAGGACAGGGAAGCTGGTAAAGGTAAATTGGGTATCTGCCAAGCAGAGTTAAAAATTTCTGGGTGGCTCCGGGCGTATAAGAATTACCAGCTCTTACCCTTTGATTTAAAAGACAGTGCGAGGAAAAAATAAAATAATTATCCATTTTTTTCCTTTCTTATGAAAGTTAGACAGATATCCCCGTATTTTCTCTGCTGAATTACAGTCATATTTCTCCTTTCCAGTTTCACTTTCTCACGGGGGTGGTGCTGAATGATAAGACCCCCCCGGTAGTTAACCAATTTTTCAATAATGTCCAGGGTTCTATCTTGCAGTCCCAAAAAATAAGGTGGACCAATAAAGATAAAGGGGAACTCTTCCTTTTTTAGCAAAAAAGGAAGAATTTGTAAAACGTCCTGCTGAAACACCCTGGCTGCAGAAGAAATACCCAGCTTCAAGAGGTTTTCTCTTATAATTTTTACACATTCTGGGTCTTTATCCACAAAAACAGCTTCACTTGCTCCTCTTGAAATAGCTTCAATTCCAACAGCGCCTGAACCAGCATAAAGATCCAGAAACTTCTTATCTTTTATCCCGTCACCGAGAAGGTCAAATAGAGATTTTCTTATTCGGGATAAAAGAGGACGTGTGGAGAGACCTTTTTTGCTTTTTATTTTCTTTCCTTTTAAACACCCTGAAGTAATTTTCATCTTAAAAGGACTGTTCTTTAACTGCTTCTAAAAACTCCCTGTAATCTTTATCTGTATAAAGAACAAATCTGACTTCTTCCAGAGAAGTGGTAGTAGTTTCTTTTAGATGTTCTTTTACCTGGTTTAACATAATCTTTGCTGCCTCTCTAACAGAAAATCCTCCAACTCCACAACCCAAAGCAGGAAAAGCAATCTGCTTTATCTTTTTTTCCTCAGCTTTTCTAAGAGCGTTCCTTGTAGCACATTTTATCTTTTGGGAGTCAGTTTTAAAATCCATCCCCATCGTGGAGGCATGAATTACATACTTTGCAGGAAGCTTTCCTGCTGATGTAACAACAGCTTCGCCGATCTTAACCGGTCCTTGAGAAACAGCTTCTTCCTCAATTACCTTTCCACCTTTTCTCTTAATCGCACCAGCCACTCCTCCCCCCATGTAGAAGTGATTATTGGCTGCATTGACAATAGCATCTACTTTTTGTTCAGTGATATCACCTTTTATTATATTAATTTTTACTTTGCCTATCTGCATTTCGCCCTCCCTTAAAATACATCACCCATACCAAAATAAACCCTTGGTTTTCCCTCTTCGTTGACTCCGTAATCAAGACGAATCACTCCTAACGGGAGATTCATCCTTACTCCCATTCCAAAACCGGATTTATAGTTTTCCGTTCCCAAATTTCCCCAAACCTTTGCGCTGTCAATAAAAAGATAGGCAAGGAAGTTTCTGTTGATAGGGATTCTAAATTCAACTGTCCCAAGGAGTGCTTTGGATCCTCTGAATTGATTTTGTTCGTATCCTCTTAGAGTTTCCTGTCCACCTATGTAAAATTCTTCATCAAAGGGTAGATCTTCACCTTGATACCCTCTCAGTCTGAGAGCTATTACAGGATTGGTCCAGATTTTTTTATATCTGAAGTAAGTTCTGAGTTCAACTTTGTACTTGGTGAAATCAACATCCCCTCCCAGGAAACCCCCGCTTTTTTCCATTGAAGTGAGTGCATAAAGGCCACTATAAACATTAAACATCTCATCTCTTGTTCTCGAATCCCATATTAGAGCTGGTTTTATCTTCTGATAGGTTTTTTCGCCTGATTCCAATTCATCGGGAAGATAATAGCCCTCTACAGGATCTATTTTGGTTTTTTGAGTTGATAGACTTAAAAGGAGGCTGAATTTACTGAACCAGGGGCGACCGACTCCGATTTCTACTCCGGTTACCCTTTTTTTATAACCTTCGTTTTCGGCCGGGTAGTATTTTGATTCCTTGTTATAAACGCTAAGTTCCAGCCGGGTAGATGTATCTCTCCACCATCTATCAAGGTAATTTAACTGGTAGTCATTTCTCTTTTTCCCAAATTCCCAGTCAAGACTTATCATTTTCCCCTGACCCCAAAGGTTATCTTTGGATAACTGGATAAAACCTTCAACACCCGAGTTAGAGCTGTAGCTTGCTCCCAGAAGCAACTTTCCCATTTTTTCCCTTTCTTTTACTTTAATTGAAAGGTCAAGAACTGAAGCATCGGAAGTATAAAGAGGTATCATCTCAACTTTTTCAAAAAAACCCAGATTGTACAGTCTTCTCCAGCTTTCTCTTATTTTGTAAGTGTTAAAGACTTCCCCAGAATGAAGCAACAAGGTATGTTTAAATACTCTCCACTTAGTATTTTCATTTCCCTCAATTTTTACCTGTCCCAGTTTAACCTGGTTATTCTCTTTAATGGATATCGTTATATCTACTTTTCTATTTTTCTGATCAAAATGAAGTCTGTTATCAATAACCGCAAATATGTATCCCTGCTGACCATACATATCCTGAATTCTTTTGATACTTTCCCTTGCCTGACTGAGATTAAAAAATTCCCCCTCTTTAGGTCTAAACTTCTCTTTTATTTCTTTTTTTGAGAATATTTTATTTCCCTCTACTGATACTTTACCTATTATGAACCTTTTTCCTTCTTGAATCTTGAGAAAAACTCTAACCCAGTTAACCCTGTATTTTTCAAAGAAGTGGAAGCCGGGTGGATCAATTTTAACAAAGTAGAAACCCGAATCTTGATATTTTTGTTTTATTTTCTCTATATCTTCATCCAGGATTTGGGGATCAAGGTATCTTTTAAATCTGGTTTGCATAAAAGAACGAATCTGAGCGTTAGAAAAGAACGTATTGCCTGAGATTTCAACTTCCATCACCCTGGCTCTTTTCCCTTTTTTAATGGTGAAAATCGCCATACAGCTTTTTTCTTTTTCCAGTGAGGTGGTTGAAAAATTAACTTCAGCCTGAGTGTAACCTTGTTTTTTCAGGTACTCCAGAATTTTCTCCTGGCTCTCTTTAACTTTTTTGTAATTCCAGGGTTTTTCTATCTCAAGAGTGACAACTTTTCTTAGTTTTGCTACCTCAGAGCCAGAGATTCCTCTGAACCTTATCTCTTTTACCACAGGATTTTCCTCAATCTCATAGATAAGAATGATCCCGTCTGATTTTTCCTCTTTAATGGCCCTTATTTTTGAAAAATAACCCAGCTGATAAATGCTCTGCATGTCCTTTTTTATTTTTTCTGGAGAGAGGATTTCCCCGCGCTGGGTGAAGATTAATTCTCTAATTTCTTTTTCCTTGACGTGAACGAGTCCCCTTATTTCTATCTTGATTATAGGGAGAAGATCCTGAGAGGATGCCAGGGAAGAAAATAGGGTAGAGAAAGAGATTAAAATTAAAATGGTAAGCAAAAATAACTGTTTTATCCCTTTAATAAAATCCCCCTCCCTGGCGAAGGAGGGGGTATGAAAACTATTTTTCATCTCTCCATGATAAGACTTGACTATTAGCTGCCCACCTTTGCTTTACTTTCCTTCTTTTTAGTGAAAGTTATCTTTCCGTCTTTAACTCCCACCACCACGACATCCCCTTCACGGAATTTACCCTCAAGTATTTCCTCAGAAAGAGGATTTTCAATAAGTCTCTGGATAGCCCTCCTTAAAGGACGTGCACCAAAATCAGGATCATAACCTTCTTCAGCAATCAGGTCTCTCGCCTGTGGAGTAACCTCAAGTTCAATTCCTCTCTCCTGCAAAAGCTTTTTCTCTTCCGTTAACATAAGGTCCACGATCTTTTTTATCTCATCCCTGGAGAGAGGATGAAATACTATTATCTCATCTAACCTGTTGAGGAATTCTGGCCTGAAATGTCTCTTTAATTCAGTCAGTACCAGATTTTTCATTTCTTCATAGCTCATACCACTTTCTTGAGAGGACCGAAATCCTACACTGGCATTATTCCTTATCTGTTCAGCCCCAAGGTTAGAAGTCATAATCAAAACTGTGTTCCTGAAATCAACTGTATGTCCCAAACTATCCGATAATCGACCGTCTTCCATTATTTGAAGAAGTATGTTAAAAACGTCAGGGTGTGCCTTTTCGATTTCATCTAAAAGTATGACTGAATAAGGTCTCCTCCTTACTTTCTCGGTTAACTCTCCACCCTCTTCGTAGCCCACGTATCCTGGAGGTGCTCCAGTCAAACGGGAAACGGTGAATTTTTCCATATATTCAGACATATCCAGACGGATCATAGCATCTTCATCACCAAATAGAAATTCAGCAAGACTTCTGGCAAGTTCAGTTTTACCTACCCCCGTTGGACCAAGGAACATAAAGCAACCAATAGGTCGTTTTATGTTTTTCACTCCTGCCTGAGCACGGCGTATAGATTGACAGACTGCTTTTATAGCTTCTTCCTGACCAACCATTCTTTTATGAATTGCTTCCTCCATTCTCAGCAGTCTCTTGGACTCTTCTTCGGTTAAATCTCGCAGGGGAATATTTGTCCAACTGGAAACAATGTAAGCCACATCCTTCTCTGTAACCACCTCTTCTTCTACCTTTTTACCTCTTTCTGCTTCCCACTGTGTTCTTTCTTCCATAAGGATACGACGCAGGTTTTTCTCTTTATCTCTAAGTTGAGCAGCCTTCTCGAATTCCTGAGCTCTTATAGCAGCCTCTTTTTCTTTTCTTATCTGCTCAAGCTCAATTTCTACACTCTTCAGTTTTTTAGGTCTTATGCTGCTCTGGAGTCTCACTCTCGCTGCAGCCTCATCTATAACATCAATAGCCTTATCCGGCAAATAACGTCCCTGAATATATCTGTGTGAAAGCTTTGCTGCTGTCACCAGAGCTTCATCAGTGATCTTTACCCTATGGAAAGCTTCATATCTATCTCTTAAGCCCTTGAGGATCTCTATCGTTTCCTTTACTGTGGGTTCATTTACGATAACTGGCTGGAATCTCCTTTCCAGAGCTTCGTCACGCTCAATATATTTTCTGTATTCATCCAGAGTGGTAGCCCCAATGCACTGAAGTTCTCCTCGAGCCAGGGCTGGTTTCAATATATTAGAGGCATCTATGGCTCCCTCGGCAGCGCCAGCTCCAACCAGAGTATGAATTTCGTCAATGAAAAGAATTATATTCTTAGCCTTCCTGATTTCACTTATAATTCTCTCCATCCTCTTTTCAAATTCACCCCTGTATTTGGTTCCAGCCACAACAGAACCCAATTCGATTGTTACCAATCTTTTATTTAATAAAGGTTCCGGGAGTGAACCTTCAACGATGCGCTGGGCAATCCCTTCAGCAATAGCTGTTTTACCTACTCCTGCTTCCCCAATGAGTACAGGATTGTTTTTAGTTCGACGGGACAGAATCTGAATCACCCTTTCAATTTCCTTTTCACGTCCTATAACCGGATCGAGTTCACCATTACGTGCCATTTCAGTAAGGTCTCTTCCATATCTATCCAGGGTCGGAGTATTAGTTGGTTGAGAAGATTTCTCTACAGAAATTTTTTCACCCAGAAGTGAAACTACTTCTTCTCTTACTTTCTCCAGCTCAGCTCCCAGGTTTGCGAGAATTTGTGCGGCAACTCCTTCTCCCTCTCTGATTAACCCCAGGAGGAGATGTTCAGTGCCTATGTAATTATGCCCTAAGTTACGGGCTTCAGTAACTGCCAATTCAAGCACTTTTTTTGCTCTGGGAGTGAAAGGAATTTGTCCCAGGAACAGCGAACCCCCACCTTTTCCTACCGCTTTTTCTACTTCCTGGCGGACCTGTTCAAGATCAATTCCAAGATTTTGCAGTGCTAATGCGGCAACTCCTTCTCCCTCTCTGATTAACCCCAGGAGGAGATGTTCAGTGCCCAGATAATCGTGATCCAGTCGTTTAGCCTCTTCCCTTGCTAACAGGATCACTCGTCTTGCTCTCTCGGTAAATCTGTTAAACATAACTTACCCCCTTGTTGGGTAAACTCACTTATTTTATACTAAAAAAATCCATGTAAGTCAAGGTGTGTAGCCTTGAAATTGGGACACTTTTCCCATAATCTTCCTTTCTCGGGCCCTGGATATCTCACCGAAGACGGCCTTGCAAAGGTGTTATCTCACTTAAAAGTTGGGTGTAGGAGGCCTGAAATTAAGAGAAACTTCCCTGAGTGGCAAAGATCTCACCCCTTTGGGGACCTACAGAAAAAAGTCTTATGGGAACACCTCCAATTTCTTCAATTTTTTTGAGGTAATCTCTGGCTGCCGGAGGAAGCTCCCTGTAAGAGGTGACTTTAGAGGTATCCTCCTTCCAGCCTTCCATTTCTTCATAAATCGGCTCACATTTTTCCCATAAAGAAAGATCCTGAGGAAAATCTTTAATTATCTTATCTCCAATGCGGTAAGCCACGCATATCTTCACTTTATCAAGAGTATCTAAAATATCCAGTTTGGTTATGATGAGCTCGTCAAGACCGTTTACTCTGGCAGCGTAACGCAAAATCACACCATCGAACCAACCACAACGTCTTGGTCTTCCAGTTGTGGCACCAAATTCGTTTCCTCTTTGTTGCAGAACCTTTCCGATTTCTCCTTTTATCTCCGTAGGGAAAGGACCCTGACCCACCCGAGTAGTGTAAGCCTTAGCTACTCCCAAGACTTTGGTTATCTTACCTGGACCAATTCCACATCCAGTGCATACACCCCCGGCAGTTGAATTAGAGGATGTAACATAGGGGTAAGTTCCGTGGTCGATATCCAGCAAAGTCCCTTGTGCTCCCTCAAAAAGGATACTTTTTCCATCTTTAATTAATTCATCAATAAGAAGTGAAGTGTCAGTTATATATCTTTTTAGTTTTTCACCCCATTGACATAGTTTGTCCAGTAGCTGCATCTCGGAGTAGATAAATCCGTAAAGAGATCTGTATATTTCAAGATTAAAGCTCAGTTTCTCTTTTAAGACCTCCCTATTTAAGAGATCCCCCATCCTTATTCCTCTTCTGGCCATCTTATCAGCGTAAGCAGGACCTATTCCCCTCAAAGTAGTTCCAATTTTTTGTTTTCCTCTTTTCTCTTCTTCCCATTTTTCCACTTCCTTATGGTAGGGCATTACCACGTGAGCGTTACAGGAAATGTAGAGATTCTCCACCTTTATTCCCTTATTTTCAAGATCATTGATTTCGCTCAGGAGTTCTTCCGGATCAACTACTACTCCATTTCCAATGATGCTTTTTTTCCCAGGGTGAAGTATACCTGAGGGAATAAGATGAAAGACAAATTTTTCTCCATTTACAATTACTGTGTGCCCAGCGTTGCTTCCGCCCTGGTACCTTACCACTGCGTCCACTTTTCTGGCTAAAAGGTCAATCACTCTCCCCTTTCCTTCATCACCCCATTGAGTTCCAATAACCACAATATTTGACAACCTATTTCTCCTTTTTTAATATCCTGAATTATTATTAATGAATCTTATCTGAATTCCGGATTCTCAAAGCGGGTATACTCTTTGATAAATGTGAGTTTTATCTTATCTACAGGTCCTCTCCTCTGTTTGTTTACTATGACTTCTGCTATTCCTTCATCCTCAGGATTATGAGTATAGTAGTGTTCCCTGTAAAGAGAGATGACCAAATCTGCATCCTGTTCAATAGCTCCAGATTCTCTCAAATCTGACAGGCGAGGTCTTTTGTCCTCCCTCTGTTCCACTGCCCTGCTGAGCTGAGATATGGCAATTACCGGAACATTGAGCTCTTTGGCCAGTGCCTTTAGACTTCTTGATATTTCTGAGATTTGTTGTTGTCTGTTTTCTATACGACGATCCCCAGCCATAAGCTGGAGATAATCAACCACCACTAACTTTATATCTTTTTCGGCCTTTAATCTGCGAGCTTTAGCCCTGAGCTCCATAACGGAAATATTAGGAGTGTCATCTATATAAATAGGAGCTTCTGCTAAAACCCCTGCTGCATCTGTCAATTTTGACCAGTCTTCCTCAGAAAGAAAACCTGTCCTGAGTTTCTGGCTGTTAACCCTTGCTTCAGCACATAGCATCCTTTCTACAATTTGTTCTTTAGCGCTCTCCAGGCTGAAGATCACCGAGGAAACACCAGCATGAATTGCAGCGTATTGGGTTATATTGAGAGCAAAAGCTGTTTTTCCCATAGATGGACGTCCAGCTATTACTATAAGGTCAGAAGGCTGAAGCCCAGAAGTAAGTCTGTCAAGTTCAATAAAACCTGTAGGAACTCCTGTTACCTGCTCTTTCCGTTGATAAAGAGCTTCTATATGCTCAAATGTTCTGGTCAGAACTTCCTTGATATGAGAATAGGAAGTTCTGTTTGTTTGCTGGGCAATTTTAAAGATCAGGCTTTGAGCTTTGTCAAGAATAACTTCGAGATCAAGAGAATCCTCGTAGGCCAGATTGGATATTTCACTGGCGGCCTTTAGTAGATCTCTTAAAATATATTTCTCTTTAACTATGGTAGCATAATATTCAACATTGGCTGTGGTAACAACAGAATTGATAAGTTGCAAAAGATAAGAGGAACCTCCTATTTTGTCTAATTTTCCCTGTTTTCGGAATTCCTCTCTCAGAGTTATAAGATCCACTGGTTTGTTCTTTTCAAATAGTTTAAGGATACCTTCATATATTATTTTGTGAATGTCAGAGTAAAAAACGTCGGGACGATCAATTATCTGGATAACTTTGGGAATGGTTTCTTTTTCCAGCAGCATGGCCCCAAGAACCGAAGATTCTGCTTCCAGGGAATGAGGAGGTACTTTATTTAAAAGTCCGGTTTTTTGAACATTTCCTGAAGATAATGAGTCTTTAGTAAACATTTTTATTATAGATGTACTAACTTCGCCTCTAACACTTCTTCAAGACCACACAGCTCTTCCATGGCTTGGAGTGAAGGGGGACTGTCCAGTGTATAAACGGACACGTTTTCTTTTCCCGGGGCAGTTCTCCCCATTCTAAGTCCGGCAATGTTAACACCATATTTTCCGAGAATAGTACTGATCTTTCCAACTGCACCCGGTTTGTCTATGTTGGTGCACACAAGAAGATAACCTTGAGGGATAAACTCCAGTGAAAAATTATCTATCCTTACCACATAGGGAATTTTTCCTTCCAGAACCGTCCCTTCTATTCTGAGCTCATGTTCTTCGCTTACTATCTTAACTTCCACCAGAGAAGAGTATTCTCTTTTTTCAGTAGTTTTAGATTCCATTACCTTAATACCTCTTTCTCTTGCCAAAACGGGGGCATTGATGTAATTTACAGTTTCCTTTAATATAAAAGCCAAAAGGCCTTTAATAAGGGAAATGGTCAAAGGCTTCACATTATAATCGGATAACTCTCCCCGGTAAATAACTTCTACCTCTTTAAGCTGACCTTTAATAAGTTGAGCACCCAGACTACCCATCTTTTCCACTAAGGAAAGATAACCTCCCAATTTCTTTTTCAGATGGGCAGGGAAAGAAGGGATATTAACCGCATTTCTAATTTCTCCTCTTTTTAAGGCATCTGCAATCTGACAGGCTATATCAATAGCGACTCTCACCTGGGCTTCTTCCGTAGAAGCTCCCAGATGGGGAGTAGCTATGACTGAGTCAAGTTTCAGAAGAGGGCTTCCAAAAGGTTTACCCTTTTCAAAAACATCAAGTGCAGCTCCTTTAATTCGTCCACCTATTAAGGCCCTGTAAAGGGCATCCTCGTCTATGATACCACCCCGAGCACAGTTTATGATTCTTGCTCCTTCTTTGATTAAGCTAAGTTCCTTTTCTCCAATTAAACCTTTTGTGTTTTCGGTTAAAGGCGTATGTATGGACAAATAATCTACCTGAGGCAAAAGCTCATCCAATTCACATAGGGTCACACCTATCTCCTCTGCTTTTTCTGTAGATACGAAAGGATCATAAGCCAGAACTTTCATACCTAATGCTTGAGCTCGTCTGGCTACTTCACTTCCTATTCTCCCCAGTCCAATTATTCCCAGAGTTTTTCCATAAACCTCGGTTCCCATGAATTTTTTTCGGTTCCACTCACCTTTTTTTAAGGAGTAATTTGCCTGAGGTATGTTACGGGAAAGAGCAAGGAGCATGGATATGGTGTGTTCCGCTGCAGAGATGGTATTTCCCTCGGGTGTATTCATAACAATAATTCCCTTTCGTGTTGCCGCATCAAGGTCTACATTATCCAGCCCTGTTCCTGCTCTACCTATTATCCTCAAATTGGCTGCTGCATTGATTACCTTTTCAGTTACCCTGGTTCCACTTCTGATGATCAAAGCGTCATACCGGGGTATAATTTTAACTAACGTGTCTTCATCAACACCTGTTTTTTCATCAACCTGAAATCCCTCCTGTTTTAACTTAGTTATTCCTTCATTGGCTAACGGGTCGGTTACCAAAATCTTCAAGTTCCCCCCTCCTTAAATTTTTCCAGTTAGAACCTTCTCCGCCTCCTTTACTCCATGTCCGAATTCCACAGGATAGCCAAGATCGTTCAAACACATCTCCAGAGCAGAAATAACACCTATAACGTCCAGCTTATCCATCCAACCAAGATGAGCAATTCTTATCACCTTCCCGGAAAGCTCTCCCTGTCCACCAGCAACGATAACTCCAAATTCTTCTCGCAGTTTTTTTCGTAAAATTTTTTCATCTATATTCTGGGGCAGAGCAATGGTGGTGACTACATTGGAAGGAGGTTCTCCAAAAAGCTCCAGTCCCAGAGCACTGACTCCTCTTCGGGTAGCCTCTGCCAAGAGGAAGTGTCTTTTCAGGACATTATCCCATCCTTCCTCTCTTATTAATCGGAGGGATTCTCTCAGGGCACAGATAAGAGAGACAGCAGGTGTATAAGGTGTTTGTCCTTTAGCAAGGGAATTCTTTGCTTTTTTAAGATCCCAATAATACCTGGGCAAAGTTGAATTTTCAACCATTTTCCAGGCCTTTTCAGAAAGAGAGATGAAGGAAAGACCAGGCGGTAACATAAGAGCTTTTTGCGAACCAGCAACCACCACGTCAACATTCCATTCATCAGTCAAAAGAGGTTCTGCTCCCAGTCCACTTATAGCATCTACTACTAAAACAGCAGGTGTTTTTTCAACTATTTTGCCTATTTTTTGAATATCGTTGACCACTCCGGTACTGGTCTCAACAAGCTGGGTAAAAACCGCTTTAACCTTGTCATTTTCTACAAGTTTTTGCTCTATCTTCCCCGGGTCAGCTGCCTTACCCCATCTTGTATCAACAGGAATAACTTTTAACCCGAAAGCTTCTCCTATCTCCGTCCATCTTTCACCAAACTTTCCCTGAGTGGTTACCAGAATCTTATCCCCAGGAGAGAGAAGATTGGCAACAGCTGCCTCCATAGCTCCACTACCTGAGGCTGTTAAAATCAAAACGTCGTTTTTAGTTTGAAAGACATACTTTAACCCCTGACACACCTCCTCAAATATTTTTGAAAACTCAGAGGTTCGGTGATGAATAATCTCTCTTACCTGAGATACTCTTACCTCTTCCGGCAGGGGAGTTGGTCCAGGTGTAAATATCCTTTTTTTCACTTTGATTTCCCTTCTCCAATTTATCTTTTTAAATCCATCACGACGTTAACCTTTCGATTAGAATCAAAATGTACATATCCATCGATCTTAGCAAATAGAGTATCGTCTCTTCCCAAACCGACATTCAAACCGGGACGGAATTTCGTACCCCGTTGTCTCACCAGGATACTTCCAGCTTTTACAAATTGACCACCAAAAGCCTTTACCCCTAACCTTTTTGAGGCACTATCTCTACCATTGGAAGTATGTCCCTGACCTTTTTTATGGGCCATTTTTAGCTCCTTTTAGTTAATTTAAAATTTTGTGTTGCTTACTTATTCTTTTAATTCACTTATTCCAATAGCCAGGACAACCAGGCCTACACCAGCTGCAGCTATTCCCACAATCCCTTGAAGGAAGAGCAGAACCTGTCTGGCAAATATAACTATTAACCAGATACCCACAGCGGTAGCTACCGCTCCACCTAATATTTTTAGCCATCTTTTCATTGGTTAACTCCTTTAGGCTTAATTCCGTTTCCAAGCCATAACGATAAGGGGATGAGAGGAGTGTAAGCCGGGTTCTGTTGCCGAAGGAAAAGGCCCTCGGTGGTGACCATTTGTCTGGGATCCAGGTTACCCTGGACCTCAAGCGGCCTACCCGAGGTTAAACCTCCTATTTGGCCTTGCACCCGACAGGGTTTGCCCAGCCAGGAAATCACTTCCCTGCTGGTGGGCTCTTACCCCACCTTTTCACCCTTGCCCACTGTTTCTAACAGTGGGCGGTATGGTTTCTGTGGCACTTTCCAGAGGTCACCCCCTCTGGGAGTTACCCAGTGTCCTTAAGGGTGCCCGGACTTTCCTCAGGGAGGTGTTTCCTCCCCGCGGTCACCCATCCTCTCATCCCCTTGCAGCCTGTTTAGCCAGTTTATCGGCCTCTACGTTATCAGACCTGGGAATATGGCAAAATTTAACTCTGCTAAACAGACTTTCCAGGTGTTTTAGCTGGTTGTAAAGAAGTGAAAGAACACTGCTGCGTACCTGATAATTTCCATTTAGCTGTTTAATTAAGAGTTGGCTATCACTAAAGCAGATGAGTTCCCTGGCACCTTCTTTTAAAGCCTCCTGCATTCCATAAATAAGAGCTAAGTACTCTGCAACGTTATTAGTAGCATTTCCAATAAAATGAGCATCTTTTTTTATTAACTTGCCATCAGGAGTATAAAGTATGTAAGATATCCCGGCTTTTCCCGGATTTCCCAGAGAAGCTCCATCAGTATAAAGGATTATTTTGGAGTGGTTTTTCAATTCAATCTGCTTTTAACTTTTCTATTTCTTTTTCTTTATCCTTTATCTTTTTTTCTAAATCAATAGCCTCTTGCGCAAGTTTTTTTAAACCTTCTTCTACTCCTTCATAGACTCTTAATTCTACAGCGGTCTTACCAAGAGTCTTGTATTTTTCTTCCAGTTCTTTTCGCAGTTCTCGAATCTGACCTCGTAATTTAGCAACTTGTCCAAGTTCTTTAGTTTCAGATGCAAATTTTTCAAAACCTTCCTGTGCAGTCTTTTTAATCCTTTCGGCTAATTCATCAAGATGTTTCTTCCATTCCTTTGTTTCAGAAGCAGTTTTCTCTATGCCGCTTTGAGTAGCAACTTTCAGCTGATCAGCCAAACGGTCAAGCCTCTTTCCCAGCTCCTCAAAAGTTCCCATCATCATACCTCCAGATTTTATCCAAGACAACTTGGCACGCCTGGAGGGACTCGAACCCCCAACCCGCGGATCCGAAGTCCGCTGCTCTATCCA
>CAYZYX010000021.1:0-32389 GCA_964482715.1 uncultured Clostridia bacterium
TTACTTAATTGCTCCGGCAGTAAGTCCCTGAACCAGTTTTCTCTGGATAAGCAAGAATAAGACAAGAACAGGTATGGTTGCAAGGAGAGATGCTCCCATCAGGTAATGCCATTCGATCTCATATCTTCCCATGAACCTGAAAAGACCTACAGTAAGCAGTCTCATTTCAGGAGTGGAAGTAAATGTCAGGGCGATCATGAACTCATTCCAGGCCCAGATAAAAACAAAAATCACGGTAGCTACTATACCGGGAGCTGATAGGGGGAAAAGAATCCACCTTAAAGCCTGCATTCTGGAACATCCATCTATAAGGGCTGCTTCTTCTATTTCCAGTGGAATGGTTTGAAAGTATCCTGTCAAAAGCCAGACAGAAAAGGCCTGATTGAAAGCGGCAAAGGTGATAATTAAGGATTGGTAGGTATTTAGCATCCCCATCACTGCCATAGCCCGATAAAGCCCGATGATTATAACAATAGGGGAAAACATCTGAGTGATGAGGACCAGATACAGAAATGCCCTTCTTCCATTAAATCTTAATCTGGCAAGTGCATAGGCAGCTGGTATGGCTACACCAATAGCAAGTGCCGTTGCCCCCGAGGCTACGATTATTGAATTTAAAAAATAGCGGGCAAGAGGAGCTATCTTCCACATTTCAATATAGTTGAGAAACCGAATATGATGAGGTATCCAGTAAGGTGGAATATGAAATACTTCAGCTTTAGGTTTTAAAGAAGTGGAAAGCATTACAAAAAATTGAAAGAGAATACAACAGGAAGTGATCACCGTGACAATGTATATAACTGTTTTACGCACAAAAGCTATTCTTTTCAGTCTCAATACAATTCACCTTTATAATAAATCGTTGTGTAAACCATACTAAAAGAAAGCAGTATTATAAACACTATTATAGCCATGGCTGATGCCACACCAAAATCATTGTAAAAAAATGCCACCTTATAAAGATAAGTGATGATTATGTGGGTTGTATCTGCAGGATCTCCTCCAGTTACCGCCCAGATGATGGGGAAGGAATTAAAAACATATATCACGTTAAGCAGCACTGCTATTGTAAAGACCGGTTTTAAAAGAGGCATGGTTATATAGCGGAATCTCTGCCAGCTTCCAGCGCCCTCAACTTTAGCCGCCTCGTAAAGCTGCAGGGGGATTGACTGCAATCCTGCCAGAAAAACAGTGGTGGTAAAGGGAATGGAAACCAGAATTCCTATCCAGATCATCATGGGGAAAGATGTCCGCCATTCGGCCACCCAATTTACCCTCTCTCTAAGCGCGCCTATTTGAGATAGAAAATGATTTAAGAGTCCATATTCAGGATTTAAAATCCATCTCCACACAAGAGCTGTAATTATAAGAGAGGTAGCCCAGGGGAGCATAAGTATACTTCTTGCAACACTTCTTCCCTTAAATCTTTCATTTAAAGCCAAACTTAAACCCAGAGACCAGATTATGGTAAATCCAACTACCCCCCCTGTCCATATAAAGGTATTGTTAAGAGATGTCCAGAACTCTTCACGGGAAAAAAGTCGGGTAAAATTCGTTAGCCCCCAGAACTTTAACCTGATTCCATAGGGATTTACCCTGTAAAAAGCGGTTAAGAAAGTATTTCCGATGGGGAAGAATATTACTGTGGCCATCAAAATTAAGCTTGGTACAAGGCAAAGATAGGCTATTTTTTGTTCTTTGGTCATTTTAGCTTTTCGGTCCGGAGATCAAAATATGGGCTATCGGAGAAAACTCCGATAGCCCGGTCATTGTTTGGAGTTAGAATCCAATGATTATCCGAGTATTGACCTCTCTTGCACAGTCTTCCATGGCTTGTTTTGGAGACTTTTCCCCCATATAGGCAAGTTGCATCTGTTTAACTATTTCTCCGGTTATCTCTTCCCAGTTGGGATGCATGGGCAAGAATTTCCCGTATGGTAGAAGATCAATAAAGGTCTTGAGATAGGGGACATCTTCTATTATTTTCTCGCCTACCACTTTTTTCTCGGGCAACATTCCCTCATTCACATCAAATTCCAGCCGGTAGTTGTCCTGATAGGCGAACTCAACAAATTTCCAGGCGGCATCCTTGTTGGGGGCACCTTTATACATCATGAGAGTATCGGTTACAGCCATGGTCACCTGTCTCCTGTGAGCAGGGATAAGAGTTATACCGTATCTTAGATCCGGATTTTCCTTTTCGTTAATTTCTACCTGCCAGGGGCCGGTGATGAACATGCCGATTTTCCCCTGCGCAAAAACTTTTTGCATCTCATCACGGTTTATAGCCCAGGGTTCGGGATAGGTAACCTTATATTTACGAACAAGATCTACCAAGAATTGCATAGCCTCGATTCCTTCAGCACTGTCCACTATAAATTTTCCAGTTTCATCAAAAAATTCTCCACCTGCAGCCCATAGAAAATAAGCATAGTAAGCTTCTCCTTCCCAGGTGGTGCAGGGAATGCCAAAGCCATAAAGTTCTGGAGGGTTGTGTATAGCTTTAGCCACAGCAAGAAGCTCTTCCCAGTTTTTGGGAGGAGCCATTCCCACTTTCTCTAAAGGGTCTTGCAAGTAGAACATAGCTCTTGCCGATACAGCAATAGGAATACCGTAAAGTTTACCGTCAATTACGGTGATATCAAAAAGAGACTGTATAAATTGCTCCTTAAACTCCGGAGTCATATATTTATCAAGAGGCTCAGCTACACCGGCAGAAATGTATTCGGGCAGCCAGATGGTGGCAATGTTGGCAAGTTCAGGGGGTTTACCGGCACCGATCATGGTGGTGAGTTTCTGGTGCAATGTTCCCCAGTCAATAACATCGACTACGACGTCGATGTCTGGATTGGCAGCCTCAAACTCGCTTGCTACCTTAGCCCAGTAATCATCAGTGATTCCGGTATGATAACGGGCAGCTACAAAGTGCACCTTGGTTTTAGCCAGTGCTATTCCGCTGGCTAAAAGCACAACCATTAACAATGCCACCAGTATCCATCTTTTTTTCATCTCTCCCTCCTTGTAACTTGTAAAATGGTGACCTTTTTAAATTTCTTACTTTCCTCACCTCCTTAAGTTTATCTTTCCCGATTAAAGAAATCATTTTTTTATTTAACCCCTCTTGAGATTAATTTACCAAAAATACTCATTTAGTCAATTTTCCAAAAATAAAAAATTATAAATTGGGATAAGTTACATCCTCTTCCGGGTCTATAGCTTCAATCTTTAGTTTTGGGTTTATATCGGGAGATGGCTTTTGTAAAACTTCGATTCTAAAAAGTGAAGATCTGTACCAATCTATCCCGGGATTCTTTTTTACAGGAAAGTTAAACCTGGCGATAAATGTTTCGTAGCTTACTGAATCATAGTTCATGGGATATTTAGAGAAGTCCCTGATTATATCGGTTATCATGCAACCTGTCTGGGTAACCATTTTCTCTATTTCGAGCCATTTTTTGGGTGAGGCTTCAAGGGTAGTTAAACCAAAATATCCGATACCATTTTCTTTAAGACTTGTGATCCCGCGTAAAACAAACGCTTTTAAACCACTTAGTGTCTCTAAGGGCTCGGACGAAAAGACATCAAATTTTCCAACAAATTTTTCAGGTAAGGGATCACTTACATCATATTTTCGAAATTCAATGTTAAATCCGTATTCTTTGTTAACTGTGGTGAGAAAATCACTTAGTCTACCATCAATGTCTAAGACCAATATTCTGGAAGGAAGTTTTGATAAGGAAAGAGCAACACTGAGAAGGTCGTCGTCCCCTATAAGGATAAAATCTTTCTTAAATAAATCACCATAGTGGTGCATTAAAGCCACTCGGGCAACCGTGTCATACTCATGCATGTAACCCTGGAAGTAATCTAATGCAGGTAAAGGTCTTTTTTTAACTATTTCCCGAAATTTTTTCAGAACTTCATTAAATCTATCATCAAAAATTATTCTTTTACCAAAACACCTATTACAAAGTTTTCCTTCAAATTGAATATACTCGGGATTAACCTCCTTTTTGCCTTCTTCGGTCAAAAATATTCTCTCTCCATCGGAATCAATAATCCCGTGTTTATAAAGCCTGTTAACTGTTTCTATAAAATCCCTTAAAGGAAAATGGTCTAAAGCTAAAAGCTCCCATATGCTCTTTTCTGACTTAGCCAGGTGCTGTATAATTTGGATCTCCAGCTTTTTGGAACTCATAGATCTCCCTCTTTATTGTTTGTTTTTTTAATCTTTTTTGGATGAAATGAGTTCACTACAACATCAAATGCCTTTAGTGCGAGGCTTTATCCCCGCAGGTAAATTTGGTGATAACAGGGAGGGGCTACAATATGGAGACCAGCTTCAGTTATACCCCTATCCAGGATCTTTTTAACTTTCTCCGCCCTGGATATTTTATCTGGATTAACGCCAAGAAGTTCTGCTATGATGCAGATGCCCATGTTGAACACCTGCCCTGGAGCAATTGAATCAAAATGTCTTTTACTTTTGATAAATAAATTTATAGCACTCATAAAGACAAAGCAAGCTCTCTACTATAATAGTTAAAATTTTAACTTTCCCTGTCAAGTTTTTCGCCTCTTAGACTGACAAAAATGAGCTTGACAAACCCTTAGCTTTTATTATGGTTAGGGTTAAACGGGTAGGGCGATGAAGGAAGCCATGTGGTACGAGAAGCTTGGGGAAGGGAAGGTACAATGTAATTTGTGTCCTCACCAGTGTGTCATTCAGCCTGAAAAAAAAGGAATCTGTCAGGTAAGGAAGAATATAGATGGAACACTTTACTCTCTGGTTTATGGAAAAGTCATCTCCTGGGCTGTAGATCCTGTTGAAAAAAAACCTCTTTATCATTTTTATCCTGGAACAACTGCTTTTTCCCTGGCAACTTGTGGATGCAACCTGAGCTGTCGGAACTGCCAGAACTATACCATTTCACAACTTCCCAGAGAGATGGAACATATTCCCGGAGAGAAGTTTTCACCTGAAAAGCTGGTTGAAGTTGCTGAGGCAAAGGGAGCGGCAAGTATCGCTTACACCTATACTGAACCTACAATTTTTTATGAATATGCCCTTGATACCTGTAGATTAGCACATTTAAGAGGTATAAAAAATATTTTTGTAACCAATGGCTATATCATGCCTGATCCACTCAGGGAAGTAGCTTTATTTCTGGATGGGGCTAATGTGGATTTAAAATCTTTTCGTGATGAATTTTACCGAAGAGTATGTGGGGGTAGATTAAAGCCTGTTCTTGAAAGTATTAAATTGATGAGAGAAAAAGGAATATGGGTGGAGGTCACCACTTTGATAATTCCTGGAATGAACGATTCACAGGAAGAACTTGAGCAAATTGCCGGTTTTCTTCTTGAAATAGGGGATAATATCCCCTGGCATTTAAGTAGATTTTACCCTGCTTATAAAATGGAAAATCTTCCACCAACGCCTATTGAAATTCTGCACCGGACAAGAGAGATGGCTTTGAAGAAAGGTTTAAAGTATGTTTACGTTGGAAATGTTCCAGGTGATGAAGGTGAAAACACTTTTTGTCCGAATTGTGGAAGAATTGTAATTAAAAGAAGAGGCTACTTTATAACCGAGATCAATATAAAAGAAGGTAAATGTATTTTTTGTGGTAATTTAATAGAAGGAGTGGGGCTTTGATGAAATACCAGGTTTATATTGGTCTTGAGGTTCATGTTGAACTTTCCACTCAAAGTAAACTTTTCTGTGGCTGCCGGACAAAATTTGGAGCTCCACCCAATACCCAGACCTGTCCGGTTTGCCTTGGACTTCCAGGTGTATTGCCAGTTATCAACCAAAAAGCAGTGGAGTACACTTTAATGACCGCTCTTGCTCTTAATTGTACCATAAATGAAAACTGTCGCTTTGCACGTAAAAATTACTATTATCCTGACCTTCCTAAAAACTACCAGATATCTCAGTATGATGAACCTCTGGCCGAAAATGGATGGCTGGAGATAAAAGTCAACGGAAGAACTAAAAGAATCGGTATACAGAGGGTCCATCTGGAAGAGGATGCTGGCAAACTAATTCATGGTGATGATATGCAAGACTTGGAGGAGAAAAACTGGAGTTTTGTTGACTACAATAGAGCGGGAATCCCTTTGATGGAAATTGTATCTTCCCCGGAGATAAGATCTCCTGAAGAAGCATACGAATACCTTGTGACCCTGCGCCGAATTTTGCGTTATCTTAAAGTGAGTGACTGTAACATGGAAGAGGGATCTTTGCGATGCGATGCCAACATCTCTTTAAGCGATAAGCCAGGTAAAATGGGAACCAAGACAGAACTCAAGAACATGAACTCCTTTAAGGAACTTAGAGAAGGATTAAAGGCCGAGATAAGAAGACAAATGGAACTTCTGGAAAAAGGAGAGAAAGTAATTCAAGAGACTCGTCTATGGGACCCCAGGACAAAAAGAACTTATGCTATGAGAGGTAAAGAAGAAGCACATGATTACCGCTATTTTCCAGAACCTGACCTTCCTCCTCTTTATATAGATAAAAACTTAATTGAAAAAATCAAAGCTCAAATTCCAGAATTACCTCAACAACGTTTTCAAAGATTTATAACTCAGTATGGCCTTCCCGCCTACGATGCATCTGTTTTAACTGAATCACGTGATGTGGCTGATTACTTCGAGGAATGTGTAAAACTTTTTCCTAAGCCTAAGGTTGTGAGTAACTGGATAATGAGTGAAATTATGAGGTTTTTAAAGCAAGAAGAACTTGTTACCATTAAGATAAGTCCTGGAGGAGTTGCAGATCTTTTAAGTGAAGTAGAAAAGGGGACACTGAGCACCAGCATGGCAAAGGAGGTTCTGGAGGAGATGTTTAGAACCGGAAAAGGAGTATCTCAAATCATAGAGGAAAAAGGAATGAGGCAGATAAGTGACCACCAAAGTATAGAACAAATGGCTGATGAAGTTATAAGAGAGAATCCTAAAGCGGTAAAAGACTGGCAAAAAGGAAAAACCCAGGCAGCAAAGTTCCTGGTGGGTCAGCTTATGCGAAAGACAAAAGGCAAGGCCAATCCTCAAATTGCCAATCAGGTGATAGAGAGAAAACTAAAGTCCCTTTCCAGAGAAGAAACATGAAAAAAGATTTTCTTTCAATATGGGATTTTACTACAGAAAAGATCTATCAAATTTTTGAGCTGGCCAATCGTCTTCGTAAGGTGATGAAAAACGGTCAACCATTTTATCCTCTAAAAGGGAAAAACATAGCTCTTATTTTTGAGAAACCATCAACAAGGACAAGAGTGTCCTTTGAGGTAGCAATTAATCAACTGGGAGCAAACTCTATTTTTCTTTCAACTCAGGATATTCATCTGGGAAAAAGCGAGTCTCTTGAAGACACAGCAAGGGTTCTTTCACGCTATGTTCAGGGTGTGATAATTCGTACCTTTGAACATGAGAGGTTGGTGAGATTTGCCAGTATAGCCGGTATTCCGGTGATTAATGCTCTCTCTGACCTTTTACATCCCTGCCAGGCAATGGCTGACTTTTATACTCTCTGGCTCAAAAAAGATTTAAAAAAAATAAAACTGGCATGGGTTGGAGATGGAAATAACGTTTGCCATTCTCTCATTTTAGGAGCAGCAAGGCTGGGAGTAAATATGGTGGTTTCTACTCCAGAAAAATACCAGCCTGAGCCTTCCATAGTGGAGAAAGCACAAGATGCAGGGGGAAAAATTGAAATTATTTCCCAGCCCAGAGAGGCTGTAAGGGGGGCAGATGTGGTTTATACCGATGTCTGGGTCAGTATGGGTCAGGAACAGGAAAAAGAGGAAAAAGAGAAAATCTTCCAGGAATATCAGGTAAATCCCTCTCTTTTAAAATTGGCAAAACCAGATGTGGTAGTTATGCACTGTCTTCCTGCACACCGGGGAAAGGAAATAACCGATGAGGTAATGGATGGGAAAAACAGTATTGTCTGGGAACAGGCTGAAAATAGACTGCATATTCAAAGAGCCATTCTTATTGAAATCATGAGTTGAGGCAGGATGGATATTTATTCTCAACACGAATGGGAAGTCAGTGTTGAAGAAGCTTTGAAAATTCAGGAAATACTGAAAAAGAAAATCTGTCTTTGTAAACCTCATAGATTAACCAAAGTTGCGGCCGCTGATGTAACCTATCTGGGAAATAAAGCGACAGCGGGAGTGCTTGTTTTCACCTATCCCGGACTGGAGCTATTAGAAGAAGTTTTAGTTTCTCAACCTGTGAAATTTCCCTATATACCGGGTTTACTGGCATTTCGGGAAGCACCCCCTATCATCGAAGCACTTAAAAAGGTAAAAGAAAAAGTTGATCTTTTAATGTTAGATGGACACGGAATAGCTCATCCCCGCAGAATGGGAATTGCCACACACCTGGGGATATATCTGGAGATGGCCTCTCTTGGATGTGCTAAATCTAAACTCACAGGTACACACTCTCCTTTACCACCAGAGAGGGGTTCTTATCAGCCTCTTTACGATGATAAAGAGATGATAGGATGGGTAGTTAGAACAAGATACAACACTAAACCTGTTTTTGCCTCTCCGGGTAACTTTATAGATTTTAAAACGACCCTGGAGGTGGTTTTAAATTGCAGTCGAGGTTACAGGATTCCCGAACCTTTAAGACTTGTTCATCTTCTTGTAAATAAAAAAGTTAAGGTGGGTTAAATGAAGGATGGGAAAATAAAAAAAGTTGTTCTGGCTTATTCGGGAGGGTTAGATACTTCCGTTATTCTGCGGTGGTTGATGGAAAGGTACGGTGCAGAGGTTATAACTTTTACCGCTGACCTTGGCCAGGGAGAAATTCTGGAAAAAGTAAAAGAAAAAGCCCAAAAAACAGGAGCAAGTAAAGTTTATGTCAAGGATTTAAAAGAAGAATTTGCTTCTAAATTTATTCTTCCAGCACTTAAAGCAGGAGCTATTTATGAAGAGGGTTACCCTCTGGCTACAGCACTTGCTCGTCCTCTAATTACCCGTGAACTTGTCAATATAGCCCTGCAGGAAAATGCTGAAGCCATTGCTCATGGATGCACCGGTAAAGGTAATGATCAGGTGAGATTTGAAGTTACTGCCCGCGCTATTTGTCCTGAAATCAAGATCATCGCACCAGTTAGAGAGTGGGAATTTTCCTCGCGGGAGGAAGAAATTGAGTTTGCCCGATCCAGAGGAATTCCTGTAGAGGTAAAGCAAAAGTCTCCCTATTCTCTTGACCGTAATCTCTGGGGGATAAGTATTGAGTGTGGATCTTTAGAGGATCCCTGGACTCAGCCACCTGATGATTGTTATCAGTTAACGAAATCCCCTGAAGAGGCGCCTTCAACACCCTTCTATGTTGAAGTAGAGTTTGAAAGGGGCTGTCCTGTGGGGTTGAATGGCAAAAGATATTCTCTGGTTGAATTGATTCAGAAATTAAACAAAATAGGCGGAGAGCATGGAGTGGGCAGAATAGATATGGTGGAGAACAGATTGGTGGGAATAAAATCAAGAGAGGTTTACGAGGCTCCAGCAGCAGTTATTTTACATGAGGCACATCATCAACTTGAGAGTTTAACTCTGGACAAAGAGACTCTGCATTTTAAACCCCTCATCTCACAGAAATACGCAGAGCTAATTTATAACGGCCTCTGGTATGCACCCCTGAGAGAAGCCCTTGATGGGTTTGTAGAAAAAACCCAAAAGTGGGTCAGTGGGAAGGTAAAAGTTAAACTTTACAAGGGGAACTGTCAGGTAGTAGCCAGAAAATCCCCCTATTCACTTTACGATATAAAACTGGCAACCTACACAAAGGAGGATGTTTTTGATCAAAAGGCTTCTGCTGGATTTATTCACATATGGGGTTTGCCCTTAGAGAGTCTTGCCCGAATAAGGAGGGAACATAAGTGATTTCTCGATATACACGAGGTGAGATGGGAGCTATCTGGGAGGAGGAAGAAAAATTCAGAATATGGTTGCAAATAGAAATTTTGGTATGTGAAGCCTGGGCAAAGTTAAAAAAGATTCCTGCGGGAGTGGTTGAGGAAATCAAAAGAAAAACAAAATTTGACGTGAAGAGAATAAAAGAAATAGAAAAAGAGGTAAAACATGATGTGGTTGCCTTTTTGATAAATCTTTCTGAAAATGTGGGACCAGCATCAAAATACATTCATATGGGACTTACCTCTTCGGACATCCTGGATACTGCACTTGCCGTTCAATTAAAGAAAGCCTCAGAAATTATTATTGCCGATGTTGAAAGGGTTCTGGATATTTTAAAGGAAAAGGCTCTTGAATATAAAGACACTGTCATGATGGGTAGAACTCATGGAGTTCATGCTGAACCTATCACATTGGGATTGAAATTTGCTCTCTGGTATGAGGAAATAAAAAGAAATCTGGAGAGAATTAAGCGTGCAAAAGAAGAAATTTCTTATGGTAAGATATCCGGAGCTGTGGGAACATATGCTCATCTTGATCCCTGGATTGAGCAATGGGTTTGCCGGCAACTCGGACTTAAACCCTGTCCCATTTCTAATCAGATTGTCCAGAGAGACAGGCATTGTTTCTACCTGGCATGCCTGGCCATTCTGGCATCATCTCTGGATAAGTTCTGTCTGGAGATAAGAGGACTTCATCGAACGGAGATTCGAGAGCTGGAGGAAGGATTCGGTAAAGGACAGAAAGGTTCCTCAGCCATGCCGCATAAGAAAAATCCCATAATCTGCGAGCGGATCTGTGGTCTGGCACGTCTTTTGCGATCTAATCTGCAGGCGGCTCTGGAAAATATACCTCTCTGGGGAGAAAGAGATATCTCTCACTCTTCTTGCGAAAGGGTAATTCTGCCAGATTCAACAATACTTATAGATTACATGTTAACAAAATTTGCTGAAGTAATTGAGAACTTAAGGGTTTATCCTGAAAATATGAAAGAGAACATGAAACTTTCTCGTGGTCTTTTCTTCTCTCAGAGGCTCATGCTAAAGCTGGTAGAAAAAGGACTTTCCCGTCAGGAGGCTTATGACCTGGTGCAGAGAAATTCTATGCAGAGCTGGGAGAAGCACAGAGAATTTGAGGAGTTAGTGAAGAAAGATTCGGAAATTGGCAAATGGTTAACCCCTGAAGAGATAGCAGAAATTTTTAACAGGAGTTACTACACAAGATTTGTAGATAAGATAATGGAAAAAGCAGGAATACTGTGAAATGGGAATAATCATTCATCCTACAGCTATAGTAAGTCCAAAAGCAGAGCTGGCGGATGGAGTGGAAGTTGGTCCCTTTTCAATAATAGGGGATAATGTGAAAATTGGAGAGGGAACCAAGATTGGACCCTCGGTTTCAATTGAGGGTTGGACCAGGATTGGAAAAAAATGTCAAATATTAAAGGGTGCTGTTATTGGAACTCCAGCCCAGGATGTTCGTTATAAAGGTGGAAGGAGTTTTGTGGAGATAGGAGATAATAATTTAATTCGTGAGTATGTAACCATCCATCGGGGAACTGATGAGGATAGTGTAACCCACATTGGAAACGATAATTTTCTCATGGCTTTCTGTCATATAGCACATAATTGCTGGGTAGGAGACCATGTTGTCATTGCCAATATGGGAACTCTGGCTGGCTACGTGAGGATAGAAGATCGAGTAATAATTGGAGGTTTAACAGCTGTGCATCAATACGTCAGGATAGGTGCATATGCTATGGTTGGTGGTTGTGCCAAGGTGGTCAAGGATATCCCTCCCTTTACTCTGGCCGATGGTCATCCTGCCCACCTCTGGGGACTTAACGTAATTGGCCTGCGGAGAGCCAATTTTCCTTCTTGGGTGCGGAATTGTCTGAACCGGGCCTACAAGATTCTTTTTAGATCAGGGCTTAACACCACTCAGGCACTTGAGAAAATAGAAAATGAACTTGAAGGTATTGCTGAAGTTGAATATCTCTGTAAGTTTATCCGGACCTCCAGGCGAGGAATCTGTAAAGAAAGAGAAAAAAGTTAATGCACATTCTGCAAGCTTTTTTACTGGGCTTACTTCAGGGTCTTACCGAGTTTCTCCCTGTAAGCAGTTCCGGGCATCTTGTTATTGTGCAGCACTATCTCGGGCTTGATCAACCCATGCTTTTCTTTGATGTACTTCTGCACACAGGAACTTTGTGTGCTGTCATTTTTTATTTCAGAAAAGAGCTTTTTTACCTTGTTTTTGCCTTAATAAAGAAAAATCCCGGGGATGTTTATAAAGAAAGAAGAAGATTTCTTTTCATGATTATTCTGGCTATTATTCCTACAGCCTTTCTGGGTCTTTTTTTGAAGAGGCAGGAGGATTTACTCTTTCGAGGAGTAATTATTCCAGCAACCATGCTGATTTTTACAGGTATCTTCTTATGGATAGCAGAAAAAAGGAGAGTTAGAAAATATGAAAGAGATAGGATCAGTTCGGTTGATGCAATCTTAATTGGACTCACGCAAGGTATAGCGGTGATTCCCGGTATATCGAGATCAGGAATTACCATCTCCTGTGGGTTGCTCAGGGGGTTAAAGAGAGAACAGGCTTTTCGATTTAGTTTTTTTATCTTTATACCGGCAGTTGTTGGAGCCTTAATTCTGGAGAGCCGGGACCTTACTTCCATTTTAAATCCAGGTTTTTATCCATGTCTTGTTGGCTTTTTAACCTCTTTTGTTGTAAGTATTATGGCTCTCAAGATACTACGGGAGGTACTGCGTAAGAAAAGACTTACGGTTTTTTCCTGGTATTGCTGGATTCTCGGAGGAGGACTTTTGTCCTGGGAGATAATCAAATCTTTTATATAGAACCTGTAACAGAAATTGGGTAGTTTTCCCCAAAAAATACAAAAGTAGCTACCATGTAAAGACCGGCTGCTCGCCAAAAAAAGCTTGTTTGCAAGGTATCTCCGGGAGCCTGCGGAGAAAGACAGGTAAAAACTGTTACAATTTCAGCCTGTATTCTTGACAGGATAATAATTGGGGTTAAAATTTAAATAGATAATCTTATTTTAAGGAGGGGAGGAAAAAACATCCCCGAAAAAAACACTATTAGTCTGGTTGGAGCCAAGAAAAGAGAGAGGGCTATACTTGTTGGGCTGGATCTTGACGAAGAGGAATGGAAAGTGGGAGATTCACTGGAGGAGCTCTCTCGGTTAGTTCAGACTGCGGGAGGAGTGGTCCAGGCCACCGTTATTCAAAAACGGCGAACTCCTGACCCGGCCTTTTTTGTAGGTAAAGGGAAAGCCGAGGAAATCGCCCGTCTGTGTGATGAACTAAATACCGATGTTGTTATTTTTGACCACGATCTTACTCCCTCCCAGCAAAAAAATTTAGAGGAAAAAACTGGAGTAAAAATTGTTGATAGAACCCAATTAATCCTTGATATTTTCGCTCTCAGGGCTAACTCCGGGATGGGAAAAATCCAGGTTGAACTGGCTCAGCTAACTTATCTACTTCCCCGGTTGAGAGGGAAGGGAATTCTTCTCTCACGTCTTGGAGGTGGAATAGGAACAAGAGGTCCTGGAGAAACCAAGCTGGAAGTCGATCGTCGAAGGATAAAGGAGCGAATAATAACACTGAGGAGGAAAATAAAGGAGATAGAAAATCAACGTAAAATAATTAAGAAAAAAACAGCCAGCTGGTGGAAAGCTGTACTGATAGGATATACCAATGTGGGGAAATCAACCATTCTTAATAAGTTAACCCGGGCTCGGGTGAAGGTAGATGATAAGTTATTTGCCACTCTGGACCCAACCACCCGGAGAATTGTTCTTCCCGATAATCAGAGGCTCCTTCTTACCGATACTGTGGGATTTATAAATAAACTGCCTCATCATTTAATTGCTGCCTTTCATGCTACTCTCCAGGAAGTGGAAGAAGCCGACATCCTAATTAACGTACTTGATGCTTCTCATCCCAAGGTTTTAGAACAAAATGCTGCCACTCACAGGGTCTTAAAAGAACTTAATGCTCAGAACAAACCCATAATTAATGTGTTGAACAAAATTGACCTGGTTGAAGATAAAAATAAATTGGAAAGAATAAAAAGATCTCTTGATTTCCCTATCCTTATTTCAGCTATTAAAGAAATTGGATTTGATGCACTCCTGAATCGCATTTCTCAGATGTTGAACCGCACAAGGATAGATACCGTATTTTCCTTTCCCTATGAAAAGAGTGATCTTATCGGTTTGATTTATAAACTGGGAGAGGTAAAAAAGCGGGAGTACCTGGAGGACAAAGTGATAGTTGAGGCCAGAGTTACTCCTGTTTTGGCAAAAAAACTCCAGCAATACCGAAACGGAGGAGGTAGACCAAATTGAAGGTGATTGGTATTAACGGAAGCCCCAGAAAAGGTGGAAATACGGAGATACTTATCAGGAAGGCACTGGGAATTATGCAGTCTCAGGGTATAGACACTGAAATAATAGGTCTTGGTGAAAAGAAAGTCGAGCCCTGCGATGCCTGTAAATTCTGTCGCAAACACATTGGCAAATGTCATATTGAAGATGACCTGGCCCCTATTCTGGAGGAGATGCTCTCAGCAGATGGAATTATTCTGGGAAGTCCGGTTTATGTCGGATCGGTTACGGCTCAGATGAAGGCTCTGATGGATAGAGTAGGTTATATTGCCCGGGCAATGGATAACCCTTTTCGGAGAAAAGTTGGTGGAGCAATAGTGGTAGCCAGAAGAGCCGGACATAACTTTACTTTAATGCAACTTCTACAGTTTTTCAATATTTTCGGAATGACAATTGCTGGATCGGCTGTTTACTGGAATATTGCTTTTGGCAGGGAAAAGGGAGAAGTTTTGCAGGATGAGGAGGCCCTGCGAACAATAGATGACTTTGCTCAAAATTTTATCTGGCTACTCAATCAAAGGGAGGCAGATAAATGAAAATAGCTCTGGCTGCAGATCATGCTGGCTTCAGGTTGAAGGAGGAGATAAAGAAGTTTCTGGAAAAGCAAAAAGTGAATTATCAGGATTTTGGTACTTATAGCGAAGAGCTCACCGATTATATGGATTGGGCTGTTCCTGCTTTAAAGAAGATGAGCCAGGGTGAGTTTGAGAGAGCAATTCTTATTTGCGGAACTGGATTAGGAATGACCATACTGGCTAACAAGTTCTCTGGAGTTAGAGCCACTCCCTGCTACGATTTATATACTGCCCGTATGTCCAGGGAGCATAATGATTCCAATGTGCTGGTTCTGGGAGGAAGGATAACTGCACCGGGACTGGCCAGGGAGATATTGAAAATCTGGTTGAACACAAAGTTCCAGGGGGAAAGACATAAAAGGCGTCTTGATAAATTAACTGAAATTGAGAAAAATAATTTAAAGTAGTGAGGTAAAACTTGCTTGACCCTTGGATTATCCTGGTATTTCTTATTATCTGTATTATCTGCTCAGCTTTTTTTTCAGGGGCAGAAATAGCTCTTTCTTCACTGGGGAAGGTTATCTTAAAGCGGATGATTCGGGAAAATCCCCGAAGAAAGCATCAACTGGAGCTTTTGAATGCTGACCCTTCCCGCTGGTTAATTACCATTCTTATAGGAAACAACCTTGCTAACATTGGAGCAGCAAGCCTTGCTACATTGCTGGTGGAAAAGATAGTGGGCGGAACTGAGGGAAAAATTGTGGGAATTGTAATGGGTATTATGACTTTTGTTCTACTTGTTTTTGGAGAAATCACTCCCAAACGATACTGTAGAGAACATGCTGAGAGGGTTTCCCTGAAGGTGATCGGACCCATTTTTTTTCTGTCCACCTTGCTTTTGCCGGTGGTAAAGTTTTTCACCCTGCTTACCAGGGGAATTTCCGGGTCAAAAATAAGCGAGTCACCCATATTAAAACCTATCACCGAAAAGGAAATTCACACTCTAATTGACATAGGACAGGAAGAGGGTGCCCTGGAAGAAGGAGAGGAAAGACTTGCTCATCAGGCTCTGGAGTTTGACGAGACCAGGGTGAAAGAAATAATGACTCCTCGAACGAAAATGGTAGTTATTCCTCAGGATGCCAGTGTAAAAGATCTTGCCAGATTGATAAATGAAGTTGGTTTTTCGCGAATCCCGGTTTATGAAGGAAAAATTGACAATATTGTGGGAGTAGCTTATGCCAAGGATCTTTTGCCAATTTCTGACAAGTGGGATAGGTTAAAAGTAAAAGATATCATGCATTCTCCCATCTTTGTCCCCTATACTACCAAATTAAGTGAAGTTTTTCATGAATTACAGAAAAGAAAAACTCATCTTGCCATTGTAGTTGATGAGTATGGAGGAGTTGCTGGATTAATTACCATCGAGGATCTTCTTGAAGAACTTGTGGGTGAAATAGAAGATGAATACGATAAAGTCCCAACAGAGAAAATCCAGTTGCTTAAGGACGGTTCCGCTATTGTTGAGGGGGATACTGATATTGACGAAATTAACAGAAAATTGGGCACTTCCCTTCCCGAAAAAGCGGTTGCTTTCGAGTCAATTGGTGGATTTATATTTAATGAATTGGGTAGGATTCCTCATAAAGGGGAAGTTATTGAGGAAAACGGTGTAAAAATAGAGATACTGGAGGTAGATGCGCGGAGAATAAAGAAAGTAAAAATTTTTCCCTCCTCCGATATTAAATCTCCTTAGCTAATTTTTCTCTCTTGACTTTGCTTACCTTTTTTCTAAAAATAAAAAACAGGATGGTTCTTACTGTTACTTTGAATCCTGTCCTGGACAGGGTGGTTGAAATTCGTAATTTTAGAGCTGGAGAGGTCAACCGGGTTGAGAGAGAACGAGCAAGAATTGCCGGTGGTAAAGGTATCAACGTATCAAGAATACTCAAGCTCTTTCATGTACCCAATCTGGCTGTAGGGTGGTTGGGGGGGAAAATAGGAAAAGAAGTTGAAAAAAGGCTGGATGAGGAAGGTATTGCACATGATTTTGTCTGGATTGAACGGGAAAGCAGGCAAAATCTGACAATCGTGGATCCTGAAAAGGGAAAAGAAACACATCTGGTGGAAAAAGGCCCTGATATAAGTTTACAGGAGAGAGAAAAATTAAAGAAAAAAATCCGTTATCTGGCAGAAAAATCTAAAATTGTCGTTTTTTCGGGAAGTGTTCCTCGGGGTGTAGAAAAAGAAGTTTATTTCGAACTTATAATTCTGGTTAAAGAGGTTAATCCTCAAATTTTATCTGTTCTTGATACTTCAGGGATCCTGCTCAAGAATGGGATCAGAGCGATTCCCGGTCTTGTTAAGCCCAATATTGAGGAACTTGCGGGTCTTAGCGAAAAAGGATTCTCTTCGGTGGAGGATATCGCTGAAGAAGCCGGCCAATTGAGAAAAAAAGGTATACATATGGTGGTTGTTTCTCAGGGAGCAGGAGAGGTGGTAGCAGCTACAGAGGATGGGACTTTTATCCTCACCCCTCCTGCAGTTGATCCTTTAAACACAGTAGGAGCTGGTGATGCTATGGTTGGAGGGATGGTAGCGGCATTATATCAGGGGAAAAAAACAGGGGAAGTCCTTACCCTGGGAGTTGCAACAGGGACAGCCAGTGTTGAGTCAGGTAGAGAGAGGCCTCTGAAAATTGAGAGAATATTTGACCTGAGCAGGAGAATAAAAATTAGAAAATTAAGTTAAGCATTACTCCGCAAAGGGAGGAAGTGATGAGTGAAAATCATATAAATAATGCTAAAGACAAAGATGCTCCCAGGAGGATAAGTTATAAATCTAAATATCTTGAAGCTCAAAAGGAAATAGAGAACTTAAAAAAAGAGATAAACACGCTGCGTGAGAGAATTGGGGAGCTGGAAAAGCAGCTGAATAATTCAGATAAAGAAGCGGAGGAATACCTTGATCACCTTAAAAGATTAAAAGCTGAATTTGAAAATTACAAAAAGAGAATGGTGAAAGAAAGGGGACAACTTATCAGCTGGGCAGTGGAGGACCTTATAAAAGAGCTTCTACCTGTTCTTGATGATCTGGAAAGGGCTATTGATGCAGCCAGAAGCTCCCAGAACTTCTCCTCTTTGCTGGAAGGAATTCAAATGGTTTATGACCACTTTAGAGGTCTTCTCAAAAAAAGAGGAGTTGAAGAAATTCCGGCAAAGGGAGAAGAATTTGATCCTAATGTTCATGAAGCAATTATGAGAATTGAATCAGACGAGCATCCCGACAACATAGTGGTTGAGGAGATGCGTAAAGGTTACAGGTTTAAAGACAGGGTATTGCGCCCTTCCATGGTAAAGGTTAATAAGAAAAAGCCCTCCTCAGTCACTGATGAGGGGGCAAGGGAAAAAGAAAATAACAGAGGGAGGGATCAAAATGGCCAGGAAAGTGAGTAATAAAATAATTGGCATAGATCTTGGAACCACCAACTCCTGTGTAGCTGTAATGGAAGGAGATGAACCAAAGGTTATTCCTAATCAGGAGGGGGCTCGAACTACTCCATCGGTTGTGGCTTTTACTGATAAAGGGGAAATGCTGGTTGGTGGTCCGGCTAAAAGACAGGCCATAACCAATCCAGAAAACACAATTCATTCGGTTAAAAGGATTATTGGTCGAAGATACGATGAAGGCGCTGTAAAGGAAGCTCAAAAAAGGGTTTCTTACAAGATCGTTCCTGATTCTCAGGGAAGAGCAGCCGTTAAAGTAAACAGGGGAGTATTTTTACCCCAGGAGATCTCGGCCAGAGTGCTGCAGAAAATGAAACAGATTGCCGAAGATTATCTGGGAGAGGAAGTTACGCGGGCAGTGATTACAGTTCCTGCTTACTTCAATGATTCTCAGCGGCAGGCTACCAAAGATGCTGGAGAAGTTGCCGGGCTTAAAGTTGAGAGGATTATAAATGAGCCTACTGCTGCAGCTATGGCTTACGGATTTGAGAAAAAAGGAGAGAAAAAAATTGCTGTTTATGACCTCGGAGGCGGAACCTTCGATATTTCTATCCTGGAAGTTGGAGAAAATGTGATAGAAGTTCTGGCCACTAACGGTGACACCTATCTGGGGGGAGATGATTTTGACCAGAGGATTATAGACTGGATAGCCGAGAATTTCAAGAAGGAACATGGTATTGATCTACGCCAGGACAAAATGGCACTCCAGAGGTTAAAGGAAGCTGCTGAAAAAGCGAAATGCGAGCTTTCCTCAACAATGGAGACTCAGATTAACCTGCCGTTTATAACCGCCGATCAGTCTGGTCCCAAGCACCTGAGTATCACCTTGACCAGAGCCAGACTTGAGCAACTCACCGAGGACCTCGTCGAGCGAACTCTGGAGCCTTGCCGCCAGGCTCTGGCAGATGCCAAACTAAAACCCGAGGATATTGATGAGGTAATTCTTGTTGGTGGACAGACCCGTATGCCCAAAGTTCAGGAAGTTGTGCGTAAATTTTTTGGTAAAGAACCCCACAAGGGAGTTAATCCTGATGAAGTGGTGGCGGTGGGTGCTGCAATTCAGGGAGGAGTTCTGGCTGGAGAGGTTAAAGATATACTTCTTCTTGATGTTACTCCTCTTTCTCTTGGAATCGAGACTCTGGGAGGTGTTTTCACCAAACTAATTGAGAGAAACACAACTATTCCCACAAGAGCTACTAAAATCTTTACCACTGCTACTGATAACCAAACTGCAGTAGATATTCATGTTCTCCAGGGAGAAAGGGCAATGGCTAAGGATAATCGGACTCTGGGGAGGTTTCAGCTTACCGGTATTCCTCCTGCCCCCCGTGGAGTTCCTCAAATTGAGGTGACCTTTGATATAGATGCCAACGGGATACTGCATGTTAGTGCCAGAGATAAGGCTACCGGAAGAGAGCAGAGTATAACCATACGAGACACAGGAGCTCTTTCTGAAGAGGAAAAAGAAAAAATGGTACGTGAAGCTGAGCAGCATGCCGAAGAAGATAGAAAGAGGAGGGAACTTATTGAGACCAAAAATCAGGCTGATAATATCATTTATGCCACTGAGAAGGCCCTAAAAGACTACGGAAATAAGGTCAGTGAATCCGAGAGAAAGCAAATTCAGGATGCGATTGAAGATCTCAGGAAGGCCATGCAGAAAGATGACGTGAAGTTGATAAGGGATAAGATATCACGGTTGGCTGAGGTTTCCCAGAAGCTCGGTCAAGCTGTATACCAGGAAGCGGCCAGGCAGGAAAGCACAACTTCACAGGAGAAAAAAGATCAACGTGGAGGCGATGATACCATAACTGATGCTGATTACAAGGTAGAGTAGGTGATAAAGAGGTGGCAAAAAAAGACTATTATGAGATTCTTGGAGTTTCCAGAAACGCCTCTCAGGAGGAGATAAAGAGGGCTTACAGGCGGCTTGCCGTTAAGTATCATCCAGATAGAAATCCAGATAATCCAAAGGAAGCTGAGGAGAAATTTAAGGAAATTGCCGAAGCCTATAAAGTGCTTTCTGATCCGGAAAAAAGAAAGATTTATGATCAATACGGTCATGCTGGATTAGAGGCAGAAGTGGGTGCAGGGGCAGGAACTGGTGGATGGACCGGTTTTGACTTTGATCCATTTAAGATTTTTGAGGAGGTTTTTGGAGGCGAGGATATCTTTGGTGACAGCATTTTCGGAGATTTCTTTGGGACAACGAGAACAAGAAGAAGGGAGGCTCAAGCTGGGGCCTCCCTTCAATACACTTTACAGCTTAGCTTTGAGGAAGCTGCTTTTGGAGCAGAAAAGGAATTACAGGTTACTCGATACGAAGCATGTTCTCGCTGTGGTGGAGAGGGAATTGAGCCTGGTTATTATCCTGAAGATTGTCCCTCCTGTGGAGGTAGTGGGTATGTCCATACCAGGCAGGGTTTTTTTACTTTTACGCGGACCTGTTCTCACTGTCATGGTAAGGGGAAGATCATTCGCAATCCATGTAAGAATTGCAAAGGTACAGGCAGGGTTAGAGTTACAAGGAAGATAAAAGTAAAAGTTCCTCCCGGGGTTGACGAGGGAACAACTCTCCGGCTGCGAGGTGAGGGCGAGGCAGGAATAAGAGGTGGTCCCAGTGGAGATTTGCTGGTTTTTATTAAAGTTAAACCACATCCTCTTTTTACTCGAGAGGAGAATAATATCCTGATTGAGGTCCCCATAAGCTTTGCTCTTGCCGCTCTGGGGGGTGAAATTTCAGTGCCCACTCTTGATGGTAAGGTAAAATTAAAGATACCCCCTGGAACCCAGACAGGTAAAATATTCCGTCTGCGAGGAAGGGGGATTACCTCTTTTCATACGGGAGAAAGAGGTGATCAACTGGTTAAAGTCGTGGTGGAAACACCTGTTAACCTTACACCGGAGCAAAAACAACTTTTAAAGAGATTTGATGAACTCAGCAGGGACACCGGTCAGCCAAAGATTAAGGAGTTTTTCCGGAAGGTGAGAGGCCTTTTTGGTTAAAATGATTAAGGTTGCTTTAGCCACCGTTGGATGTAAGGTCAACCAATACGAAACGCAGGTTATAAGAGAGAGACTGGAGAAGGCTGGGTGTGATATAGTTAGTTTTTCCGGTCCTGCCCAGTTTTACATAATAAATACCTGCAGCGTTACCCATCAAGCAGATAGAAAATCACGCCAGCTTATAAAAAAGGCTCTAAAACAAAATAGGGCGGCCAGAATTCTGGTAACAGGATGTCTGGCTGAGATTGAAGAAGAAAAATTGAGAGATTTGTCCCCACAGGTCGAGGTTGTTAAAAATGAAGAAAAGTTGAATCTGGTAGAAAGTAAAATCACTCCCGGAGTTAATCTTGATCTTGACTATACCATTCATGGTTTTTACGGTCATGACAGGGCTTTCGTAAAAATAGAGGACGGGTGTGATCAGTTCTGTTCCTACTGCAGGATTCCCCATGTAAGGGGAGCCAGAATAAAAAGCAGAAAACCGGAGGAAATCATCACCGAGATTGATACTCTCTGTGAGGCAGGTTTCCAGGAGTTGGTTTTAACTGGAGTAAATCTTGCTCTCTACGGTAAAGACTTACCTTATCGTTTTTCTCTGACCTCTCTTCTGGAAAAAATAATATGCTGGCTATCCAGGTCAAACAGAAAAGCCAGAATAAGACTCAGTTCTCTGGAGCCACATCTTATTCCAGAAGGACTTTTGGATTTAATGACAGAGACTTCTTTTATCTGTCCTCATCTTCACCTTTCCTTTCAGAGCGGGGATGATGAAATTTTGAAAAAGATGGGAAGAAACTGTACAGTCTCCAGAATGTTGAGTGTGATTGATAAATTTAAGTCCAGGGTTCCATGTCTTGGTTTAAGTGGTGATGTGATAGTTGGTTTTCCCGGAGAAGGTGAGAAAAATTTTCTCAATACCTGTAGTTTTATAAAAGAAGCCGGGTTTCACAGACTTCACATATTCCCTTTTTCCCCACGTGAGGAAACACCAGCCTCCAGAATGGAGCCAAAGGTTAGAGAAAAAAACAAAAGAGAGAGGGTCAAGATCCTGAAAGAACTTTCAATTTCTCTGTCTGAAAAATTCATGACCGGGTTTTTAGGGAAAAAACTTCCTGTTTTGATTGAAACACGTAAAGATTTAAGAACCGGCTACCTGAAGGGTTACTCTCACAATTATATTAAGTTTTTGATTTCTCCAACCTGTGAAACCGAGAGGTTCAAAGGAAAAATAGTTGAAGTGAGATTATCTGAAGTCAGGTCAGGGTTTGCCCTGGGAGATATTAAAGGAAAAAAATATGAGAAAACCTGTAAAATTAAAAGCTCTGTCGGCTGAGGATTATACAAGGCTCGTAAAGAGGTCATCTTCGGATTTTGACATGATACTTTCATCTGTAATCCCCATAATTAGTGCCGTTAAGGAAAAAGGAGATGAGGCTGTTTTAGAATTTACCAGAAAGTTTGATAAAGTTAATTTAACCCCCGATTCACTTAAGGTCCCGACTCACAGGATCAAGGAGGCTTACAAGAAAGTTTCCTCTGACGTCGTAGATTCTCTGGAGAAGATGCGAAGGCAAGTGGAAAGTTTTCACCTTCATCAACTACCCGCAAAGTGGGAGATTGAAAAGTGGGTAGATTCTGGTTCTGTAACCATGGGAGAGTTACCCATTTCGGTAAGAAGAGCCGGAATATACGTTCCAGGGGGAAAGGCAAGTTATCCTTCGACCGTGATAATGGGATGTGTCCCGGCGAAGTTAGCTGGAGTTGAACAAACTGTCGTTTGTACCCCTCCTTCTTCAGATGGAAGCCCTCCTCCCGAAGTTATGGTTGCTTTTGACATTGCCGGAGGAGATGTCTTGATCTCTGCTGGAGGAGCCCAGGCAATTGCTGCTCTTGCCTATGGAACTGAAACAATTCCCAAGGTAGATTTAGTAGTGGGACCTGGAAATGTTTATGTAAACGCAGCTAAGGTTTACCTTGCTCTTCGGGGAGAGATAGGTATTGATTGTTCGGCTGGACCGAGTGAAGTTTTAATTATTGCTGATGACACCGCACCTTCTTCCTGGGTGGTGTGGGACCTTTTAGCTCAGGTTGAACATGATGAGTTTGCCTGGGGGGTTGTGCTCACCACCTCAGAGAATTTAGCCCGGGAAGTTCACAGAAAAATAAAAGAAGAGCTTGCTAATTGTGTCAGAAAAAAGATAATCGAGTCCTCTCTCAACAAAAATGGTTTCATTCTTATAGTCGAAGACCTGGAAGAAGCAATAGATTTTGCCAATGAATTTGCTCCAGAACACCTGGAGATTTTTACTGCTGATCCGGAGAGATACCTTCACCTTATTAAAAATGCTGGCTCAGTTTTTCTGGGTCCCTTTTCTCCTGTAGCAGCAGGAGATTACGGTACCGGGGTCAATCATATTCTGCCCACCGGAGGGGTGGCACGCTTCTCATCTGGACTTTCAATCCAGACCTTCATTAAAAGGGTTTACTTTCAATATCTTTCCTCTGATGCGCTCTCTTTCATGAAAGAGCCAATTTCCTCGCTGGCTCGTCATGAAGGATTTCAAGCCCATCTGAAATCCATAGAGGTAAGATTCAAAAAGAAAAAAGAAAATTGAGGTATCTACTTGCCAATTTAGAGGCATCTTGTATTATGAGATGCAGGTTATGCGGAGAAAACTATCAATTTTGCCTTTTCTACTTGGAATTTTTTTATATTTTTTCTTCTCTCATTCTTATGGGTTTGCAGTGGAGGATAAGATATTTTCTGGCGACCTCTGGCAGCTTGCCTCCTCCATTCTTTATTCCGATCAAAGTTTTCTGCCTGCTACCAGAAAGGGTATAGTTGATACTTCTCTTCCCGGAGGTTCCCACCTTACAGTTAAAGGGAGAAAAGTTATAGGGGTTAAATACACCCGCTTTAACTATCTTGACCCTCTGGCTTCTCAGGATAAACCAGCTTCAACCACGGAAATCGAGCAAAAATTGCAGGTCCAGGTGCGGGGGAAAATTGGTGAAAAAATCCAGGTTAATGTTGACTACGACGATACAGCCTCTCCCAGCGAGCAGCAGAAAATAAGCCTTGTTTATAAAGGTGAAGAAGATGAGATAATTCAGGAAGTGGCTCTGGGTGATCTCAAACTTGCGCTTCCCAAAACCGAATTCACTTCTTATAGTAAAAGTCTTTTTGGTGTAAGAGTTAAAGCGAAATGGCACAGCTTCCACCTTATGGGGATAGGGTCTATAACCAAAGGAATCTCGGAAGTAAAGACCTTTACCGGAAAGACAACCACCGAGGAAAAAGAGATTCTTGATACAGGGTATATAAAAAGAACCTATTTTAAGATTTTCTTTGATCAGGAAGAAAAGTATCCCCCCGAAATTTACGGCCCCTTTTCATATACTTCAGGAAGTCTGGAGATCTGGATTGACGATCAGGATGGCACCAACAATACCTCGGCCACCTGGATGGAAGTAGCTGGTTTAACCCTGGATGGTGAGGTGGATACTTACAGTGGTTGGTTTGACCTTCAATACCCCGGACAGGATTACACTGTTGATTATACCCGGGGTGTGGTAAAATTTAACAGAAGTATTGGAGAGAATTTTATTATTGCTCTATCTTACAAAGATTCAGAAGGTGCCCGTCATCCGGAATCGGGCTACTACATGATAATGAAAGGGCAGGATGAGAGATACTATCGCTACCGGTTCTGGAACTTTTATTATCTTGGTTCGCAAAAAATTGACAGGGACAGCTTTACTTTTCAAATTAAAGATCTGTCCGGGAATGTTGTTTATGACTGGGAAAATCCTGAAGATTATCCTGATTATGAGGTAAGTGTTGATTTTGATTTCGGGATAGTTGAGATTTTCAACCCTGAAACTCCCATTAGCTGGGAAACTTACTATCGCCCTTTTCCTGAAGCTTACCCCCCGACTTCTCTTCATCGTTATAGCTTATTTACCCAGTACAGCCATGTTGTGGAGATTTATCTTTTACACCCTGATGTTGTTCCTGAAAGCGAAAGGGTTTATGTTGACGGGAAGCTGTTAAAAAGAGACGAAGATTACATAATTGATTATCCTTCCGGATATCTCAGTTTTGTTGATCCTGACGTGATAGGCCCGGATACTAAAATCAGAGTAGAGTATGAATGGATGCCCATTATGGGAGGAGAGGCAACCTTTCTCGGGAGCAGATTTGAATTTCGTCCCGGAGAGAATTTCTCCCTGGGCTCAACTGTCCTTTCTCAAACGGCTTCCCCGACAAGAAAAATACCGGCACTGGGGATGTCTCCAGCCTCTCATCAGGTCTGGGAGGCTGACCTTCATCTGAATTTTAAGTCTAATCTGGGAAAATTATGGGGTGGAAACCTTCCTTTGGAAGTCCTGTTTGCCGGTGAGATTTCTCAAAGTAACATAAATCCCAATACTTTCGGAGCGGCCATGCTGGAGGACTTTTCAAGCAGTAAAGTTGAGGATTCTCTTTCTCTGGAAAAGGACAACTGGAAACAGGCAAGCAAACCCTTAGCTGTTAATGATGATTATCAGGAATTCCGTGACCTGATAAGTGTGGAGGAAGAAAGCTTAGAGGGAGAAAAGATAGATTCTGAATGGAGCAGTGATGAACTTACGATTTTAACTTTGAATTACGACTTTACTGGAGCAAGCTGGGCTTCGGTGATTTATTCTCTCTCTACAGAAGGAAAAGATTACTCCAATATGAAGTATATAGAATTATGGGCAAAAGGAATACCTGATGATATGGAGGTTTACCTTGATATTGGTATAGTTAATGAAGATGTTGATGATGATGGAAAACTGGATACTGAAGATAAAAATGGTGATGGCATTTTAAACCCCGGTGAGGATACAGGAATAATAATGAACATTCCTTCCTATGTATCCGATGAGGAAGGAATAAAAATTGGAGCAAACAACGGAGAACTGGATACAGAAGATCTTGATAGAGATGGGGTCCTGGATACAAGTGAGAATTTTTCCACCTATTTTCTGTCCCCTCTTTATAAAGAGGAGCTTCCTACGGGATGGTGTAAATACACTATTCCTCTGGAAGAATATCAGCTACTTACAGGAAGCAGGGATTGGAATTCAGTGAAAAGTGTGGTTAAACATGTAAGAATTTGGTTTAAGGGACAGGCACTTAGTGGAACCATTAAAATTGCCCGGATCAGTATCTCCGGTGATCGCTGGGAGGTTAATAATTTGAAGATTAAGGGAGTCAATAACTACGATGACCCTGACTTTCCCAATCCTCTGGAAGATTCCGGTTTTAGAAGTTATTACCAGCAGATGTTTGGAGAGACAAAAACTTCGGAAGGAAAATGGCTGGAAGAGCCAGCCCTCTCTATCTCCGGTGATACAGGTTACATACAGCAAACTTTCGTTTCCAAAAGAAATTTAACCGATTATCGCAAACTTAATTTCTGGATTTACCTGGATACCCGGGAAACAGAAGAGGGGAATTTTTATATTAAGTTAGGTTCAGATGTGGAGACCAACTATTACTCCTTAAATCTTCCCTTAACTTCTATAAGTTCTGGCAAGTGGATAAAAATGGAAGTTCCTTTTTCGGATCTGGAAGTAGCTGGAAATCCTTCTTTTGCCGAAATAAAACAGCTCAGAATAGAATTAGCCTCTACCTCCCCCATACATATATATATAAATGATATTTATCTTGATAAGGTCTCCAGAAAAGAGGGCGGTGCAGAACGTTATGTTTTAAAAACCAGCTGGTCAAAATATCTAACACTCACCATGGAATACAAAAAAATTAATCCACCTTTTGCTGTTGTGGGGGCATCTTCTACTAATGAGAAGTTAGAACTTAAAAAATGGGGAGCGAATATTTCCCTTTTTAAATTTCTGCCTTTATCCTATTCTGGCTCCTGGCAGCTCAGTACAGAAATGGAAACCCGGGGAACTGATTTAAGTTTAATAGAAAAAGATAAAAAGCTTAAATATTCACACTCCTACCAGGCTGGCTTTTATCTTGAACCCTGGCCAAAGTTAACCTTCAAAGGTTCTAATGTCACCACCGATTATCTTTCTAAACAGCCCCTGGAAAAAACTGCTGAAGATACCTATGAATTTTCTCTAAGGTACCCTGTTCCCCTGAAATATTTTCTTCTTCCTACCAGTGTCTCCTGTTCTTTTCAACTTAAAAAATCGAGCAAAGAAATAGAAAATACTTCCATCACTTCGGACATTACCAGGAAGGGTAGTTTGAGTCTTCCTTTTGTTTTTTCTCCTGATTTTTCTCTGAGAAGCTCTTATTCTCAATCAGAGGTTAACCAGAAGATCAATCAAAGCGCGGAATTTCCCAAATCAAGGTCAAAAGAACTCTCTCTTTTATCTCAGGCATCTTTTCTGGGAATTCGTTCTCGAATTGAACTTAAAGGAGCATGTAAAGAAGAAGAATTTTCCACCAAAAATCCAGGGAAAAGAAAGTTATCCACCAGTTTTAACCTCTCCTCCAGTACCCCTTTTCGGCCTTACTCCCGGTTTAAAAAAATACCAGAATTTCTATCCAGTCTAAATTACTACATGACCTTCAATTTGAAAAGAGAGGGAATTTACGAAGATACCTCCGTTTCTCCTGGATTCTTTTCCCAGCTTGGTATCAGGCGGCTGCATCTTACCGATGGGGAGGAAAAACTCTGGAGAGAGAAGCGAAACTTTACCCTCAAGCAAAATTGGCGACCTTTTTCCTGGCTGGATACCACCTTCCAATTTGGAAAAGAAGAGGAAGACAGAGTTGAGTCAGGCACTCCCTTCCAGGTAGAGGTGGAAAGCTGGCCAGTAATGCGACTTAAATTTGATTTGAACCACACTCCTTTTCTTGTTGATCGGGTCTCAGGCAGGTTCTTTTCTTCTTCCAATCTTGTAGTTGAATATATAAAAAAAACCACGCAGAAAAAAAATATTTCTGATACAATTTCTCATCAGTGGACTTTAAACTGGAAGGGAAAATTTAAAAAACCGGAAAATCTCTCTCTCATTTATTCGTATAAGTCCAGCATTCAAAAGGAAACCCCTTTTTCCAGGTCCACCAGTCAAAAAGTTTTTTCCTCCACCCACCAGTTAAAACTAACTCACTCTACATATTTACCCTGGGGGAAGAAGATACCCATTTTAAATCGTCTTATAAATTTCCAGAACAAGGTGAATCTTTCTGCTACTCTCACCAGGGAGTTAAAGTTTAAACAAGCTACCTCCGGAACTTTAGAGGAAGATAAAGAAAAGTGGAATTTGCAAAACAGTATTTCTTACAAATTGAGAGACAATATCAATATGAACCTGGGTCTCAATCTTACCTATTACAAAGATAAAGTTAAAGCAGGAGAAGATTATTTCAGCTACGGAGGTTTTGCCAGAATAGAAATAGTATTTTAAGTTGACGCCGTTTTAAAATTTCCCTATAATTTTTCCCGTAGAAGCTGGATATTTTTATCTTAATTAAATTTTATAAAATGGAAAAAGAAATCAAAAAAATCAATCGTTTGAGTGAGAGGTTAAAAAAGGAAAATGTTGGTTTGATTTATCTGTTTGGTTCTGAAGTTCAAGGAACTTCTACGCCTCGCAGTGATGTTGATCTGGGTGTAGTTTTCACCACAACAGATTTTTTCAGGGATTCTCAGAAATGCCTTGAGGTTTATGTTTTTTTATATGACCTCTTAAGCGACTTTTTTCCAGAAAGAGAGATAGACCTTGTATTTCTTCAGCGTTCGCCGCTTTCCCTTCAGTTTGAGGCAGTCACCCGTGGTAAGGTACTTTATGAAATATCTCCCCTGTTTCGAGCTGATTACACTGAAAGAGTGATCAAAAAATATGTTGATTTTAAACCTCTTCTTGAAAAATTTAATCAGGCAACTCTGGAGGCTTTTCTGTGAAAAGAGTTCCTTTAAACAAAGTAGTTTTGACCTCTCGACTTGAAGAAATCAGACGCTGTCTCGATGAGCTTGAAAAGTTTAAAAAAATTTCCCTGGATGAATTTAAGAAAGGTTATAATTTTGCTATATGTGAACATTTTCTGAGAAGAGCACTGGAGGCCGTATTTGATATTGGATCTCACATTCTTTCCCGAATCCCCGGGGCAAGAGCAGGTACATATAAAGAGATAGCCATTCTTCTGGGTAAAGAAGGTATCTTACCTCAGAGTTTTGTTGAAGATAATCTCGTTAAGATGGCAGGTTACAGAAACCGCCTGGTTCATTTTTATTACGAAATTAAGGAAAAAGAACTTTACTTTATCTTACAAAATGATCTTAAAGACATTGAAAAGTTTTGTTTTTATATTGCTGAGATTTTAAAAAATCCCGCAAAATGGAACCTGCAGGTAGAATGAGTTAGGTAAAAATGGCTAAGAAAAAAGATCAAAAAGAAAACCCAAAAGATAAACTTTCAAAACAGGTCAAAAAACATCCCGGCCATACTGAACCTGCTTCTAAAAAAGCTACGGGCCACAGGAAAGAAATATCTCCTGCCATCCAGATTCCACTTATCAACAGAGTAATGGAAATAGGAATTATTCTGGTTGCTGTGGGAACGCCGCTTCTTTTTTCTATCTGGTCTAAGAATAACTTTCTCCTGCCCAAGGAGACTTATGCTGAAAGTATACTCATAATCCTTTTTGGCATTTATCTTATAAAAGTAGTTGAGGATGGGAAATTCAGTCTGGTAAAATCAGACCTCTGGTATCCTCTGGTAGCTTTTGCTGCAGTAACGCTCATCTCACTTGTCCACTCCATATCGCTTTACCTTAGCCTTCTTGATCTTGCCGAATTTTTAAGCTATTTTTTTATCCTCTTTCTTACCCTGAATTTTATCCGCACCTATGCTCAGCGAAACCACATTTTCTGGTCACTGGTGGCGGTTTGCTTCATCTCCTCACTTTATGCTGTGTTTCAATTTTACAATATTGAATTCAAATTCTGGGCCCGTCAGGGAGGAAGGGGAAATATATTTTCTACTTTCGGCAATCCCAATCGTTACTCTGGATTTGTTGGGGGAGTAATTCCGGTCATGGTGGGGTATTTTCTTGTGGTACGGGGCATAAGAAAGTGGATTCTGGGTGCTGTCATTCCCCTGACCTTTACAGGAATGATGATGACCTTTACCCGGGGTGCTTTGATGGGACTTGGGGTAGCCCTTCTGGTTATGCTGGTGGTGATTATTTTTTATAAAGGATTTGGATTTTTCAGGCACTATCTTCTTCGATTTTCTTATCTTATCTTAGTTTTTGGAGCTGTTGTTGCTATTTTTTCCACAGAGAATTTCATAAATATATCCCGTTACACCGTTGTGGAGAGGGCAAGTTCAGCCGTTGCTGCCCAGGAAGTTTCTGTTCGGCAGAGACTCATGATCTGGAAAATAAGCCTGATGATGGCCAAAGATCGTCCGGTGATCGGTCAGGGAGTTGGAACCTATAAGTATCATTATTTAGTATATCAGGGAAAGTATTTTGAGGACCCCAAAAATCAGGATGAGCTGAAACTTGCGGTTTGGGCAAGAGAAGCCCACAACGAGTATGTACAGATTCTTGCTGAAATGGGTATTCTGGGATTTATTTTCTGGTTCTGGTTTTTGTTCACCTTTTTCAGGGGAAGATACCGTTCTCTTAAAGCAGAAAAGGAAAAAAGCTACATTTTTTTCACACGGCTGGGATTTACCATGGGAGCTCTGGTTGTTCTGGTTCACGCCACGGTGAGTTTTCCTCTCCACATTGTTCCCAATGGCCTGCTTTTGTTTTTACTGATGGGACTTGCCTGTACGGGAGAAGAAGAAAAGAAAAAGGGGGAAAACTTTGGCTAAGTATTATCGGGAGAAAGTAAAAGGGAAAAAGAAGACCTTTTATGGTAAATTAATAGAGGCAATTGTTATCTCCCTTGTAGTTGCAGTTATTATCTATGTTTTAAGATTTTTAATTACCAGTATACCTGTTGCCATGGCCTTTGTGGGATTAGGCACCCTTATCGTATCCCTATTTGTCCGTCCTTCCATTAAGGCAATCTGGCATGCTCTCATATGTGCAGGATGTTCGGGCCTTTTTCTTCTCAATCTTACCCCTTTTATGGCCAACGTGCATCTTTTTGAAGGATATAAAGCTGCTGTTGCCAAACGCTGGGATATAGCCATTAAGAATTACCAGAAAGCCCTGAAATATGACCCGCGTGATGGAGAACTCAATTTTTACACCGGTTTTGCTTACATGAAAAAGAAAGAATATGACAAGGCCGCCTATTATTTTAAGAGATCTCTTTTAACCAAACTTGATCCAAGTGCCTTTAACAATCTGGGAAATGTTTATCTGGAAAAGGGCGAATTTGAGAAGGCTGAAAAAGCTTACCTTGATGCCCTCTATACCCAGGTGTCCCGAATGTACTCTCTAAACAATCTTGGAGCTATATACCAGAAAACAGGTCGCCTTGATGAATCGCTTGAGATGTTTGAGGAGGCTCTTAAGGCAAATCCTAAATACAAAATTGCCAGGAAAAATCTGGAAGTGGTGAAAAAGCTCAGGCAAAAATACGCTTTTATTGAAAAACGTTATGGAAAAGATTTTCTCAGACATTTTTTTACTGCTCAAAGTTTCCTTCAGTATAAGAGAAAAGATAAGGCAAAGGATGAATATTTGATGGTGTCGAAGATTTTACTGGAAAAAGATAAAAATATCGGTCCTGGAAACCCTGAGTGGGGGCAAGTTTTAAAGAACCTCGCTCCGCTTTCTCTTGTTTATTCCAATGTTGCCAGTAATCTGGTTAAACTGGGAGAAATTCGCCAGGCAATTTCACTTTATGAGGTAACTGTTAAATTCAAACCCAGAAATTTAAAACAGATTTACCAGTACATAGCTTCCCTTTATTTCAAAATAGGAGAAAAGGAAAAAGCACAGAAGATGCTGGAAAAAGCTCGCTCTCTTCGGTAGATGTTTACAGCAAAAGTTTCCTCAATTTATATAGTTTCTAATGCCCAATCAGGTATTTT
>CAYZYX010000022.1:0-31628 GCA_964482715.1 uncultured Clostridia bacterium
TTTTTCTCTTGAACAAAAACTTATTTCTGTTATAATTATACTCCTTAAACTGGCTGGCAAATATAAAATTATAAGGAAAAAGTAAATTGCATTGGGAAGGTGTTATCCGACACTACTTTGACTATCTTCCGGTAACAGAGAGGACCCCTGTGGTTACCTTGCTCGAGGGGAATACCCCTTTAATTTTTGCACGGAATATTTCGGCTCGATTGGGGAAAAATATAAGAATCTATCTTAAATACGAGGGACTAAATCCTACAGCTTCTTTTAAAGATAGAGGAATGACTGTAGCAGTAAGCTGTGCACTGGAAAGAGGAGCTAAAGCTATAATGTGTGCCTCAACTGGCAATACTTCAGCTTCAGCAGCTGCTTATGCGGCAGTTTCAGGTCTTGAGTGTATAGTGGTAATACCTGAAGGAGCTATAGCACTGGGGAAGTTATCCCAGGCTCTTTTACATGGAGCAAAAGTTGTAGCTATTAAAGGTAATTTTGATGATGCTCTTGGTGTAGTTCGGGAGATTACTTCCTCCTATCCCATTGCTCTGGTTAATTCCTTGAACCCTGACCGAATTGAAGGTCAAAAGACCGCCGCCTTTGAAATATGTGATGTTTTGGGTCGAGCTCCTGATTTTCAAGCTATGCCAGTTGGAAATGCGGGTAATATCACGGCTTACTGGAAGGGATATCAGGAGTATTATAATCTGGGCAAAATAGATTCTTTGCCAAAAATACTTGGTTTTCAGGCGGCAGGAGCTGCCCCCATAGTTGAAGGGTATCCTATTAAAAAACCCCGGACAATCGCAACCGCTATAAGGATAGGTAATCCTGCTCGATGGGAAGAGGCGGTCACAGCAGCTGAAGAGTCGGGGGGATTAATTGAAAAAGTGACTGATGAACAGATTATTGAAGCTTATAAAATGCTGGCCCGAGAACAGGGGATTTTTGTCGAACCTGCTTCAGCAGCATCACTTGCTGGTGTATTAAAACTCAAAAAAGCCGGGTTTTTCGATAAATATGGGGAGATTAATGTAGTCTTAATACTTACCGGTCATGGACTTAAAGATCCAGAGAGAGCGATTAAAGAATCGTCTTCACCTCCAGTAGTTCCTCCTGAGGTAAGCGCTGTTCTTGAGGCAGCAGAATTTAAAGGAGTTTGAATTTGGAGTTAAATAAAATGGTTAACTTATCTTGTCTTGCTCCACTAAGGTACCTGCAAGGGAAAAATCTCCTTTCCAGGTTGGGTGAGTTTTTAAAAGAGATTGGTGAGAATCCTGTTTTTTTGGCTGATAAAGTTGTTACTTCCATAATAAAAGATAGAGTGGAAGAAAGTCTCTACAAGAGTGGTTTTTTGCTCAAATTTATCACCTTTAGAGGGGAATGTTGTGAGCCCGAGATTGAGAGGGTCACAGAGCAGGTGAAGAAAGAAAAAGTTGATCTGATAGTTGGTTGTGGAGGGGGAAAAACTATCGATACTGCAAGGGCAGCAGCTCGGTTTGCTGGAGTGTCTCTTGTTGCTATCCCGACCAGCGCTGCAACCTGTTCTGCCTGGTCTTCTACCTGTCCTCTTTACGCTCCAGAAGGAGAATATCTGCGAACTCTTGAACTTAACAAAAACCCCGAACTTGTTTTAGTTGACTCTCAGGTAATAGCCTCTGCTCCTGTTAGATTGCTTTCTTCAGGAATGGGTGATTCACTGGCCAAATGGTATGAAGGAGAGGTTACCTCTCGAGGAAAAGAAAAGGATCCTTCTGTAAATGTTGCCCTTTGTCTATCACAAAAGTTACGGGAAATAATTGAAGAAAATGGACCTCAAGCAAAAATTGATACAGAAAGAAAAATTTGTTCTCCAGAAGTTGAAAGAATAATCCATGCAAATATAGTCTTAGCTGGGCTTATTGGAAGGTTAGGGGGAAAGAGTTTTCGCTCAGCGGCTGCTCATGCTTTTAATTACTCTTTGACAAGCATTTCCCCCACAGGGTCTTTCCTGCACGGTGAAGGTGTTGCTGTAGGGATTTTAGTTCAGTTTTTATTGCAGGGGAAAAGTGAAGAAGAATTTTTTAAATTAGTTCATTTTTACAGGAAAATTGGTTTGCCATGTAGCCTGGAAGAACTCGGGATTCATTTAAAAGATGAAGATATAGAAAAAATTTCGGAGAGATTTTTTAAACCAGGTTCTTCTGTTTATAATTTACCTTTTTCAGTTGATGTAAAAATGTTTAGAGAAGCTATTTTTGAGGTTAACAATCTTGTTAAAATCTTCTCAAGAAGGAGTAAATTTGATGACTCAATTATTGCAAGCTAAGAAGGGGATAGTTACCCCTGAAATGCGAGAAGTCTGTGCCACCGAAAAAATCAGAGAGGAAGATTTAATTGAAAGAATATCCAGAGGAGAGGTAGTTATTCCTAAGAACGTTCTGCGTTCCAGGGTTGCAGTAAAAGGAATAGGCAAGGGGTTAAGGACCAAAGTAAATACTAACATAGGAACCTCACCTGATCTTGTAGATCTTGATCTGGAAATGGCTAAGCTTAAGGTGGCTGAGAAAGCCGGGACCGATACAATCATGGATCTTAGTACCGGGGGCGATTTGAACAAGATACGAAGAACCATACTTGCCTCCACAAACCTTCCTTTGGGGACAGTTCCAATATATCAAGCAGCAGTAGAAACAATTGCCGAAAGGGGAAGCATAACCAGAATGGACCCGGAAAAGATATTTGAAGTTATCCATCGGCAGGCTGAAGATGGAGTTGATTTTATGACTGTTCACTGCGGATTAACTCAATCCAGTCTGGAAAGGTTAAGAAAGGAAGGAAGGGTAGGGGATATAGTTAGTAGAGGTGGTGCTTTCTTAACTTGCTGGATGATTGCCAATGAGAAAGAGAATCCCTTATATACACAGTTTGATCGCTTACTGGAGATTGCCAGAAAATACGATGTTACCCTCAGTTTGGGTGATGGATTAAGGCCAGGATGTATTGCTGACTCAACTGATAGAGCCCAGATTCAAGAGTTGATAATTTTGGGAGAACTGGCCAAATATGCCCTGGAATACGGGGTTCAGGTAATGATTGAAGGCCCGGGTCATATACCTTTAAAAGATATCGAGGCTAATATTTTGCTTGAAAAAAAACTCTGTCACAATGCACCTTTTTATGTTCTGGGTCCGGTGGTGACAGATATTGCTCCTGGATATGACCATATAACTTCGGCTATAGGGGGAGCTGTGGCAGCAAGTGCTGGAGCTGACTTTTTATGTTATGTTACTCCAGCTGAGCACCTGAGACTGCCCTCACTGGAAGATGTAAAAGAGGGGGTCATTGCTACCAGAATAGCTGCTCATGTTGGAGACATCAGCAAAGGCGTAAAAGAAGCTCTGGAGTGGGATTTAAAGATGTCAAAAAACAGAAGAAGAAGAAACTGGAAAAAACAGATAGAATTATCAATTAATCCAGAAAAAGCCTGCAAGCTACGAGAAAAAAGTAAACCAGAAACTGATGATGTTTGTACAATGTGTGGAGAGTATTGTGCTATAAAACTTATAGATAAAGCTTTACATGGGGAAAAACCTCTTACTCTGGCATAGATTACTGAGAGAAAAGCATTCCCTGACTATCCTGTATCTGATATTCCTGGGTGATGAGATATTTTATTTCCTCAGCTACAGCCCTCCGGGCTTTCTCCAAGTCACCGGTCTGAGAAAGAGTTTTTTCATATTTTTGACGTATATTCGTTCCAATATTTATCTTGGTTATACCATTTTTAATTGCTTCAAGAAGATAGATTCTTTTAATTCCAGAGCCTCCGTGAAGTACTAAAGGAATATTGGTAGCCTCTTTTATCTTTTTTAAATGTTCTATATTTAGTCTGGCTTCGATCTTTTTTCTGTCTTTAGCTACCCCGGATATTGCCCCGTGTATATTCCCTATGGCTACAGAAAGCCAGTCTACATTTGTTTCTTTGACAAAGTGCCTTGCTTCATCAACCCTGGTGAACCCTTTCCCTGTGGAAAATAGTTCTTCGTAAGGAGGAAGAGGTCCTGATTCGTGACCCAGCACAGCTCCAAGCTCTGCTTCAACTGGCACATTATTTGAATGAGCAAGCTCAACTACTTCTTTTGTAACACGAATATTCTCCTCAAGGGGGAGTCTTGAACCGTCAATCATAACAGAGTCATATCCAATTTCCAGAGCCTCCTTTATAAGAGGCATCCAGTCAACTTTTTTTCCATCTTCATCTATGACAGGAATATGATCAAGGTGCAGACGGGTGAAGCGTCTATCAGCTATTTTGAAATATTCCTCGGCAACTTTTTTAAAGCTTTCTGCTCCAAATTTTTCCACGTCAGGGCGAGCTACTTCCACCAGTCCGAATGTTTGAAGTTCTTTCAGAGTTTCTACTATAGGAAGTATCATGGGAATATAAGCTACATTAAAAGCTGGAATCAAAAGCTTTTTCTCATAAGCCTTCCTCATTATATCTTTAATAGATACTTGTTCCGGCTTCATTTTATCTATTTTTTCCATTATTTTTTCACCTTTCTCAGTCTTACGGTAAAAACAATTCCTCCCACCACCAAGGGAAAGAGGGATAGATAGTAAAGAAAGTTAGCATTTTTCTTTCTTACAAGTCTTATCTCTCTCCTGCTTTCCGGGATTAAAGCGTTATTTTCCTTTTTTCCCAGAAAAATCTGATAACCATGAGGAGCCAGTTTTTCAGAGAGAATAAGCTGATAACCCTCAAAAGTTGGTTTTTTGTATGGAAATTCCTCTTTAGTATATTCAAGAATGTTATATCCAAGTTCGGGCCCAGGAATTTGCTGAACGATGTATGGTTTCTTATCCACTTTTTCCAGAAGCTTATCCTCATCGTAAAAGAGGAGAAATACATCTGTTATCGGATCAGTGTGTACCCATTTCCAGTTTTCCTCTCTACCTTCATTCTGGGGGTCCATCAACTTGTTGTGATAAAGCTCGTTGTATTCATCCTGATTGTAAGGGCGGAAATAAAGAACATTCCTTCCTGCTGCGTAGATTATGTTAGCCGGGTCATTACATTCCTCCCTTTTTGTCCAGCGATTACCAGGAATAATCTCGTATCCCACTCCTCCTTTTCTGCGAGAGGTAAACACAAATAGATTCTTTTCGCTTCCTTCAACAATAGTGCCATCTTCGGCTCTTATTCTAATCTGATATTTTCCCACAGGAAGATTTACAATGTAGTCTTTCTTGGGTTCGGTCACGTAAAAGTCAGGACCCTTAGGAGGCTCCGGTTCTTTAGGTATCTCTATATCCAGAGGTCCTTTTTCTCCTGCTTCCCTTCTTCTTTTTACTTCTTTAAAGAACTCATCTAATTTTTTGCGATATTCTTGCCTTGCCTCATAGTATTTTTTCAAGTCCTCATAATACTTATCCAAAGCTTTTCTGTACTTTTGGTACTGTTTATTGGCATCCTCTCCCTTGTAAAATACGGTTTTTTCTCCCCAAAATCCCTCAGGATAATAAAGGACATTGTCTTCCTTTTTTAATTTCTTTATTACTTTGCCATCCTGAAGTATCTCCAGAGTTCCTTTTACTTGCTCGTTCAGAGTTTTCCATCCAGCCATATACCGGGCAGTAATTGGCCAGAAATAAACAAGTGTCTTCCGGGCGGAAATTGCATTATCCTTATTGGCAATTATGTATATAGTGTCTTCACTTTGTGGGATAAATCCTCCACTCCATCCCTTACCGTCAAATACATTCCAGCGATAGACCAGTTCCTCCCTCAAAACCGGAGCAAGAGAAATGGTAGGTTGTTTTTTCTCCTCCTCTTTCTTTTCCTCTTGAGCTAATCCCCATTGGGTAACCAGAAAAATTAACAAAATTAAAAGCACAAAAATTGAAAGTAAATTTACTATTTTTCTTCTTTTTTTAATCATGCCCTGACCCCCTTTGCTTTTAGAATATAAATTGAAAGGAAAAGTAAAATCACGGTGTAGATGATTGAATAAACTATATTAAGCACAAATGGTTTTACGCTACCAATCCTGATTGACTCCATTCCTCGAGAAAGATAAGAAAAGGGTGAGATCCAGTTTATTATATGTTGAGTTACGAAAAGAGTTTTTCTAATATAAAGGAGCCAGGAAGTAAAAGCCTCCGATGGAAAGGTTAAAAACATGTTTTGAAGAAACCATAACCCTAAAAAGGCAAGGAGTATTCCCACCAGCCATATTATGGAACTTCTCACTCTACCGGTTAGGGAGGAAATAAAGAGCCCAAAGCTTATCACACATGAAGCAAGAAATATGGAGAGCAAAAAGGCTTTCACCAGCAGGTAGGTGAAACCAAGATTGGTAAGTAGAGATACACCCAGAAAATATATAGCAGAAAATCCCAGAATAATCATATAAAGGATCATATCAGTAAAATACTTCCCCAGAAGAAATGAGGAGGAACTTACCGGTCCGTAAAATAATACCTCTAAAGTTCCTTGTTCTCTTTCTCGGGAAATAGAAATTGCCGAGACTACAACCAGATAAAAGGAGATGATAACTACCGATACAAAAAGTGGAAAATTAAGAGGATAAGAAGAGATAAAGATGTTTTCCTCTCTTATTCCCCGCAAAAAATTTCTCAAGATAAAAGAGGAGACCAAAAAAGCAATAAACATAGCTGCATAGACCCCCCATCCATAGAGACTTGAAATTAGTTCCCTTTTTATGAGGACTCTCATACTATAAAAAGATATAGAGATTCCCTTTTCTTTCATTTATATTCCTCCTTCACCGGGAAAAGTTGCACATCCTCAACTGTATCTTTGAATTCTCCCTGTTGCAGTTTTACTCTAACTTCCATAATTCCCCATTTTTCCTCTTTAATATCCACAGGGATTTTTTCCCAGGGGATAAAACCTTTGTTTTTGGCAAGATATTCCAATGAATCCCAGATATGTTGTACAGGACCCTCAAAAAGCTTTTTTCCCTTTCTGTAGTTGCCTTCCTCTCCAACTCTTTCCCATAAAGTAACTTCTATGGTTATGGGAAGACAGGGAAATTCAGTCATTCCGATCCCTTCCGGGTCAACGTATCTTATCTCCACAGTAATACCTTTTTTATCTGACTCAGTAAAACAGATAATTTCGGTTAAACCGGGAATTTTATCTCCTTTAAGAGGAATATCAAGTTTGTTTTCTCCAGTTTTAACCTTGATCTTTTTGGTAAACTTGATCCATCCTGATGGTGGAGAGGCTTCAAGGGTATACTCGGCAGGAGGTATTCTTGTAAGCTTATATTCGGTACTTCGATACAGAACAGTAGATCTTCCGTCAACTACAATACGAACCCCTTTCACCGGGTCACCAGAGAGTTCGTCAAAAATTTTTCCCTTAACTATTCCATATTTTGGAGCTTTAAAGGTGGCAAAAAGCACACTGCCAGCAGCAACTATCACTACGATAATTATACTTACTGTAAGGTATAAGGTTCTTCTTTTCATCGGGCAGCCTCCTTGGAAGTTGCCAGAAGAGAAATGTTTTTCTGAGTTATAGTTATAAAGGCCTCTTCAAGACTTAACTCTCTTGTTTTTATCCCTAAAACAACTCCACCATTTTTAGCAATTGCTGCGGAAATATCAGCTCTGTGATCCTTGTCTGTTGTCACCTTGATGGTAAGTAGATTCCCCTCCTGATGGACCTCCTTGACAAAATCAAATGATTTAAGAACCTCAAGAATGAGTGGTTTTACTTCACTTAGCTCAACTTCAAGTTGCATATAATCAGTTAATCTTTTTCGCAGATTATCCATGGTATCTTCAGCTAAAAGTTTACCTTTGTTTATTATGGCAACTTTACTGCAGAGTTTTTCAACTTCAGACAAAAGATGTGAGGAGATAAATATGGTTCGTCCTTTCCTGTTTTCCTCTTCAATAAGGTCTCTTACCTGTTTTATACCTGTTGGGTCAAGTCCTGAAACCGGTTCATCAAGAAGTAAAAGATCCGGGTCATGTAAAAGAGCCCGGGCAAACCCGAGTTTTTGTTGCATCCCCCGGGAAAAGGCACCCAACTTTTTATTTTTAACCTCGAGTAAATTTACGGCCGACAGAAGTTCATCTATTCTTTTTTCTTTGTTTTTTACTCCGTAAAGATCGCCAAAAAAACTCAGGTACTCACCAGCTGTCATCTCTTTGTACAGATACTGCTTCTCTGAGACAACTCCTATTCTTTTTTTTAGAGCCAGAGGATTTTTATGGAGGGGTTCTCCCATAATAAAGATCTCCCCCTCGGTGGGCTTAAGAATACCAAGTAACATGAGAATAGTAGTTGTCTTTCCGGCACCATTAGGCCCCAGGAAACCGTAAATTTCTCCTGCTTCCACTTTCAAATTTAGATTATCCACTGCCCTGAAGCCATCATATTCTTTAACCAGATTTCTTGTTTCAATCATTTTTACCCTCCCTCAAGGGTGTCCATTAGGTCAAATTTTTATTTTATCAATTTTATCAAAATAATATTTTTTGTCCAGAAACGCAAGATGAATCTATCTGAAATTGGGACAGTTTCTCACAGCTTTTTTCTGGGTCCCGGATATCCCACGGAAGACGGCCTCGCAAGAGGTTTATCTCACCTAATCATTTTAGTGTAGCTCGGCCTCCGCTTTTTGGCTGTGCAAAAGTTCCTACTAAGGCAAAGTTTTCTGCTCGCCAAAAAGAGGCTTCCTTTGGAATACCCGGGACCTCTATCTACTTAAAAAGTGTCTCAACCTCAGGAATCTATCAAAAGACAAAACTAAAAATCAAGAAAACCATTTAAATCCTACTATAAAGACCAGAGTTGCGGTTAAAGTGGTTATTAAAGATATAATACCTGCTGTTTTTATCCAGCTTTTAAAAGTAAGAGAACTTGACGTTTTATCAATTAACCCCATCACCACGACTCCTGCAGAGGAACCAACAGGCGTGTAATTACCCCCTAAACCAACACCTATGGCCAGTGCCCACCATAGAGGCTGGGTATTTATGCCAATTGTTCCTAAATGCTTGATTACAGGTATCATGGCTGCGGTGTAGGGAATATTGTCAATGAAGGCAGAAAGAATAGCCGAAAGCCAGATGACAATAACTGACAGAACAAGGGGATTATGAGTGATATTGCTTATGTTGTATCCCAGAATCTTCAATGCTCCAGCATGATCTACCCCTCCGACTATTATAAAAAGTCCAGCAAAGAAAAAGAGAACCGGCCATTCTATCTCTGATAGAATTTCATAAGGATCAGGTCTGACAAAAAGTAATGTTATGACTGCTCCAATAAGGGCAACCATGGATGGCTTTAGTCCATGAAATTCTTCTGTAGCAAAAAGAGCTACTATCAGTATCAATGAAAAAACACATTTTACCAGGATACTTTTATCTTTTATGGCCTCTTCCTCTCTCATTTTTAAGAATTGACTTATTTTTTCTTTTTTCTTTACCAGAAAGGAACGAAAAATTATCTTCAAAAGAAAAAGAGAGACTCCCATAGCTAAAAGAGAAACAGGCATAAGATGAACGATGAAGGAATTAAAAGTCAAATTGGATGCTGATCCAATCATGATGTTTGGTGGGTCACCTACTAAAGTCGCTATACCACCTATGTTGGATAAGATAACTTCTCCAAGGAGCATGGGGAGAGGGCTTATACCAAGTATGTCACTTATCAGAAGGGTAACCGGGCTCATAAGAAGTATGGTGGTAACATTGTCAATTATCATGGATATAAAGGCGGTAATTAAACCTAAGGTGACAAGTAGTTTCCAGGGGTCACCGCCTGCCATCTTTACACCTTTAATTGCCAGATATCTGAAAAGACCACTTCTTTTTAGAATGTTGACTATTATCATCATTCCTAATAAAAGTCCTATAGTGTTGAAATCTATAGCATTAAAGGCAAGACTCTGGCTGTAAAATCCCATTACAATACCGAAGATAAGCATGGAGGCCGCTCCTGTCATGGCCACAATAGTTCGGTGGATCCTTCCATAAACAAAAAAGATGAAAGAAACGATAAATATAAACAGTGATCCAATTATCTCAATCAATTTTATCTTCTCCCACACACTAAATTAAATACGATAATACAGAAAAATGGCGAAATTGCAAGTTTTTGATCTGGTAAAGTAAGTTATACGATAAGTCTTCCAAATGCTCTAATAGAGAGAAAAACCTTGACATCCTGATAAAATTTTCTATTATAAAACAAAAACTTCAAGGTCAAAAAGTTGGGGTAAAGGTCACTATCTACGACCGAGAATATAATCTGAAGGCTGATGCCAAAGTAGACGAACATTCCCTTAAGCAGATTGCAGCTTATGTCGATGAGAAGATAAGAGAAATCGCAACTTCCATTCCTCAGAAAAGTTTTGAACAAATCTGCGTTCTTACCTGTCTTAATATCGCAGCAGAACTTTTCATTTTAAAAAAAAGAAATTCTTTAGCCAGGCAAAGACTTAAAAAACTTTTAGATAAGTTAGACAAGAAAGATTCATGAACTGGCTGGATATAATTGCAGGTTTCGTGATTTTACTTTTTGTAATTCGTGGTATAATTAGAGGCCTTTTTAGAGAAGGAATTGGACTAATTTGTCTTATTGTTGGGTTTATAGTTGCTGTTAATCGTTACCAGCAGTTGGGTAAAGTAATACAAGAAGAAGTAGGGCTTCTTTCCTTAAAGATATCCAACATTGTGGCATTTGTAGTTATTTTTGTAGGAATTGCTATTATAGGGGCAATAGCAGGAGTTTTAATCCACAACCTTCTTTACCGTTATCCGGTGACTCGAGGCCTGGAAGAAGGAGGGGGCTTTATTTTGGGTTTAATTGAAGGTGCTCTGATCTGTAGTGTTATCCTTCTCCTCATAAGTGTCTCACCTTTTGCTGATAAATTCGAGACATTTAGCGAGGGATCCATTCTAAAACCTTATTTACTGAAGGTGGGCCCCTTTGTTTACGATAGTATTGCCTCTATAACTCCTGGAAAGACAAAAAAATTCATTGAAAAATTGGACCCTGCTAATTTAAGCCAGCTTAGTAAAAATCTCTCCTCAGGGGAAAGAATTGTTGAAAATCTTAGAAGGTAAATCAGTGGATATTTTTGATCGAAGGGCTCAAGAAGAATGGGAGAAAAAAAATCTGTCTCCGTTTGCTACTCTGAGTGTTGCTACCAGGGGGAGGGAAAGAAAAGAACCCTCCTGTCCTCTGAGAACTGAATTTCAAAGAGATAGAGATAGAATTATTCACTCAAAGGCCTTCAGAAGACTGAAACATAAAACACAGGTATTTATTGCTCCCTTTGGTGACCATTACCGAACCAGATTGACTCACACATTGGAAGTAAGTCAAATTGCCCGAACCATTGCCAGAGCTTTAAGATTAAATGAAGATCTCACAGAAGCCATTGCGCTTGGACATGATCTTGGACACACTCCGTTTGGCCACATTGGTGAGGAGGCATTAAATAGTGTTTATAAAGGCGGTTTTGCTCATAACGAGCAGAGCTTAAGAGTTGTAGAAAAACTGGAAGGAGAAAGGGGGTTAAATCTGACCTGGGAAGTCAGGGATGGCATATTGAACCATTCTCAGGAAGGGGAGAAAATACTAAGTGAAAATGCAAAAAATGTTCCCGCTACGCTGGAAGGAGAAGTAGTAAAAATTGCCGATCCTCTGGCTTATGTGAACCACGATATTGATGATGCATTAAGGGCAAAAATAATAAGAGAGAGAGATCTTCCTCGTGAGCCAATAAAGATATTGGGCGAGACTTCCAGAGAAAGAATTGCTTCTATTGTGAAGGATGTTGTTACCAACAGTTGGGATAAACCTCATTTGCAGATGAGCCCCCTTGTACTTGAGGCCTTTAACGAACTGAGAGATTTTATGTATAGGAGGGTATATAAAGCAGAAGTTCTTTTGAAGGAGGTGAGAAAAGCTTTCCAGCTGGTGTGTAGCCTTTATAATTTCTATCTACAAAATCCTCACCTGATTCCAGATTATTTTAGAGAAAATGCTGGAAAAGAAAGTATTGAGCGAGCTGTGGTAGATTATATTGCAGGAATGACTGATCGTTACGCTCTAAATGAATATGAGCGTTATTTTATACCCGGGGAGTGGGCGTAATGGAGGGTTTCATTTCTCAGGAAGTAATCGATCATATAGCTGAACAGGCAGATATTGTTCAGATAATTTCCGAGTACCTTCCCTTAAAAAAGGCGGGCAAAAACTATAAAGCCCTGTGTCCTTTCCATGAAGAAAAAACTCCTTCTTTCATGGTGTCTCCTGAAAAACAGGTTTTTCATTGTTTTGGTTGTGGAATTGGGGGTAATGTTTTTACCTTTGTGATGAAATGGGAAAATGTGACTTTCCCTGAGGCAGTAAAAATAGTAGGAGAAAAAGTAGGCGTTGATGTTAGGGTGAAAAAAGGTGGTTTTTCTCGTGAAAATCAGTATTACAAGATTAACTTAGAAATAAGTGAGTTTTTCCATCACCAATTAAAGAAGACAAAGCCTGCTCTTGAATACCTTTACAATAGAGGAATTAGACCGGAAAGTATTGAAAAATTCAAATTGGGATGGGCTCCGGAAAACGGTGATTTATTTCTTTCTTTTTGCCGCAACAAAAATCTTCCTGAAGAAAAACTGAAAGAATTAGGTCTTGTTAGAGTTTCTCCCGACGGTAAGAGAGTGTATCCATATTTTCAGAGACGCATAATTTTCCCGATATTTTCTCTTTCAGGGAAAGTTGTAGGCTTTGGGGCAAGAGTTCTTGATAACTCCTTGCCTAAATACCTTAATTCGCCCCAATCGCAAATATTCGATAAGGGAAAAAATCTCTACGGCTTAAATTTAGCCAGAGAATGGATACGGAAAAGTCAAGAGACCATTCTGGTTGAGGGTTATACCGATGTTATCACTCTTTATCAGGAGGGAATCTGTAATGTAGTTGCCTCTTTGGGCACTTCTCTCACCACGTCTCAGGTGAGACTGCTAAAAAGGTATGCCAATATAGTTTTCATGGCTTATGATGAAGATAGTGCAGGAGAGGCAGCAACTCTCAGAGGTATTGATTTGTTGCTCAAAGAGGATCTTCAAGTTAAGGTAATCTCGCTTTCTAAAAAAGATCCAGCAGAATTTGTGCAGGAGAAAGGAAAAAAAGCTTTTGTTAGTGAAAAGAAGAGGGCCTTGCCCTATATTGATTACAGGATAAAACTTATTCTGGAAGACCAGAAACCTCTTACTTTGGAGAGAAAATTAAGGGAGGTTGGTGCCCTTTTTGCCACCCTGGAGAATATTAACTCTCGATATATTTTAGATGAGGCCCTAAAAAAAATTGCCCAGGCCCTGGACCTTAATGAAGAATCTCTAAGGATCGAGTTTAACAGGTTTACCCAGAGAAAAGTTAACTTTTCATTTTCTCCTTCATTAAAATTAGAAGTGCCTGAGCAAACAGAGATTGAAAAACGCTTGCTGCAGGTTATGCTTCAGGACAAAGAAGTGGTGGAAACAGTAAAAGGAGATTTTTCTGTGGAGGAGTTCACCCATCCCCTTTGCCGGAGATTAGCCCAGGAGCTTTTTGTCCATAGGGATGTTCCTCCTGCCTATCTCATAAATCGAATTGCCGATGAATCCCTAAACTCTTTAATTTCTTCTCTTTCTTTAAGTGATTCCTCTCTTGAGGATGTTGATTTGCAGCAAGTAGCTCGAGAAATAATCCAGACCCTTAAAAGAAGAAATCGACAGAAAAAAATAGAAAAGCTCTGTAAAATGATCAAAGAGTTAGAAAAACAAGGGAAAGAAATTGAGGTAAAAAGGTTGTGTGAACAATTAATTCAGTTACGAAAAAGTATCATGAGATGAGAAAAGCGAGGTGGGGAACTATGAAAAAGAAAAAGATAAAAGAACTTTTACAGAAAGCAAAAAAAGATGGCAAGCTCTCTTATGGTGAAGTGGAAGAAGCTGCCACCACCAGTGAAGGAAGAATAGGCATCGAAGATCTCTTTGACATAATTGAACAGGAGGGGATAGAGATAATTCCTGAAGAAACAGAGGAACTTGGAGGCTCAGAATCCATTCCCGGTGAAGTTGGTGATGGTATCGGAAGGTATCTTCAGGAAATAGGAAGAACCCCTCTTCTTTCAGCTGAAGAAGAAAGAGAATATGGTATGAAAATCAAAGAAAGTAAAAAAATAATGAAAACTAAAGTTCTGGAAGTTGTGAACCTTGTGCAGAGGAATAATTATCTTTTATCTCTGGTTAGAAGAAGGGGTCTTAAAGATGAGGATCTTCGAGGAATAAAGAAGAAATTTAAGAAAGTGAAGAGAGTTACCAATTTAATTATTCAAATCTCAGAAGAAGAAAGCAGCCAGCTTCGCCCGCCAGAGGACAGGGATTATTTTCTTTCTTTGAGAGAAGAAATAAGAAAAGCCCATTGTTGTTATGAAACATATAGAGACAAAATGATAAGGGCAAACCTCAGGCTGGTGGTCAGCTTTGCAAAAAAATATACCGGTAGGGGTGTCCCCTTCCTCGATTTAATTCAGGAGGGAAATATAGGTCTATCACGGGCGGTGGATAAGTTTGACTATCGCAGGGGTAATCGTTTCAGCACCTATGCCAGCTGGTGGATAAGACAGTCTCTTTCCCGGGCAATATCTGATCAATCAAGAACTATCCGCGTTCCAATCCACATAACTGAACTGATAAAAAAGGTGAATCGTATATCTCAGGAATTGGAACAGGAACTTGGAAGACCTCCTACAGCAAGAGATATTGCAGAACGCTGTGGTATTTCTCTGGAGAAGGTGGAAAGAGTTCAAAGGGTAATAACCCGTTCTACATCAATGGACACACCAATTGGAGAAGAGGAAGATAGTTACCTTATTGAACTTATAGAAAATGAAAAGGCAACCTGTCCTTTTGAAGAAGTTAATTTAAGATATCTCAAAAGGGAAATAGAAGAGCTTATTAAACAGATTAAAGATGACAGAGAAAGAGAGATACTAAAGCTAAGGTTCGGGACCGAAGACGGATGGGACTGTACTCTCCAAGAGATAGGGGAGAGGTATGGGGTGACAAGAGAGAGGATTAGACAGATTGAAGCCAAGGTCCTGGCCCAACTCAGGGAAATAGCGAGACAGAAGCGATTGCAGGAATACTTCATGTGATGAAGAGTGAAACCCTGTGTAGCTCTGGAGATCCAAGGTCTGTTCTAATTTTAAGAAAAGACATAATATCCCGGCGAGTAAGAATACCTACCAGTTTTCCCTTTTGTACAACTGGAAGTCGTCCGTGTCCACTTCTTACCATTTTAGAGAGAGCCTCAACTGCATCTTCTTCTGGATGAAGAAGAAGATGAGAAGGCAGTTTGTCCATCGCATCGGTTACTTTTAGCTTGTCCCATCTGTCACGGGGAAACTGTTTAATATGGTTAAGTGTTACACAACCAAGAAACTCTCCATTTTTTGCCACAGGATAACTGTTGTACCGGTATTTAAAGAAAAACCCCTCTACTAACTGGGATAAAGAAAGAGAAGGGTCAACCGATATAACGTTACGGGTCATGATTTCTTTAACTTTTGTTCCAGTAAGTCCCTCCCTCATCAATACCTGCTGGTAACCCGAAGCAGCTGCCTGTTCAAGGAAAAAACCAATAAAAATAAACCATATTCCTCCAATTATGTTTCCCAGAAGGATTTGAAAAAATCCTAAAAAGATCAAACCAATGGCAAATACTCTGCCAACTTGAGCAGTAATAAATGTAGCCTCTCTAATATTTTTTCTTCTTTTCCAGATGTAAGCACGTAAAAGTCGGCCACCATCAAGTGGGAAACCGGGAACCAAGTTAAAAAGTGCTACGGCAGCGTTTACTATAGATAGAACACTAAAAACAGAAGCTAATAAGGGAAAAAGATAAATCCGAGCGAATAAAAAACTTAACCCGAAGAAAAGACCCCATAGAACGGCGCTGGCAAGAGGTCCTGCCACAGCTATTTTGAATTCTGTATCTGGATCAGGTGGTTCCCGGGAGATTTGGGCTACACCTCCAAATATAAACAGAGTAATACGAGGGACAGGAATTCCTAATTTTTTACTAACGTAGCTATGAGATATTTCATGAACTAAAATGCAGAGAAAAAAAATTATTGACGTTATAAGTCCCAGACCCCAGTAAGTCAAAATAGATCTTCCTGGAACCTGTTGAGGAAAATACCCATAAGTTAAACTCCATGCTACCAGCAGAACCACAATAAACCATGTATAATTTAGGTGTATCTCAATATCAAAAATAGTGAATAGTTTAATGTCCCCCCCTTTCAAGATAGGGGCTACCGTTCTAACTCTTACATCTTTGTGTTCATCCATTATGTCTCCTTTCATATTAGGGAAGGATTTATAAAGAAACAAGCCTAATATAAATACGGTCTAACTTTTGTCAAATCTTTCCCAGAATGATTCTGTCTTTATTTACAGATAAAATCGGATAACAATCCATTTTAGTTGCTCTTTTTACTTTTATCCAGTAAGTTCTTTTGAATTTTTCAGCTAAATCTTTTGCATCTTTTTTATCTCTGGCCAAAATGTAATTTTTCTTTATAAAACCCTTAACCTTTTTATCTATTAGAGTTATTTCATATAGGTACTTTTTATCTGGATTTTGTGCTTCTAAAACTATATGTTTGGTGGAAATTTCTTTTACTTTAAATCCATGGATTTCGTCAGTTAACTTTACAGTTGCCTTTTCCCATCGTGGAACATAAAAAACTGGTTGAGACTGGATTTTTTTATACGAGATGTCAAATATACGTCTTAATTTGCCAAAGTAAGATTCAAAGATGATCATGGGTTTTTCTATAGAGACAACATAAAAGCCATAAAATCTATTACCCTGAGAGATTCTTATTTTCCAGATTTTTTCTCTTCCTATCATGATTTTCTCTCACCCCTCTTAATGTTAGCCTACCAAAAATTTTATTTTAGACAACTTAGGTTTTTGAAAGAGTCTGGTCCGTACTGAGGGCGAAGGGCTCAGGGTAGCTACAGATCGGCTGGAGAAAAGAAGAGCTGGCGGAGGGACTCGAACCCCCAACCTGCTGATTACAAATCAGCTGCTCTACCGTTGAGCTACGCCAGCATTTAGATGTTTATATTTACAACCTTAATGAGAAACAAAACGCCAGATTGTTTTGTCCTTTGTATCTTCCAGATAAATACCGATATCTGCAAGCTTACTTCTTATTTTATCTGCAAGATCCCATCGCTTTTCCCGACGGAGAATCTCTCTTACTTCTATTAAAATATCTATTAGCTGTTCTGCCTTTTCGTCAAGTTTTTTTCCTTTTTTTTCCTGGAAAAGGCCAAGAATACTTCCCATTTCTTTAATTTTAATTCTAATTTCCTTTAAAGCAAGTCTTACAGAGTCGTCTAAGGGACCTTTAAGCATGAGATTTGCCTGTTTTACAATTTCAAAAATACAGGCAAGTGCCCCGGGTGTGTTAAAATCGTCATCAAGAGACCGGAAAAATTTTTGGTAATGTGCTTCAATTTCAGCAGGAAGAGAAAAGATTCCCGTAGCCTTTTGATACGGAAAGGTAAGTTTATCTATTTTTTCCAAAACATTATAAACCTTAGTTAACGAAGAGGCAGCTTCTTGAAGACTTGTAAGATGGTAATTCAAAGGGCTGCGATAATGCGCAGACAGAAGATAATATCTTATGACTTCGCCAGAGTACCTTTGTAAAGCTTCCCTCAATGTGACGAAGTTACCGGTCGATTTTGCCATTTTTTGGCCATCCACAGTCACAAGTCCATTATGTACCCAAAAACGAGCAAACTCCTTACCTGTAGCTGCCTCTGACTGAGCTATTTCATTTTCATGATGAGGAAAGATAAGATCTTTACCTCCTCCGTGAATGTCCAGGGTTTCACCCAGATATTTCATGGCCATAGCGGAACACTCAATGTGCCAGCCAGGTCTTCCTTCACCCCAGGGACTTTTCCAGGAAGGTTCACCTTTCTTAGATTTTTTCCAGAGAGCAAAGTCAAAAGGGTCCTCTTTCTTCTCGTCGATCTCTATTCTTGCCCCGGCAGCAAGTTCTTTTAAGGATTGTCCGGATAATTTACCATACCCGGGAAATTTTTTAACTCGAAAAAACACATCTCCATTGACATTATAAGCTATCCCTTTCTTTTCTAATTTTCTGATAAGCCCTATCATATCTTCAATGTGCTGGGTTGCCCGGGGATGATACGTGGCCCTTTTTACTCCTAATTTTTCCATCTGTTGAAAATACTCTTCTATAAATCTTTCAGCCAGGGCAAATATAGTGGTATTAAGCTCTTTAGCTCTTTGAATCATTTTGTCATCCACGTCAGTAAAATTGGTGACGTATATCACCTTATAGCCTTTATATTCCAGATATCTCCTTATGACATCAAATACCACTGCAGCTCGAGCATGACCAAGATGAAGTTCATCGTAAAGAGTTACCCCACAAACATACATGGTAACTTTTCTGTTTTGTAGAGGGGAAAAGTTTTCTTTTTTTCGAGTCAAACTGTTATATATTTTAAGCCCCATTTCTTACCCCTTTTCATTTATCGCTACTACAGAGAGGCAAACTATTGCTTTTTTTTCACCTAAGAAACCCAGACCTTCTGGACTTGTAGCCTTTATGCCTACCTGTTCTGTGCGTAATTGAAGAATAGAAGATATCTTTTCTTTCATTTGAGGTATATAAGAAGTAAGCCTTGGTTCCTGAGCAACTAATGTTGAATCTACATTTACAATATAAAATCCCTTTTTTTGTAATATTTTGTATATCTTTTTCAGTAAAAGCAGACTGGAGATATCTTTATATTTAGGGTCATTATCTGGAAAATGATAACCCAGATCTCTCTCTCCACAGGCTCCAAGTAGGGCATCTGCTATACTATGAGTGAGAACATCAGCGTCAGAATGACCAGAAAGCCCTTTATGGTAAGGAATCTCTATTCCTCCAAGGATTAATTTCCTGTCGGGAAGAAGAGGATGAATATCATAACCTATTCCTACTCTCATGGCAAGTATTTTTGTCCTCCAGCAAGATTTTAGCCATTTGAAAATCAAAAGAAGTGGTTATTTTAATGTTTTTTTCTTCACCAGGTATCACCTTCACAGGAACTCCTAATTTCTCAACAAGCGTTGCATCGTCATTTGCCTTCCAGTTGCGGCTTCTGGCTTCTCGGTGAGCAATTTTCAGAATATCCAATCTAAATCCCTGAGGAGTTTGAATTAAATAGAGTCTATCGCGAGGAAGAGTTTTCAGCACAGTTTTATCTTCCTTTACCTCTTTAACAGTTTCTTTAAGAGGTATTCCTGGAGTTACAGCGCCAAAGCTTTGTGTTTCTCTTATTACCGACTCAACAAGAGATTGAGAAGCAAGTGGTCGAACACCATCATGAACAAGAACTATATCGGTTTGGCTTTCTATTACACTGAGCCCTTTAAATACAGAATCTATCCTCTCTTCACCACCCTCTATTACTTCTCTTATTTTCTTATACCTCCACAAAGAGAGCTTGTTTTTTGCGCTATTTAACATCCCCTGCGGCACAACCAGAACTATACCCTTTATTAAAGGGCAGTGGTCAAATATGTCTATAGTCCATTCCAGAATTGGTCTTCCGGCTATCAAACAAAACTGTTTGGGTTCAGTATCACCAAATCTCCTTCCCTTACCACCACCGGCAATTATTACCTCTACTCTCACTTAACTCTGCCCCGAAATTTCTTTCGCTCTCTTTCGCTTTCCTCTTTAACTTCGGTAAAGATCATTTTTCCCGTAGTGGTTTGCAAAACAGAAGTAACTGTAACCTCTACCTCCTTTCCTATATATTTTTTCCCTCCTTCCACCACCACCATGGTTCCATCCTCAAGATAAGCCACTCCCTGATTGGGATTTTCCCCTTCCTTAAGGATATTTATCCTTAAAGATTCTCCCGGAAGCAGGATTGGCTTTAGAGCTGTAGCCAGTTCGTTTATATTGAGAACCATGACATTTTGAATTTTAGCTACCTTTTTTAAATTATAGTCATTGGTTACAATTTTTGCGTCCATAGTTTTTGCAAGCTGAAGAAGTTTGTTGTCAACTTCCGGAATATCGGGAAAATCGGTATCCACTATTTCTACCGGAACAATGTCTTGATTTTGAAGTTTATTCACTATATCAAGTCCTCTTTTTCCTCTGGCTCTCTTGGTAGAAAGGGGTGAGTCAGCAATCTGCTGGACTTCGGTGAGGACAAACTGTGGTATAATCAATGTTCCTTCAATAAAACCGGTCTCGCAAATTTCGGCTATCCGTCCATCTATTATTACTGAAGTATCCAGTATTTTATATCCTCCCTCTCGAACCCGGGCTTTTTTCCCTGTGATATATGAAATAAACTCAAAGATATCTTCCTCTCTCTTCAGGCCCACACTTAATCCAACACAAGCACAGACAAGATTTATTGTTAGCAATATTATGGGAGCCATGGTTTTTAAATTGACTATCAAAAGAAGAGGATAGGCAATTAAATTTGCAATTACTAATCCTATGCCTAAACCTATGCCTCCTGAAATTAATTTTCTTATAGAAACCTTGGAAAGACCTCTCTCGGCTATTACAATTATGGTGGCTATCCATCCTCCAATGAGAGCATAGGTCCAGGGGTTTACCTGCATATTAAGTGCTATTCCATAACATACTGCAGCTACAAGAATAACAAAAAGTACACGTAATCTAATTTGTTCAAAACTCATGAATTATTCTCCTCCTTGTTAGTATTTTCCCACCAGAGCTCTATCTCTAAGTCTTTCTAATTCTATCTTAATGGCATTGGCCCTTTTTTCTCCCACTTCGTTAATCTCTGTTAACTGCTGGGGTGTAGCCTTCATTATATTTACCAGACTTCCTAAGGCCTTTACAACATTGTCTACCACAACTCTTGGAAGTCGGGGAATCTTGGATAATACTCTATAACCTTTAGGATAAACTGCAAGATCCAGACTTTCAGCAGATGCTCCGTATCCCAGAGCATCAGCGATAAGATTGACTTCAAGAAGTTTGTCAAAATCCAGAGAATCTAATTTCTCTATCGTCTTAGGTGGGTCTTTGGCGTAATCTCTTATGACTTTTTCTACCTCCTCCAGGGTATCTCCAACTATTTCTTTTAATTGCATCTCCACTAATCTTGCTTCGGTTCCAAGTTCAATTATATAACGGTCAACCTCCTCCTTTATCCTCTTTATAACTTCTCCTTTTTGAATAACATTGACAACATTAAAGAGTCTTACCTCGTCTTGAAATTCAAGAATGTTCAACTCTCTTAAAACTTCGCTAAAGGCTATTCTATATCTTTCCAATGTTTGAAGAGCCTGGCTTGACCTTCGAAGGAGCTCAGGTAAAGGTTTCAGGACATACTTGGTATTTCCCTGATATAAAGTGACCACATTTCTGGATTGAGAGATAGCGATAACCGGACAGCCAGTTTGTTTGGCCATTCGATCGGCGCTTCTGTGTCTTGTTCCCCTTTCTTCAGTGGGAATTAAATAATCAGGGACAAGCTGGGTGTTAGCATAGAGAATTTTCTTAGCATCTCTTGAGAGAATAATTGCTCCATCCATTTTAGCAAGCTCTGCCAGAGCCATGGGGGTAAGAAGGGAATTCACCTGAAACCCCCCATCTATGGCACTAAAAACCTTTTCGTTGTCCCCTATGACTATTAATCCCCCTGTTCCCCCTTGAAGTATTATTTCCAATCCTTCTCTCAAATCAGTACCCGGGGAAACGAGTTTTAAAAGCCTTAAAAGTTCCTCGTTAAATTTTTTCTGCAACAGCTACCTCACTTTTAATCCTCTTTGTATGGCCTCTTTTATGTTGCTAACACCTATAAATTCCATTCCTTTGACCTTTTTAGCCTCTTTTTCTTCCAGAACGCACCCAAGGCAACGAGTAAATCCTAATTTTTTCGCTTCCTTCAGCCGACTTTCCATAAGACCTACTGGTCTTATTTCTCCTCCAAGTCCAACTTCACCAACTATCACGGTTTTTGGAGTAACGGGTTTTTCTTTTAAGCTGGAAACAACAGCCAGGGAAATTCCAAGATCACAAGCAGGTTCCTCCACCCTTACTCCACCTGTTGCATTTATATACACATCCTTCTGGTAGAAATTGAGATTTTCTCCTTTCTCCAGAACAGCGAGCAAAAGGCAAACCCTGTTGTAATCCACCCCCTGGGTAACCCTCCTGGGAATAGTCAAGTTTGATCTACATACCAGAGCTTGAATTTCGACTAAGAAAGCACGAGTTCCTTCAACCACAGGAACAATTGCTTTACCTGATACTTGACTGTTAAGCTGGTAGCTGCTAATAAAAATGGCTGAAGGGTCTACCACTTCTTCAAGTCCAGATTCACTCATTTTAAAAACACCTATTTCTGACGTGGGGCCAAACCTGTTTTTTGTAGCTCGAAGAATTCTGAACTGATAATCTTTACTGGCTTCAAAGTAAAGAACAGTGTCCACTATATGTTCCATTATCCGGGGGCCCGCAATATAACCTTCCTTGGTTACATGTCCCACAAGAAAAATGCTGATCTGATTGTTCTTGGCAATTCTTGTAAGATAGGATGCACATTCTCTAACCTGAGATACAGTTCCAGGCGAAGATTCCATCTCATTTAAGTAAACTGTTTGAATGGAATCAAGTATTGCAACCTTTGGGTTTATCTTTTGGATTTCCTTCTCAATGATTTCCAGATTGTTTTCAGCCAGCACGTAGAGAAAAGGCGATTTTATGTTTAATCGGTGTGCCCTCAGCTTTGTTTGTTGAAGAGATTCCTCTCCTGAAACATAAAGAACGGGGAATTCCAGATAAGAAAGACTGTTGGCTACCTCCATTAAAAGTGTTGATTTACCAATTCCTGGTTCCCCTCCCACCAGCACTACTGACCCTGGAACAATTCCTCCTCCAAGAATACGATCGAATTCGTTAATTTTGGTTAAATAGCGATTTTCCGGGGAGACTTTTATTTCAGTAACCAACTGAGGAGGGGCACTTTCCACGCTGAACGTCTTTCTGGGCAAATTCATCTCTTCAACCAGCGAATCCCACTCTCCACACTCAGGACATCGTCCTTCCCACTTTAAGCTTTGATATCCACAGACTTTGCATACGAATTTTGATCTCTGTGTCAAAATGATTCACCTTTTTTAGCAAGGTTTAGACTTTTCAAAGCTTTACCGGTGCCAACAGCAACACAGGAAATGGGATCCTCAGCTAAAAGAGCAGGAATTCCAGTTTCTTCTTTAATTAAAAGATCAAAATTTTTCAACAAGCTACCTCCACCGGTTAGAACGATTCTTCTTTCTATTATGTCTGCTGCAAGTTCTGGAGGAGTTCTTTCCAGAACAGCTTTTATACCACCAATTATTGTGGAAAGTGGTTCTGAAAGAACCCGACATATCTCTTCTGCTGTGATTTTAATTCGCTTTGGAAGTCCTGTTATTAAATCTCTCCCTCTCACTTCCATCTCCTCATCATGAGGTGGAAAAAGTGCATAGCCTATTTTTTTCTTGATTAATTCAGCTGAGATTTCTCCCAGTGCTACATTGTACTCTTTCCGCACATACCTTATTATAGCTTCATCCATTTTATCCCCTGCCACTCGTAAAGACTCTCCGGTAACTATGTCCCCCAGCGAAAGAACAGCAATATCAGTTGTTCCTCCACCTACATCTACAATCATACTCCCCTCAGGTCTTGTGATATCCAGATTTGCCCCAATAGCCGCTGCCTTAGGCTCTTCAATTAAAAAGACTTTTTTAGCCCCGGCTCTCAGGCCTGCATTAATAGCAGCTCTTTTTTCCACGGAGGTTCCACCCGTAGGAATGCATATCATAAGGTAAGGATGAAATAACTCCCAGCGCCCACACACTTTTCTTATATAGTAGCGGAGCATCTGCTCAACTATGTCATAATCTGCGATAACACCGTCACGCATAGGTCTTAGGGCTACAATACTTCCCGGAGTTCTACCCAGCATCTCTCTTGCTTCCTCACCAATAGCTAATATTTTACCCGATTCACTATCCATAGCTACTACCGATGGTTCCCTGTAGATAACCCCTTTTCCATCCACATATACGATTATGCTACTTGTGCCAAGGTCTATTCCAATTTTTTTGCTCAAATTTATCATTATCTATTTGTCCTTTACTCTTTTTATTTTTGCGCCTAAACCGGCAAGTTTTTCTTCCAGTTTTTGATGCCCCCTGTCTATGTGAAAAATATTAAGGATCTCACTTTCACCTTTGGCTGCCAGTCCTGCTAAAACTAAAGCTGCTCCTCCTCGGATATCAGGTGCTGTTACTCGAGCACTTCTGAGAAAGGGGACCCCATTTATTATAATATTTTTACCTCGCCTGGTAAGTTCGGCTCCCATTTTTACCAGATGAGACAAATGGGAGAATCTATTTTCAAAGACCGTCTCAGTAATTACACTGGTGCCCTCCGCCAGACAGGCAAGGGAGGTAAGTTGAGGTTGAAGATCTGTAGGAAAGCCAGGGTAAGGCATAGTTTTCACAGTGATCTTTTTGAGGGGTAAACCGCCTTTCACCTTTAAACTTCTCCTATTTATGCAAATTTCCACACCCATATTTCTTAGTATGTTAATGGGACTTTCCAGGTGATCCGGGCAGATATTTTTTAACAGTAACTCTCCACCTGTTATTGCTGTTGCTATCATAAAAGTTCCTGCTTCAATCCTGTCAGAAATAATGGAATAACTTACAGGACAAAGCTCTCTACAACCAATTATACGTATGGTGCGTGTTCCTGCTCCCTCTATTTTTGCCCCGGCTTTGTTAAGAAAATTTGATAAGTCAACAATTTCCGGAGTACAGGATGCATTTTCAATAATAGTCTCCCCTTTAGCTAAAGAAGCCGCCAGCATAAGGTTCTCGGTAGCTCCCACACTGGGGAAATCAAGATAGATACGGGTCCCTTTCAAGCAATGTTCTGCGATTGCCTCTATGTATCCGTCTTTTAAATTAAATCTGGCTCCCATTTGGGAAAGTCCTTTGAGGTGAAGATCTATAGGGCGAAGTCCTATGTTACACCCTCCGGGAAAGGCAACTATAGCCTTTCCTTTTCTTATTAAAAGTGGCCCCAGAGTTAAAATAGAAGCTCGGAGCATACCGGCAAGCTGCTTTTGAACCTTGTTCCCCTGGAGCAAAGATGCATTTAAAGTAAGGGTTTCTTTGTTTTTTTTGACTTCAACCCCCAGCTCTTTTAATATGTTAGCCATGAGCTTTATATCAAGTAAATCGGGTACATTGGAAAGTTGAAATGGTCCTTTTATAAGTAAAGAGGCAGCTATAATAGGGAGTGCCGCGTTCTTTGCCCCACTGATTTTCACTTCTCCCTTTAAGGGAATCTGACCCCGAACTACGAACTTCTCTTTAGTTTTTTCACTCATCTTTCAACTTTTCATCCATTATTTGAATAAAACTTTTACTTTTTAACTGGTTTATCCAATTTTCTATTAATTGTACCACTTTTTTCCCCTTGAGAAAATCTTCCATCGCTTTTTCCCATTGCTGAAAGGAAATCTCCACCCGGTCCTTGACTTCAATAATTTGATAAAATTCTTCGTCAATTTTAATCGGGCCAACAATATCTCCTTTCTCAGCACCGCTGAGAGCTGAACGCAGAGTTTCGTTAAGCTTAAACAGGTTTATCCACCCCAGGTCTCCACCTTCTTTTGCCCGGGCTCCTTTAGAAAATTTCCTGGCCAGATCTTCAAATTCCTCTCCCTGAATTAATTTTTCCTTGATTTTTTTTGCCTGAGCCTCATTTTTTACGATAATCTGTGCCAGATGGATTTTCTCTTCTTCGTTTAGTTTATCCTTGTAGATAGCATAAAACTCTCTCACCAGATCATAATTTGTTTTTTTTCCTCTTAAATACCTCTTTAAATTGAGATAGAAATCGTTTATCTCACTTTTATCTATCCTGATCTGATTTATCAATAAATTGGCTTTCCATTTTATAATTTTATCTTGAAGTAAATGGCGCCTTATCTTATTTTGTAAACCTTCAAGGCTAATCTGGTTTTTTTCTAAATTTCTAACAAAATCGTCCTCAGACATCTCTCCCCTTAATCCGTCCATGACCTTCTTAATTTCTGTGTTGGATACAGTAAAACCTTTATTTTCAGCCTCCTGCGTTAGAACATACTCTTCAATTATTTGCCAGAGGATCTTCTTTTTTTCCGGAATATTTATTGAGGTTACTCCTGTCTCGGCTTTAAACATGTTGATCTCCTCTTCCAGCTGAGTACGGGTTATGATAGCCCCATTCACAGCAGCTACCACTTCATCTATAACTTCAAAACAAAATCCCGGGCTGGCCGGTAAGATGTAAAACAATAAAAAAAATAGTAAAAATTTGCCCTTCATTCTTTTTTGCTTTATCCGGATTGCTATATTAGCAAATCTTTCATTTTTTGCAAAAGTTCTCTTACCCATATTAAGAAGGATTCATCTTTCTTTTTCCCGTTTTTTAAGAGAAGCAGATTCTTTTCATCCATGGGAAAGGTCTTTACTTCTCCAGCCAACCTGCTGGCTAATCTTTCTTTTTTGCCTGGATTAAGTAGATTAAAAGGAGAAAAGGTAATTTTTATATTATGATCGAAGTTTTCCCTGATGGAACAGATGCCTATTTGCCTGGCCAAAATCTTAATGTGCAAAAGATGAATCAGATTTCTTACCACTGAAGGCAAACTACCAAATCTATCTTTGAGCTCTTCTTTAATTTCCAGAATTTCTTCCTCTTTTTCTATTTTTCCTATTTTTTGGTAAATTTGCATTCTCTGTAGCTTATCAGGGACATAAGAAGGAGGAATTCGAGCTTCAATTCCCAGTTCAATATGAACAGGAAAAGAAGGTTTTACGGGTTCACCTTTTAATTTTTTTACTTCTTCAGATAGAAGCTGAGAGTAGAGGGTAAAACCAACTGCCAGCATGTGTCCGTGTTGTTCCTTTCCCAAAAGATTACCAGCTCCTCTTATATGTAGGTCTTCCATGGCGATTTTAAAACTCGAACCTGGACCTTTAAATTGGTGAATTATTTCCAGTCTCCTCTTTGCCTGCTCGGTAAGAGGTTTTCTGGGATCGAAGAGAAAATAAGCATAACCTTTTTTAACACCTCTGCCCACTCTGCCTCTTAGTTGATAAAGGTCTGCAAGACCAAATTTTTCTGAATCTTCAACAATCAGGGTATTCACGTTAGGCATGTCTATACCTGACTCTACGATAGATGTACAAACCAGGACGTCGTATTTTTTATGAAGGAAATCCCGCACGGTTTTTTCTAAATGAGATGCTCGCATCTGACCATGAGCCACTGTAAAACGAATCTGGGGAAGAAGTTTTTTAAGTTTTTCTGCAACAGATTGGATACCTTTTACTCTGTTGTAAAGATAGAAAATCTGTCCTCCTCTTGATACTTCTCTAAGAATAGCTTCCCTGACGAGTTTTTCGTTGTAAGGACTAACCATTGTTTCAACATTTTGCCTTTCCCTTGGGGGAGAAAAAATGGTGCTGAGTTCAAATATACCTGTGAGCGCCATATAAAGCGAGCGGGGGATAGGAGTTGCAGAAAGAGTTAAAACATCAACAGTCTTACAGAATTCTCTTATTTTCTTTTTTTGAACAACGCCGAATTTTTGTTCTTCATCAATAATTACAAGTCCCAGATCTTTAAATTCTATGTCCGATTGAATCAGCCGATGTGTCCCTATGATTATATCCACAAGTCCTTTCTTTAAATCTTGAATGATTTCTTGTTGCTTGCCTGGAGATTGAAACCTTGAAAGCATCTCTATACGCACTGGATAATCAACCATTCTTTCAGAAAAATTTCTATAGTGCTGTTCTGCTAAAATGGTAGTTGGTGCCAGCACTGCCACCTGTTTACCATCCATGACAGCTTTAAAACTCGCTCTGATTGCAACTTCTGTTTTTCCATAACCTGCATCACCACAGACCAGTCTGTCCATGGGAGTTGGACTTTCCATATCTCTTTTAACTTCTTGAGTAGCTTTTAATTGATCGGGAGTCTCTTCATAAGGAAAAGAAGCTTCAAACTCTAATTGCCACCTGGAATCAGGAGAAAAGACATAACCAGGCTTAGCTTTTCTGATGGAATAAAGTTGAAGGAGAGATGAAGCTAACTGCCTTGTGGCATTTCTTACTCTTCTTTTTGTTAGTTCCCACTGACCTCCCTCCAGATTGTACACTGGGGGAGGATTATCTGAATCTCCAACATATTTGTGTATTCTATCAAATTGACTTAAAGGAACGTAGAGGCGGTCTGAACCTTTATAATCAATGCGAAAATAGTCTCCCGGTTTTCCCATAACATTTAAAGTAACCAGTCCCTTAAATTTACCGATTCCATAATCAACATGAACGACATAGTCTCCCTCTTTGAGTTGTTCCCAGCTTCTTATTTCCTCCTCTTCGGGAATCAATCTCCATCTTTTTCTTCGCTGCCCATATCTTTTAAAAATGTCTCTATCTGTAATCAGGATGTCTCTGGTTGATTTAAATACAAATCCTTTATTTAAATCTCCTTGAGTGATAAGGAGCGGATAATTTTCCTCTATGTCGAAAGACTCTTTCAACCTGAAGTATAATTCCTTTTCCTTTAAAATTTCGCGCAATCTCTCTGCCTGACCTGGAGAAGGAGTAACTATGTTTATTTGATAATCTTGTTCCTGCCAATTTTTTATGTCTTTGGCTAAAAGGTCCACATTACCATGCCAGAAGGAGAGTGGAGCAGAATCTAATTTTATCTTTTTCCTGCACCTCATCCACATTGTTTCCTGGGAAAACGTAGAAATATAAAAGGATGCATTACCTATGAAATTTCTTATTAACTTTTCCTCTTTAAGGGTTTTTATTTCCCCTTCTAATTCAAGAGGTTCGTCCAAAACCAGGATATAAGAGGAGGGAACAATTTGAATCAATGGGTGAAGATTATTTTTCTGATCGTTAATTAATTCTGGCCCATCCCACAGAGAAAGATTAACCTGGTTAATCCTTCTTACAGAACGTTGAGTCCGGGGATCAAATTCTCTAATAGATTCTATCTTATCGCCAAAAAACTCAACTCTTAACGGATAGTCATGGACGGGAGAGAAAAAATCAACAATTGCACCTCGAACGGAAAAATCTCCTTTTTCTTCTACCAGGGGAACGGGTCGATATCCTCTCTCTACTAACCATTTTACCAGTTTGTCTCTTGCAGTTTCCCGACCTTTCTCTAAAAGAAGTCTTTGAGAGTCAACCCTCTCCCGGGAAGGGACTTTTTGTATCGCCGAAGATAAGGAACTTACTATAATCAGGTTTTTTTCTTGATCGATCTTATATAGAAGTTGACATATTTGGGGGTTAAAAGCATTATCGGAAGCAGGGACAGGAAAAACTTTATCTGGACAGAAAGTCTGCAAATCTTGATAGACTCTTTCTGCCTGACTTTGCCGGGGAAGGAGGTAGAAAAGAGAGATTTTAAATTTCTTCCAAAGCAAAAATACGCCATATGCTCTGGCTTCAGGAACGACCCCCTGCAGCCAGCAAGGTGTGTCTCGTTTTAGATCAAAATCCTGCAGAAAACCCTCTCTTTTTAACTTAATCACTTACAAGTTCTTTCTCCTTCATCATCTTCATCAAAGGAATAAGGAGCTGATCTAACTCTCCATTAAGAATTTCCTCAAGATTATGGAGAGTGAGCCCAACTCTATGGTCTGTAACCCTACCTTGAGGAAAATTGTATGTTCTAATTCTTTCAGATCTTTCTCCTCTTCCAATCTGTGCTTTTCTCTCGCGAGATATTTTTTCTCTCAACTCTTCCTCTTTCTTCTGTAAAAGTTGAGCTCTCAAGACCCGCATGGCTTTGGCTCTATTTTGATGTTGCGATCGTTCATCTTGACACTGAACAACTATTCCAGTAGGAATGTGGGTGATTCTCACTGCAGAATCGGTAACATTTACATGCTGTCCTCCAGCTCCCCGGGAGCGAAAAGTTTCTATTCGTAGATCCTCGGGGTTAATGTTAATTTCGTCTATTTCCTCCGCCTCTGGTAGTACCGCTACCGTGGCTGTGGATGTGTGAATGCGTCCACTGGACTCGGTTATGGGAACTCTCTGCACTCGATGAACCCCGCTTTCATATCGAAGAGTAGAAAAGGCATCTTTGCCTTCTACCAGAAAAATGACCTCCTTAAATCCTCCTATATCAGTTGGATGGAAATGAATATTTTCTATTTTCCAGCCTTTCTGTTCGCTGTATCTGGTATACATCTTATAAAGATCCGCAACGAATAAAGCAGCTTCTTCCCCTCCTGCTCCAGCTCTTATTTCAACCACGGCGTTTCGATGAGAAAATTTATCTCTGGGAAGAAGGAAAAAAAATAGCTTTTCCTCCAGAAGAGCAAGTTCTCGTTCAATACTATCTTTTTCCTCTCGAGCAAGCTCTTTGATTTCTTCATCCTTTTCTTCTCTGAGCATATTTGTAAGTTTTTTTAATTCATGCTCCAGTTTTTCATAACGTTTCCATAAACCAACAACTTCTTGAAGTTCTTTTTGCTCTTTCCCGTATTTTTGTATTAACTTAGGATTTTGCACCACATCAGAGTGTGCAAGAATCTCGGTCAGCTCGTTGTATCTTTTTTCCAGTTCTTTAAATTTTTTAATATCCTCTCCCTTTATCATCAATCCTCCTCCAGTTCAATATTCCAGTAAGCCATATCCAAAAATTCTTGCCAATTCATTTTTTCAGGAAAATCCGGAAGTGTGCTGTTTACAAAAGTCTTCCAGTCAGGTTTTTTGGGCTTCCTGATGAGCTTCATTCCAGCCTCAGCTAAAGTGCGATTCCCTTTGCGCATATTGCACTCTATACAGGAACAGACCACATTATCCCATGTATTTTTTCCACCCCGAGAAAGAGGAATTACGTGATCCAGATTCAGTTCTTCCGTGGGTAATCTTCGACCACAATACTGACAGGTGTTGTTATCTCTACGATATATGTTTTTTCTGGTAAATTTTATCCTGCGAGGAGGAAGGCGATCATATAACATAAGAATTATAACCCGTGGAACTTTAATTCTGTAGCTTACAGTATTAATAAAATCATCTCCTCCCATTTCTCTTTCTGAGAAATCTCTCCAATCTTCAAAACCAAAGGTATAAAAAGACCCTCCTTTTTTTATAACTACCTGAGCATGGTTAAGATAGAGAAGACAAAGCGCCCTTTTCACCGAACAAACATCTATAGCTTGCCATAGTCTGTTCAATACCAGTACATTACTCTGAAGAACACTTGCATTCATTTTAAAGCTACATATTTTTGCAAAATTAAACTTAAGTATAATATTATTGAAAATGAGCTATCTGTCAAATACACCCCGTTCAATCCTGACATGTCCCAACTCCACAATTATGCTCTGACATGGGGCCAGTTTTTACCTATACCTTTCGCTTCAGGCTTCCGGGTATCTCAGGGTGAATTGAGAGGGCGTGTCAAGTAAAGCTCCTC
>CAYZYX010000023.1:0-30074 GCA_964482715.1 uncultured Clostridia bacterium
CTCTTCCAAAGGTTGCCAGGGAAGATTATGGGCTTCGGCAACTTCCCTGCAGGTGAGTTTCCCTTTAAAAAGATTTAGTCCCTTAGCCAAAGCTTTATCTTCCCTGAGTGCCTGCTTATACCCTTTATTCGCCAGCTTCAGAACGTAGGGCAGGGTTACGTTGGTTAAAGCCAGAGTTGAAGTTTTAGGATATGCTCCTGGCATATTGGCTACACAGTAGTGAATTACCCCATCTATCTCATATACTGGATTATCCTGAGTTGTAGGATGAGTCGTTTCCACGCATCCTCCCTGATCAACTGCCACGTCAACTATTACTGACCCTGGCTTCATGAGCTTCAACATTTTTTTTGTAACAAGACAGGGAGCTTTAGCTCCTGGAATTAGCACTGCCCCAATAAGAAGATCTGTTTGAGGCAAAATCTTTTCCAAATTATAGGAATTTGACATCAAGGTGTTAACGTTTGCAGGCATTACATCATCAAGATAACGCATCCTCTCGAGGTTTATGTCCAGAATACAGACATTTGCTCTCATCCCCGAGGCTATTTTGGCAGCATTCATTCCCACAGTTCCACCACCAATTATGGTAACATTTGCCGGTAAAACTCCTGGAACTCCTCCTATGAACTTCCCAGATCCACCCTTATGTCTGGCAAGATAGAAAGCACCTACAAGAGGGGATATTCTACCTGCAATCTCACTCATAGGAGCAAGAAGAGGTAAAAAACCATCTTCTCTCTGTACAGTTTCATAGGCAATTCCTACTATTTTTGAGGCTAAAAGAGCCTCGGTTAATTTTTTGTCTGCCGCAAGATGAAGATAGGTAAAAAGAACCTGCCCCTCATGAAATAAGCCAAACTCCTCAGGAAGAGGTTCCTTAACCTTAAGAATAAGATCAGCCTCATCAAATATCTTTCGCTTATCAGCAATAATCTCAGCACCTGCTTTTTTGAATTCTTCATCATGAAAGCCACTTCCTAAACCTGCTTCTTTTTCCATTAAAACTTGATGCCCCGCGTCTTTTAAGGCCCTGACCCCAGCTGGAGTCAGGGCAACTCTATATTCTGCCTTTTTTATTTCCCTGGGAACACCTATAACCATCAGCTTACCCCTTTTCTTTCTACCTGTATCCAAATTTCTCTTCAGCCCGGGCAATTACTCTATCCAGTATATCAAGTGCTCGATCAATCTCATCTTTCTTTATTAAAAGGGAGGGAATAAGGTTAAAGCGGTTAAAGTAATAACCTGTATGTTCACAGATTAAACCTTCCTTCAAACATTCAGTTGCCATAAATCCTGTTTCTTCACTTGCAGGCTCTTTGGTTTTTCTATCCTTAACAAATTCCAGAGAAAGATAAAGCCCTATTCCTCCAGCATCTCCCACCAGAGGATGGTTTTTGGCTATTTGTTTTAAACCATCTACAAAGTAGGCTCCCTTTTCAGCTGCTTTAGCAGGAATGCTTTCTCTCTCCATAATTTCAAGAACCTTATTAGCTGCTGCACAGGCAAGTGCATTTCCAGAAAAAGTTCCAAGGTGTGCTGCTGGCCCCCAGGAATCAAGAATTTCTTCTTTACCTATCAAAGCGGATAGTGCAATTCCTCCACCCAATGTTTTAGCTACAGCCATAAGATCAGGAGCCACTCCAGAGTGTTCACAAGCCCACATCTTTCCGGTTCTTCCCATACCGGTTTGAATTTCGTCAACTACCAGAACTACATCGTACTTATCGCAGAACTCTTTCAATCGAACAAGATATTCCTTAGGTGGAACAATGTATCCAGCTGAACTTTGCATTGGCTCAATAATTATGGCGGCAACATTACTTATGTCTGCTTTTGGATCACGGAAAGGAGCCTCTTTGCTCTCAAAAAGATCTTCCAGATATTTCACGCAGAAAAGGTCACAGGCAGGATAAGTCTTATCAAAAGCACATCTGTAGCAATAGGCGTATGGAAAGAAGAAAACCCCACTATCCTGAGGAGGTAAAGGATAGTGATATAGCCACATACCTCCTTTTCCGGTAAGAGCCTGAGCTGCTGCAGTTCTTCCGTGATAATCGCCATAGGGAGTCAAAATAAAAGGCTTTCCGGTATACCAGCGAACAAGTTTTATTGCAGCTTCAATGATCTCAGAACCAGTAGAAGAGTAAATAACCTTCTTGGGAAAATTTCCCGGGGTAATCTGAACGAGCTTCTCGGAAAGTTCAATCCGGGGAGGAGTGGGAAGATCAAAATAATGAATTAATTTTCCGGCCTGTTTTCTTATTGCTTCAACTATTTCGGGATTACATATTCCCAGATTATTTACAGAAAATCCTGTAATACAATCTATATACTCTTTACCATCTGCATCGTAAACTTTTGAACCTGAGCCCCTCTCAATAACAGGAGGACAACTCCAGAGAGCAAATCCTACCTCACCGGTTGATTCAACATCTATCCATCTTTTTAGATATTCTTTTGTTTTTGAACCATAAGGTGAAGCATCAACCCTTGCTTTAAGATCATCTTTGGAAACTCGCAACTTCTTTCTCTCTTCCAGAATCCTGTCCTCAAATCCTTTTGCCATTTTAATTTCCTCCTTTTTATGTTAACTTTCTACACGATTCTCTTATCGCCAGTCTGGTGTTTAAAACACGATGAATCTTCTTTCGGGGGGATTTGCCACTTATTTCCTGTTTGAAAGCTTCAAATATTTTCTGGGCCATCTTATTTACCGGTTGAGAAACAGTAGTTAACTGAGGATTGCTGATGGAAGAAAAGTACATATCATCAAATCCTACAATAGAATAATCATTGGGAATTCTATAACCTCTATCCTGTAGGGCCCGCATAGCACCAAAAGCCATTAGATCATTGGAACAAAATATAGCAGTGAAATTTTTCTTTTTAAGAAGTCTTTTAGTAGCCAGATATCCACTCTTATAAGTATAATCTCCCTCCTGAATTAAACTCTCATCAATTTGAAGGTAGTTTTTCTTTAGTGTATCGACGTAGCCATTTAATCTGTCTCTTGCTGAAAGGATACTTAAAGGGCCGGTTATGAAAGCTATGCTTTTATGACCAAGATCAACAAGATACTGGGTAGCCTGACAGGCACCCAGATAGTTATTGGCAAAAACAGCGGGAGCGTTTACCTCGGGAACATCTTCATCAGCTAAGATAACTATAATTCCTCGACTGATTAACTCATCAAGATCCTTCTTCTTTAAACCCATGGTGGTTAGAATTATTCCGTCGACTTTCTGGCGGACAAGAAGGTCAATATAGGTCCGCTCCCTTTCGATATCGCCATGAGAATCACACATAAGCAGCCCGTAATCTTCCCTGTAACAGGCATTTTCAATTGCATAGGAAAACTGTTCATAAAACGGATTAAATCCTATAGGCATCACTAAACCTATAATTCCAGTCTTTGCACCCCTCAGGGATTGAGCTCTTCTGTCAGGCTTATAATTAAGTTCTTCAATTGCCTGAAGAACTTTCTTACGGGTTTCCTCTTTTACGTAATCATGAGGTTTTTCATTAAGGACCCTGGAGACGGTACTTATAGAAACTCCGGCCCTTTCAGCAACTTCTCTTATTGTTATCCTTCTCCTCAACTTCCATCCTTTTTAGGTAACGTTTTCAGAGAACGTTTTTATAATACTGGAAGGTTAAATTTTTGTCAACCCTTCTGGGGGATTTAAAGTAGGAATTAAAATTAACACTGATATGGAAATATTTCGCTTTCTAAAAGAAAAAAGGTAAAAAAATGTCAAACAAATATGTGTTCAACGAAAAATTATTTTCATCTGAGGTAGTTTCTGAAGATTAAAATAGTTTCTTCAGGGCAGGGTAAATTTTCATATACTTTTCAAATAGGGCCTCATAGATAGGGGAGACTTTTTTGTTCACCCGGTTTTCAGCCTCCGGTTTTAGCCAGTTTCTTATTATCTCATAACCCTTAAAGACTTTCACTCCCACTCCTGCCATCACCGTATCCCCAATTGGAGCTCCCTGAGTTTCTCCCAGGTAAACAGTATCAAGACCCGTAATATCAGAGATTATCTGCCGCCACAGATGGCTTTTCGCCCCTCCCTCAACTAATTTCATAGGACTTCTCATTTTTATTCCTTTTTTCTGCAAAAGGCTGATATTATGGCGTATAGCAAATCCTACGCCCTCCATCATGGCCCTTATTAGATGTCCTCTTGTATGTAAAAAGGAAAGACCAAATATTACACCTCGAGCTTCAGGATCCCAGAGAGGACATCTTTCTCCCATAAAATAAGGTAGGACAAGAAGGCCATCTGAACCAGGTGGAATTTTTCTCGCTTCTAAGTTTATAATTTGGTAAGCATCCACTCCCAGTTCTTTTTCCATTATTTTTTCCAGATGGCAAAAGTTGTCCCTAAACCATCGTATCAGGGAACCACCTCCAACAAGAGCCGCTATACTTATGTAATGCGTTCTTGAATAAGCAATGTGAGGCATACAGATAAGTCCAGGAATAAATTTATCGGTTGTATGAGCCATCCCCCAACAGGCTGTACTTCCCAGAGTAAGAGCATTCTCTCCTTCATCTATAACTCCCGCAGATAAGCAGGCAGCATTAGCATCCACGCTTCCTGCAACTACCGGGGTTCCCTCCTTCAGGCCTGTGACACTGGCAGCTTCTCTTGTAACTTCTCCTACCACCTCATCACAAGGATAAGCAGGAGGGAGTTTTTCTTTATCTATACCAATCTCTTTAAGAATCTCTTTATTCCATTTTCTTTTGCGAAGATCAAAGGCTATTCCTCCCAGAGCAGCATGGCAAAAGTCAGTAACAGCCTTATTTATGAGCTTTCCTACCACATAATCTTTAACGTTTAACATCCAGCAGGCTTTTTTGTAAAGGTCAGAGCGATTATTTTTCTCCCACATCAATTTGGTTATTGAATAATAAGGGTCAATTAAATTACCACTTACCTGAAATACTTTTTCCTCGCCGATATTTTTTCTAAGCCATTCACATTCAGATGTTGCCCTTCGATCCATCCAGATATGAGAATTTTGTAAAGGCCTCAGATCTTTGTCAACCAAAATACAGGCAGGAGCAAGACTACTCAGTCCTACAGCCAGTATGTCTTCTTTTTTTATCTTCGCTTTCTTTATGGAGGTTCTAATAGTTTCAAATGCAGCCTTCCAGTACCAATCGGGATTCTGCTCAACCCATCCAGGTCGAGGTATGATCAGTCCATATTCCACAAAGTGTGAACTCAGTACCCTACCCTCAAGATCAACAACAATACTTTTAGCTCCTCCTGTTCCCAGGTCGCATCCTACTAAATAGCCTGTCATTTCAAAATCTCTTAAAAAACGAATAATACCTTGTTATACTTATCTCTGTTTAAACTCATGTCACGAAATACTTCCCCTATCCGGTCAATTTTAAAACGATGAGAAATTAAGGGTTTTACTTTAATTTTTCCCTGAGCTATAAAATGAAGGGCTGTTTTCCAGCTATGATAAGGAGGAAAAGGTTCAAAATCTGTATCGTAGACTCCGTAAAGATTAAGTTCATGATGAAGTATCAGATAGTAAGCTCGCTCCGGGATAAGAACATCCTGTTTGATAAGTCCAAGAAGTGCAACTCTTCCCCTCTTGCGAGCTGTTAAAATGCACTGTTCCAGTGTCTTTAAAGTTCCGGCGCTTTCTATCACGAGATCTGCCCCTTCTTGATTCTCTCGCCACACCTTTTGCACCGGATCTTCCTTTTTTGCATTTATAAGAAAAGTAAGTCCCACTTTTCTGGCTATCTGAAGCTTTTCTTCAGCTATGTCTACAACATAAACTCTTCTTGCTCCCAGTAAGAGAGCAAATTGAGCACAGAGATTACCAATTGGCCCACATCCCATTACCACCACAAGATCTCCGGGGTTGATTTTCCCCCTCTTAATGGTATGAAGAGCAATAGCTGCAGGTTCCAGAATTGCTGCTGATTCGAAATCAACATTTTCAGGAAGTTTCAGCAAATTCTGAGGTGGAATCTTAATAAATTCGGCAAAACAGCCATCAACTCTGGTCCCCATCCGGATAAAGTTATTACAGAGAGGATATTTACCCACCCTGCATAAGGAGCATTCTCCGCATGGTAAGACAGGCATAACAGCCACCCGATCTCCTTTTTTCACTTCCCTCACACAACAGCCAACTTCCACCACTTCACCGGCACACTCGTGTCCCAGGATCTTAAAGTTATAGGGTGAAGTCCCTTTTTCGTAGCGAGGGATGTCTGAGCCACAGATTCCCACCGCTTTAACAGCAACCAACACCTCGTTTTCAGAGATTCGGGGACAGGGGATCGATTCGCACCTTATGTTACCGGGTCCATAAAGAATACCTGCTTTCATTTTACCCCTCACTTTTCTTTTTCATCTACTCAAAATTGAGGAACGGATTTAGATAATACTATATACTACAAATTTTTACTGTCAAACAGAAATTTCCCCTAACATCCTCCTGCTTGACATAGATTTCTGCCGGTTTATACTGAACCCGGTCAAAATAGATTAACAAAAAAGGAGGGACAAAAAAATGAGAGTTGAATTTTTTCTTTTCGATACAGATTATCTTCAAAAAGAAGGTCAGGTGTTGGTAAGATTTTTTGGAAAAACAGAAGAGGGAAAAACTGTAGCTTGTTTTTTTGAGTATGAACCTTACTTTTATGTTCTACCACAGGATCCGAATAAAGCGGAGAGAGAAATAAAGGAACTTCTTAAAGACAAAAAAGTAAAGCTAAAACGAATGGAAAAAGTTACAAAAGATCTGGAGGGACAGGAACGGGAATTTTTAAAAGTTTTCTGTGAACTACCTCAAGATACTCAAAAGATCCGCGATGAAATAAAAAAATTGGAAAAAAGAAGAGGTGGTAGTGGATCAGTTGAAGAAGAATACGAATACAGTATTAACTTTTACCGTCGCTTTCTACTGGATGAAAAAATAGATGGTAGTTGCTGGCTTCAGGTGAAAGGAGAACCGTTCGAATCAAACCTGAATGCTGATCTTACCATAAAAGGTAGAGAAATTAAAGTCCTTGAGAGGGTGAAACCACCCGCTTTAAAACTTCTTTCCTTTGATATAGAAACTTACGAAAAAGCCGGGAAAAAAAACATAATCATGCTTTCTCTCTGGGGAGAAAAGCTTAAAAAGGTTCTTACCTACCATCAGGGAAATTTCCCCCCCTGGGTGGAAGTGGTAGATAGTGAAAAGAAACTTCTGGAAAGATTCGTTGAGATAGTAAACTCTTATGACCCGGATATTATCCTGACTTTTAATGGTGATGCTTTTGATTTTCCTGTAATTCAAGAAAGAATGGCTCAAAATAAGGTCAAACTGGTTCTTTCTCGAGATGGGGAAGAAATGAAATTCACCAGAAGAGCAAGAGTTTCTTCAGCACGCATTAAAGGTAGGGTTCACATTGATCTTTTTACCTTCATAAGGAATATTTTATCCCCAAATCTTCAAACCGAGGTTTTAAGTTTAGATGCTGTTTCCAGTGAACTCTTAGGGGACCAGAAGATAGAAATGGACTACCAGGAACTTCTGGAAAGCTGGCAAAAAAAGAAAGATCTCGCCAAACTGGCTGAATATTGTCTTAAAGATTCGGAACTTACCTTTAAATTGGCCTCGCTTCTGCTTCCCCAGATACTGGAAATATCAAGAACAGTTGGGCAACTCCCTTTTGATACCTCCAGGATGACTTACGGACAACTTGCTGAATGGTATCTTACGCGTAAAGCAGTAGAAATGGGAAAGATTATTCCCAATCAGCCAAAATGGGAGGATATCAAAAAAAGAAAGACCTTTACTTATGCTGGAGGATTCGTCAAAGAGCCAATTGCCGGTTTACACGAAAATGTTGCTGTTCTTGATTTCAGATCTCTTTATCCCAGTATAATAGCTACATTTAACATTTCTCCAGAAACTTTGAATTGTTCCTGTTGTGAAAACAAAACCAATTATAAAGTGCCTGAAACAAATTACTGGTTCTGTCAGGAAAAAAAGGGATTTGTGTCTCAGGTTATAAAGGAACTTATCGAAAAAAGAGCACTACTTAAAGAAAAATTAAAAACTATTGACAGAGAGAGTTTAGAGGCAAGATTTCTGGACAACAGACAGCTATCTCTGAAAATAGTAGCCAACGCAACCTATGGTATGTTTGCTTTTGCCGGTGCGAAGTGGTACTGTAGAGAGTGTGCTGAAAGTTGCACAGCTTTTGGAAGACATTTCATTAAACAAACAATTAAAGAAGCCGAAAATAAAGGGTTTACAGTGGTTTATGCTGACACTGATTCCTGTTTTATAAAAGAACCTGAATCGCGGGGTGACCTTTTTCAGGAAACAGAAGAGTTTTTAAATTATGTCAATAAAAAATTACCCGGGATTTTAGAACTCGAACTCCAGGGAATATATAAAAGGGGCATATTTATTCCTCGGGGAACAGCCCCTGGAACGGCTAAAAAGCGCTACGCCCTTATAGACGAAAACGACAATCTGGTGATAAGAGGACTGGAAACTGTGAGAAGAGACTGGTGTAATCTGGCAAAAGAGGTTCAACGACAGGTTCTGGTTTATATTTTAAAAAACAAAGAGGTAAATAAGGCTCTGAATTATGTGAGGAATGTAATAAAAATGTTAAGAAAAAGACAAATACCCCTGAAAGATCTAACCATATATGAACAACTTACCAAACCCATCTCTAGCTACAAGCAGATAGGACCTCATGTGGTTGCTGCTCAGAAGATGTTAAAGCGAGGTAGACCGGTAGGTGAGGGGATGCTTGTAATGTTTGCTATAACCCAAGGAGAGGGTTCAATTTCGGAAAGAGCCGAGCCTATAGAAGATGTAACTTGCGAAATGATAGACGAGAGTTATTATATAGACAACCAGATTATCCCTGCCGCTTTAAGGGTACTTCAAGTTCTAAGCGTAAGCAAAGAAAAATTGCTGGGAGAAGCCTTATTTTAAGCAACCATCTCAGTATTTCTTCCCATAAGGTCAAGATAAACTTCTGAAACTGGAGGTAAACTCTGGTTGACATAGAGCCTGTTTTTGCTATAATTTCCCGAAGTTTCAGAGGTACAAAAATCGGCAAAAATGAAGAAATATATTGTTGGGATAGATTTAGGTTCGGTGTCGGTGAATGTTGTTGTTGTAGATGAGAAAGGGAATCTCGTCTATGAGCACCAATATACCCGCCACAATGGCCAGCCAATAGAAAAAACGCGCGAGATACTGGGTCAGATTTACCCTTCATATCCTTTCGAAGCAGTAGCTGTTACTGGCTCTAATGGTGAACTTTTGAGTAAAATGTGGAAGACTCCCTATTTTGAGGAGGTGATTGCTCAAGCTAAAGGTACTCATCGGATTGATCCTTCTGCAAGAACCATAATTGACATTGGAGGAATGGATGCCAAATTCGTAACCATAAATGAAGAGGGAGAGGTTATTGATTTTGGAATGAATTCAAGTTGTGCCTCGGGAACTGGTTCTTTTCTGGACCAGCAGGCAAAGAGATTGGAGCTGAATATAGAGGGAGAATTTGCTGAAGAGGCGCTTAAGTCAACCAATCCGGCAAGACTTGCCGGAAGATGTGCCGTATTTGCCAAGTCAGATATGATCCACCTCCAGCAAAAAGCAACCCCTACCAGAGATATAACCATGGGACTGTGTGAGGCATTGGTCAGAAGTTACCGAAGCAACATAGCTCGGGGAAAGGAGCTTCCCGGACCCATATCTTTCCAGGGAGGGGTAGCAGCTAACAAAGCTATGCTCGTAGCCTTCAGAAAAGTTTTAAATCGTCAGGATATAACTGTTCCACCTCACTTTTATTCCCTGGGAGCTCTGGGGGCAGCCTTACTCTTAATAGAAAAGAAAAATTGGAACAAATTTGATCCAGAAAGATTAAAATCACCCATTAAAATAACTGAAAAAAGAGGGGTCCTGCCAAAACTGTCTCTTGACTTTGAGGATCAGAAACCTTCACCACCTGAAGATGACTATCCATTCCCTGAAGATGATCAACCCGTAGAAGCCTATCTTGGTATTGATATTGGTTCGGTGAGCACCAATGTAGCTGTTATAGATAAGGAAAATCGTCTCATTGCCAAAAGCTATCTACCCACAGCTGGAAAACCTATTAAAGCTGTCCAGAAGGGCTTAAAGGAAGTTAAAGATAAGATCGAAGGAAGGGTAAAAATAAGAGGTGTAGGAGTTACCGGCTCAGGAAGGTATCTAATCGGCGCTTTCGTGGGGGCCGATGTGATAAAAAATGAAATCACCGCCCAGGCAACAGGGGCTCTTGCTGTTGATCCTGAGGTTGATACTATTTTTGAAATCGGTGGACAGGACTCTAAGTACATAAGTTTAAACAAAGGAGTAATAATTGATTTTACCATGAATAAAGCCTGTGCTGCTGGAACAGGATCCTTTCTGGAAGAACAGGCGGAACAGTTAAACATAAACATAAAGAAAGAATTCGAGGGCATAGCTTTTACCAGTGAGAGTCCGGCTAATCTTGGAGATCGATGTACTGTCTTTATGGAATCTGCTCTTTTTGAGCATCTTCAGCGGGGTGTTCCCATTCCCGACCTGGTGGCCGGTCTTGCCTATTCTGTAGCTTATAATTACCTCAATAAGGTCGTAGAAAATCGCAAAATAGGCAATAACATATTCTTTCAGGGAGGAACTGCCTGCAACAAATCGGTGGTTGCTGCTTTTGAAAAGATCCTTGGAAAAAAGATAACCGTGCCTCCTCACAACGAGGTTCTTGGAGCAATTGGGGCAGCTATTTTAGCCAAAGAGGAAACCAAAGGTGAAAGCAGATTCAAAGGCTTCGGATTAACTGATGTAAAATACACCATGGAATCCTTTGAGTGTCAGGATTGTCCTAATCACTGCAAGGTTAATCGGGTCTTTATTGAAGGTGAGAAGAAACCTCTGACCTATGGAGATCGATGTGACAAATACAGTGGTAAAGAGGGTAGAATAAAGAGAAAGGATATTCCCAATCTCTTTAAAGAGAGAGAAAAACTCTTATTTACCAGGTATAAGAAGGGGATAAGGGGCAAAAAAATCGGTATACCAAGAGCTCTGCATACCTATGAGCTTTCCCCTCTCTGGGAGAGTTTCTTCAGTGAACTTGGATTTGAGGTTATTCTTTCTTCCAGGACTAATGATGAAATCATTCATCGAGGAGTGGAAGTTGTCACCGCTGAGACCTGTTTCCCTGTTAAAGTAGCCCACGGTCATGTCCTTGATCTTCTTGAAAAGGGAATAGATTATCTATTTCTACCCAGTCTTATTGACTTTCCTCTTAAAGACTCACGACTTCGCCGAACTTACAACTGTCCCTGGTCACAGGCCTTACCTTATTTTGTAAATTCTGCTATCCCTCTTCTTAGAGATCATTCTGTAAAGGTGCTTCAGCCTAAAATTTCTCTCCGATACGGAATCGAAAAAGCACTGGAAGAGGTGGGAAAACAACTTGTAGGTGATACGGATAATAAAATCAAAAAAGCCATAGTCATTGCTAAGAAGACTCAGGAGGACTTCTATCGGGCTTTAAGAGAGCTTGGAAAAAAGGTATTAAAGGATCTGGGAGATAAAAGGGGGTTTGTTATTATTTCGCGGCCCTATAATGGGTGTGATGCTGGACTAAACATGGACATTGCCGAAAGGATGAGAGAATTAGGTATGCTGGCCATTCCTATGGATTTTCTTGATCTTGATCCAAGTGCTATATCCCTTGATTATCCAAATATGTACTGGAATTATGGGCAAAAAATACTGGCTGCTGCAAGATGCATAAAAAACACCCGAAATTTGTATCCAATTTACATTACCAATTTTGGTTGTGGGCCTGATTCTTTTGTTTCGAAATTCTTTGAAGAGGAGATGGACAGACCTTTTCTGGAGCTCCAAATTGACGAACATTCCGCTGAAGCAGGAATTATAACGAGACTTGAAGCATTTCTGGATAGCATCAAAGGTAAAGCTCCTCAACCCACAAAATCTGTCAGAAGTGTAAGTCTAACAACCTCTACCAACAACAGAACCATCTACATACCTTATATGGATGATCATTCCTATGCTCTCAAAGCAGCTTTTGAAGCCTTAGGTCAAAAAGCAGAGGTAATGGAGCCAAGTGACGAGGAATCTTTGCGCTTGGGACAACGATTTACAACCGGAAGGGAATGTTACCCTGCTATATTGACTACCGGGGACATGTTAAAGGTAATAAAAAGAGAGAACTTTGATCGAAAAAAGGTTGCTTTCTTTATGGGGACAGCCGAGGGACCCTGTCGCTTTGGACAGTATAAAAAATTTCAGGAACAGCTTTTAAAAAGATTGGGGTATTCTGAAATCCCCGTTATTTCTTTGAGTTCAGAGAATAGCTACCTTGGCTATGGAGTAAAATTTACAAAACTTGCCTGGAGTGGAATTGTTGCCATTGACATTCTAAGAAAAGTTCAACGAATCATAAGAGCTGATGAAAAAAATCCGGGTGAAACCGATAAAGTTTACGAGCTATATCGAGATAAAGTTTGTCGGGCAATAAGAGAAGATAAACCACTCCTTCCTCTGATGAGAGAGGCTGCTGAAAAATTCAGAAAGATCGAAAGAAAAAATACTGACAAACCGGTAGTAACAATTGTGGGAGAGATATACGTAAGACATAATCCTTACAGTAATCTCTTTATTATTGATGAACTGGAAAAACTGGGGCTGAAAGTTGAACTTGCTTCCATGCGAGAGTGGTTCTTCTACACTAATGAGATGCATAAAGAGACGAGCCTGCGGGAAGGGAAATTTCTGGAGTTCATGAAAAACAGATTGAGGAATATTTATCAGGAAATTATAGACAGGAGATTGGAGGAGCCCTTTAAGGATTTGGTCAGAGGGTTTGAGGAACCGGATATAGAGCATATCCTTGAACTTGGAGAAAGATACCTGCACCGTTCCCTCAGGGGGGAAGCAATTTTATCCGTTGGAAAAACTCTAAGTTCTATTGAAAGGGGAAGAGATGGAGTGGTAAATGTCATGCCCTTTACCTGCATGCCTGGAAATATCGTCACCGCTGTTTTTGCCCAGATAGAAAAGGACTATCCTGGTTTTCCTGTTCTTTCCCTATCCTATGACGGCTCCCGCCAGGCAAATTACCTGAATAAGATAAGAACTTTTGTAGCTCAGGTGGAAAACTATCATCATAAAAAAACCTATTCTCTAAACAAAATTTAACTCACCTCTTCAGGAGGTAGAAAGTGAGAATAATGCTGATCTATGCCAGTCAATCAAAAAAATTTGATAATCTGGCTACAACCATATTTTCTAAATTACAGGCAGGAGGACATCAAGTAGAAAAGATAAAAGTAGAAGAAGTAGATAGAGTCCCGACTCTTTTTCCCTATGACCTGGTGTTTTTTGGAAGCCCTGTAGAAGGATTTTGGGGAGGAAGATTTTCTGAGCAGCTTAATAGCTTCATCGGGAAGTGTACGGGACTGCAGGGAAAAAAGTCAGTTGTGTTTGTTTATCCTAAAACCTTTGGAACAGGAAAAGCTATGAAGAGAATAATGCATAAACTCGAGGAAAAAGGTTCCATAGTTATTGACTTTAGAAGCATAAAAAGTAAATCCGAGGCAGAGGCTTTTGCCGAAAGATTGGGAAGAAAGAAATAGTTTAACTTGAGGAATACTATGGAAAAGAGACAGGAGAAAACTCTAAAGAAAGAGACTCTAAATGATTTAAGAGAACAAATAGAGAGATACAGAAAGTACCTTTTAGATCTTGATATTCTGGGAAAAGAAATCATTGAAGCTCTCATTTTAAGAGACAAAATAAAGGAACTTTCTTTTAAACTGGAAAAAAGAGGAATAGATCTTTCTGTGGAAAAATCAAAAATAGACACTTTAGACCACATTATTAAAGATAGACCTGCATTAGTCTGGAAAAAAATTAAGGAGGTAACCGATCCTGTAGCCTACCGAGAAAAAAACAAAATTCCTCCTGAAAACTGGTGGTGGTATCTGGATCATATTATAAAAAGGGAAAGACAAAGACGGAGAAGAAAATGGCTGATGCGTGGAATAATTGGAGCAAGCATAATTTTAGCTATTTATCTTATTTTTACTTATGTAATTCCTAAACCTGAGCCTTATGTGGCCTTAATGGAAGAGGCAAGCAGACTTCTTGACGAGGGAAAAATAAATCCAGCTCTTGAAACTTACAAGAAAGCCATCAATACCAATCCTCGGGAAGGTCCAGCTTACCTGATGGTAGGAGTAATTTACGAATTTTTAGGAGAAAAAGAAATGGCAGAAAACTACTTCTCCAGAGCAAAGCAAAGGTATAGCTCTTTACATGATTTTTATCTACAACGTGGGATGAGCTGGCTCAGATTAGGAGAATACAAAAAAGCTGAAATGGATGCAAAAGAGGCTTTAAAAATTAACCCTAAAAGTGCAGAAGCTCATTTTTTACTGGGCAATGCATATGAGGCCCAGGACAAGATAGCTCAGGCCATTGCCGAATTCAGCATTGTGTCTGATATGGAAGCTGATCCTAAGCTAACTGTTATTGCCCGCTATAAAATCGGAATGCTTGCCCTTCGTGGAGTAGCCTCTCCTCCTGTGAAGACAGAAAATCCTTAAATTAACCTTCTTTGTTTAAAAAAGCCACCACAGCTTCTTTCGGTGGCAAAGAAGGAATTACCCCTCTTTTAGTAGCTGTTAAGGCACCTGCAGCATTGGCAAATTTTAAAATTGTGACCATTTCTTCATAAGCAAGGTTAAAAAGAGGGCTACTTTTTTGATTTATTTTCTCCAAAAATTTCGCTAAAATACCAGCAGTAAAAGCATCACCACAACCTGTCGCATCAATAGTAAATACTTGAAATCCCTCAACCTCGCCAGAATCCTTACCGTTATTAAAAAAACTCCCCTTTTGACCCCTGGTAACAACCACTATCTTTGGACCATATTCCAAGATTTTTCCAGAGCCTTCTTTTAAATCATCAATCTCGGTTATGAACTTCAGTTCTTCTTCGTTGACCTTAACCACATCACAGAAGCGCAGTCCCTCAATAATTCGCTTTTTTGCCCGATCTGGACTGTCCCATAATGTTGGTCTAAAATTAGGATCGTAAGATATAAGCAAGTTATGTCTTTTAGCATACTCAAGGGCACACAGTGTGGCCGAATAGCTTGGCTCAGAAATCATGCTTATTGACCCATAGTGAAAAACCTTCGCTCCCTTTATAAAGTCTTCCTCAATCTCTTCTGGCCTCAACATCATATCCGCCCCGGGGTTTCGGTAAAAACAAAAATCCCTTTCACCATCCTCTCTTGTAGAGATAAAAGCTAACGTCGTTCTCACCTCCTGGTCTACTTTAAGATGGGAAGTATCCACTCCATGCTCCAGCAAAACATTCTGCAAAAGTCTGCCAAAGGGATCATCACCAACTTTACTTATAAGAGCCGACTTTATTCCCAGCTTGGCAAGTCCAATAGCAACATTGGCTGGAGCACCACCTGGCACAGGAACAAAACTGGAAGCTCTTTCCAGAGGAACTCCCACTTCCGGGCAAAACATATCTATAAGAATCTCTCCAAGACATATAACTTCTCTCATTGATTTCACCTCTTTTTCTGACTTCGTTCAATTTTCGGATTTTTATTATTTCTCGTGAGTAGCTTCCCATTCCTCCATAATGGTTCTGGTAGCACTTGTTCCAAGACGAGTTGCTCCTGCCTCAATCATGACAAGAGCCTTACTTAGAGAACTAATACCTCCGGCTGCCTTTACTCCAAGTCGGGGAGCAACTTTTTCATAGAGCAGCTTCACATCTTCTACTTTAGCTCCTGCACTGCCAAACCCGGTAGATGTCTTAACATAATGAGCACCTGCTTGCTCAGCCAGCTGACAGGCTTTGATTTTTTCTTCTTCATTCAGATAGCAAGTCTCTATAATAACCTTTACCAGCACTCCCTGCTTCACCACTTCCTCTATCTCTTGCAGGACAAGAGAGTAATCTCCATCCTTTAGAGCTCCTATATTAATAACCATGTCAATTTCTTCGGCACCATTATCAACCACCTGCTTTGCTTCGGTTGCTTTTACCGCTGGAGTATGTCCACCCAGCGGAAAACCCACTACAGCAGCTACTTTTACCTGCGAACCCTTTAAAATGTCCTGACAGAGCTTTACATGACATGGCTTTACACAAACAGTAGCTACCTGATATTTCAACGCCAGCTCGCACCCTTCCTTAATCATTTCACGGGTAAAATAAGCCCTAAGCATGGCGTGATCTATCGTTTTCGCCAGCTTTTCATAGGTTAAAGTAACAACATCGATTTTCTCTATCATTATCTTACCCTTCTTTAACCCTACTTCTCTCCAACCTTAACCCATTCACCCTTTTGAGCACTCTCTAAAATAGCCTCACAGAGAAGCTGTTCCCAATGTCCGTCTTCAAAAGTTGGAAATTCTGGCCTGGTTCCCTTTTTATATTCTTCATTACGGATATACTCATAGATAACTCGATTACACTGGGTATGAGAGTCAGGAAATCCCTCGCCATGACCTCCAGGGTAGCGGGCATATTCTTTTATAGAAGGATCAAGCAGAGCTGGATCTTTTATCAGAATTTCGTTGGGTTTATCCCGGTAGCCTATCCAGAGTTCATTGGCTCTTTCCTCATCCCAGGCTAAGGAGCTTTTTGCTCCATATATCTCAAAGAAGAGCCTTGATTTTCTACCCGCAGTGACCTCGGAAACCGTCATAACTCCTCGAGCCTGGGAGTTAGCAAATTTAAAAAGAACCAGAGCCAGATCTTCTGTATCCACCTTAATTTCTTCATATTCTCGGGGTTTTTCCATCTCTTTGCTGGCAAAAGTCTGGACCTCCCCCTTAGGCTTTTTTCTGACCGGAATAAAGGTAGCAAGGTCAGCCAGGACTGCCTCAATTTTAAGTCCGGTAACAAACTGAACTATATCCATCCAATGAGTTCCTATGTCACTCACAGCTCGCAGTTTTCCTCCTTTATCAGCTTCCACACGCCAGTTATAATCAGTATCGTAAAGAAGCCAATCCTGCAAAAATCCTCCCTGAACAAGATAAATGGAACCCAAAAAACCTTTTTGAGCAAGTGCCCTGCAGTGTTGCACCAGAGGGAAAAATCGATGATTAAAAGTTACAGCATTAACAAGACCTTTTTCTCTGGCAAGGGCCACCAGCTCTCTGGACTGTTCCGCATTAACCGTTAGAGGCTTATCACATACTACATGTTTTCCTGCCTCCAGAGCAGCTTTTGCCTGATCATAGTGCAGGTAATTTGGACTTGTTATCTGTACAACTTCCACCTCCTCATCCTCAATTAAGTCCTGCCATCTCCCATAGGCCTTGGGGATACAGAGAGCTTTAGCCTTGGGTTTCGCCGTTTCCTCACTTGAAGTGGCAAGAGCAACAACTTCAACAAATCCCAGACGCCTGATAGCCTCAATATGAGCCGGACCTATAAATCCTGCACCTATTACTCCCACTTTAATCTTATCTGGCACGGGACCCTCCTTTTTTGTTTTTCTTAAGCAACCTCAGTAAATCATCTAAGGAAAGTGTATTTACCACATCTTCTTTTTCTAACCAGCCTCTTCGAGCAGTTATAACCCCCAGTCTAATAAAGTCAAGAGACTCCTTACTATGAGCATCAGTATTTATAACCATTTTTATACCCCTTCTTTTCGCTTCCATAGACCAGTAATCTTCTAAATCAAGACGATCGGGTTGAGAATTTATCTCCAGCCAAACCCCTTCTTCTTTGGCCACATTAAAAACTTTGTCCAGATCAACAGCGTAGCCTTCTCTTTCTCCAAGAAGTCTTCCCGTTGGATGAGCTAAAATTTTAACCAGAGGATGACGAATGGCCTTAATAATCCTCTGAGTCATAGTTCGCTCATCCTGTTTAAATCCGGTATGGATAGCAGCAATAACCACATCAATCTTGGATAGGATTTCATCTGGAAAATCGAGACTTCCGTCCTGTCTTATATCAACTTCGGCTCCCGTTAAAATGACAAAGTCCTTAAACCTGGAATTAATTTTCTTTATTCTCTCAACCTGAGAGAGCAGCTTTTGAATGCTCAATCCTCCGGCTATTTTCAATGACGATGAATGATCAGTGATAGCAATATATTCGTAACCTCTCTTTCTTGCCTCCTCTGCCATTTCTTCAATACTGTGCTTGCCATCACTGTAATTTGTGTGCATATGAAGATCTCCTTTTATGTCCTTTTCACATATCAGACAGGGCAAAATACCACTCTCCGCTGCTTCAATTTCTCCTCTGTCCTCCCTCAACTCTGGAGGAATAAACGACAGACCCAGACACCTGTATACTTCCTCTTCCTCTCTTCCAGCGATTTTCTCTCCTTTTTGGTTAAAAACACCATACTCATTTATTTTTAATCCTCTCTTGATAGCTCTTTCTCTTAATCGTATATTATGCGACTTGGATCCGGTAAAATACTGAATAGCAGCTCCAAAACAGTCAGGAGGAACAACCCTTAAGTCCATCTGAAGTCCCTGACAGGTTAAAATACTGGACTTGGTCTCACCCTTTGCTAAGACTTCATCTACAAAGGAAAGGTGGCTAAAAATATCCATAAGAGAAAGAGGATCGGAAGAGGTAGCCAGTATGTCAATGTCACCTATGGTCTCCTTTCCTCTTCTTAAACTGCCGGCTGGAGAGATCTCTTGTATAAAAGAGGAAGCTTTCTCTTTTAGTTCAGCCAGGACTTCATCTACAATAGGGAGAGCTTTGCCCAGTAGAATACGGGAGGTTCTCATTTTGTAAAGTTTTATCCCCCTCAAAATATTTTCTTCTTTCTTTGCTCCCAAACCAGGAAGGTCTCTGAGTTTACCTTTTCGAGCCGCCTCTTCTAATTCCTGAATGCTTTTTATTCCTATTTTTTCATAAAGAAGTCTGGCCGTTCTTGGACCAACATCCGGAACGGAAAGAAGCTCAATTAGTCCTGGAGGGAGAGCTGACTTTAACTCTTCATAAGCTGGTAAGGTACCGGTTTTTATTATGGTTTCGATTTTTTCCAGTATTCCTTTACCAATTCCAGGAATCTTATTGAGTTTACCTTCCCTGTACAGCTCTCCTACGTTACCCGAGAGAGTTTCTATTATGTCAGCGGCCCTTTCATAAGCTCTTATTCGAAAGGGATTTTCCCCTTTGATGGCCAACAGATCTGCCATTTCCCTGAATATCCGGGCAACTTTTGTATTGTCAACGTTAGATCTCATTTTTGCTGAATTTTTAAACCAAAAGCCTTACTCAGATAGTATCTTTTTGCCTTTTCTTCTCTTTCTCGGGCAAGCAGGTCAATTTCTTTAAGTTTATCTAATGCTATCCGGAGCTTTATATTTGGCAATCTTCTTCTTCCTTTTTTCTGTTCTTCAAACTTTTCCGGTAAAATTCGCTCAATCTCTTCCTGATCGAGCCATTTTCTCAAAACTTCATCTTCAAGAAGCTCCATTTTCACACCATCAAGCGTTTCACTTTGAACCAATATCTTTTCTTTTCTCAGAAGTTCTTCCCGCCATTTAATCACTCTTTCAGGGTAAAGCACATACTTCTCTACTGGACCTGCTAATCTTCTTGAGTTAAAAAGAGCTCTTTCGTAATGTTTTCTTCCTCCTTTGATATATCCACGGGCAAGGTAGTAAAGTGTGGTCAATTCCCAGAATGTGCTTTTTTGTTCAAGTTCTTCAAGGCAACGGATGCACTCATTATAAAGGTGAAAGCTCCTTGCAATATTAATTGAAATGAAACTTCTAAAGGCATCCATCTTAGCCTAAGTTTAACTAAAACTTTTCTAAATCATGTCCCTGTTACCTTTTAGCCTCTTATTTCTTTAAAGATGTCATCCAGTATTTGTCTGGAACTTGCCTCAAGATGAGCAAAGTCCTCATCGTTAGAAATGATAAAATCGGCCTTCTTTATTTTTTCCTCCTGAGAAAGCTGAGCTCTTAAAATACCCTGTATTTCTTCAAAAGAGAGGTTAGTTTTTTTCTTTATCCTTTCCAGCTGTTTTTCTCTGGAACAGTAAACCACTATGATTTTGTCCATAAAGAAATCCCATCCTGCCTCAAAAATAAGAGCTGCCTCTATCACAACAATTTTATAATTCCCGCCGGTAAGGATTCTCCATATTTCCTCTTTTATAAGCGGGTGAAGCAGGGCATTTAGCTTTTTTAATTTGTCATGGTCACTAAAGGCAACTTTTCTGATCCTTTCCCGCAGGATCCTATCCTGAAAATTTAATATTTCTTTTCCAAAGGCCTGAGAAAGAGCCGCCTTCACATCCTCTCTTTCTAAAACTTTATGACCGATTTCATCAGCCTTGATAACTTTCACACCCCATTTTTCAAAATAATCTGCTACCGTGCTTTTTCCCGTACAGATATTACCGGTAAGACCAATTAAAATTTTATTCTTTTTTTTAATAATCTGCTGCAGTATCTCTCGAGCCTTATTTAGTGCTCTGGCCCGATGACTGATTTTGTTTTTCTCCTCCAAAGGTATCTCGGCAAAAGTCTTATCTAACCCTTCAGGCTGAAAAACAGGATCATATCCAAACCCAGCTTTACCCCGGGGATGGGTGGTAATTTTCCCCTGACACACCCCCTCTACGAGTTTGTCTTTGATTCTGCTCCCGACCGGCCTGCAAATTGCAATTACACATCTAAAAGTAGCTTTCCTTTTGGGTTCCGGGACATTTTTCAAAAGAGAAAGAAGTTTCCGATTGTTATCTTCGTAGGAAGCATTTTCACCGGCAAATCTGGAGGAATAAATTCCGGGTGCACCCCCTAACCACTCTACCTCAAGACCTGAATCATCAGCCAGAGATAATTTTCCAGTGAATTTTGTAGCCTCTTTTGCCTTCAATAGTGCATTTTCTCTCAGAGTCGATCCATCCTCCTTTATCTTTGGAAACTGGGGGAAATCTTCAAAGGTTAAAATCTCTATCCCTAAATCTCCCAGTATCTTCTTTATCTCTCTAATTTTATCAGGATTTCGTGTTGCTAATACCAGTTCCATACCCCATCACCTAACACCTGTTTTTCTTTTTCAATAATCTGCTCTATCCCCTTTTGAGCAAGATCTAAAAGCTCCCCAAGAAGCTCCCGGCTGAAAGAGTATCCTTCCCCACTTACCTGAATTTCTACAAACCTTTTTCTACCAGTCATAACAACATTCATATCCACACTGGCTCTGGAGTCTTCCTGAAAAGAAAGATCAAGCAGAGACTCTCCCTCTACTACCCCCACTGATACAGCAGCAAGAAGATCTCTGATAATTGATCCTTCAACTATTTTTTTCCGCTGTAACCACTGATCGACTTCAACCAAACAGATAAATGAACCTGTAATAGCAGCACACCTTGTGCCTCCATCGGCCTGAAGCACATCACAATCAAGCCATATGGTTTGCTCAGGTATTTTATCGAGATTGAGTACAGCTCGCAAAGCTCTACCTATTAACCTCTGAATCTCGTAGGACCTTCCTTTTTTATGCTCTAATTCTCGAGGAGAGCGATTCGGTGTCGAATAGGGGAGCATAGAGTATTCAGCCGTTAGCCATCCTTTACCTGTTCCTCTTAAAAAAGCAGGAACTCCTTCCTCTACCATGGCCACACAGAGAACTTTAGTGTTACCAAAACTTATTAAGGTGGAACCCTGGGCATAGTCAATAAATCCTCTCTGGATAGAAATTGACCGAAGTTCATCCCTTGCTCGACCATCGATTCGCTTCATAATGGAGCCTTCCTATCTCCAATTTTTTCGTAGATGTCCTCTCCCTGAGTATCAATTCCTACAATTAAAGGAAAATCTACAACTTCCAGTTCATGCACAGCTTCGGGACCTAATTCTTCAAAGGCTACAATCCGTGCTTTTTTGATTCTGGCAGAAAGATAGGCCCCGCCGCCAGCTAAAGTTAAAAAATATACAGCTTTATACCTACACATTAGCTCTCTTATCTTTGGAGAACGTTGACCTTTGCCAACAGTAGCTTTCACTCCAGCTCTCAAAAGAGGACAGGTTAGATCATCCATTCTGTAGCTTGAGGTTGGGCCACAACTTCCAATTACTTTCCCTGGAGGAGCAGGAGTTGGAGCTGCGTAATAGATTATCTGGTCTTTCAAATCAAAGGGAAGAGGTTCCTGCAACTCCAGCATCCTTACAATTCGCATATGAGCTGCATCTCGGGCGGTATACATCTTCCCTGTTAGGAGTACTTCCTGTCCAGCTCGCAGAGTAAAAAGAACCTTCTCCTTCAATGGAGTATATATTCTAACCTGATTCATTTTTCCTTTTTATCTTCTGTGGAAGAAGGAAAATTCTCCTGAAGCCATCGGTGAGCTCTGCTTACAGTATCAAAAATTTTTCCCAAAAGGATGCCTAAAAAAACAAGGAATATAACAAGCAATACAGGCCAGGCTACAATGATTAAAAGAGCTATGAAGAACCCTATTATTCCTCCTAAAATTTTGCCCTTATTATCCTTGATAACTTTTAACATCTATTTTTTACCCATGTTGTTTTCTCAGAAAAGTAGGGACATCAAGATCATGTTCGTCATAAATTTCAAGCTCTTTTTGAACAGGTTTTTCTGAATCTTCAACTTCAAGTTCAGGAATTTCTGCAACCGTCGAGAGCAAGGTTATAACCATCTGCCCGGCCAGGGATTTGTCTGGGTAAACTCCAAATTTAAGAGGAAGAGAAGGGGTAAATTTTTTTTCCAGAGTCAGAACAATCTGCTCCAGATGAGCCAAACCAAAATCTACTCCGCAAGACACATGAAGAAGGAGGTTTCTTGCCTTTTGAATGGAAACTTTCCCCCATATAGATGAACGAAGGATATCATCCAGAGATTCCTCATCAAAATTTTCCCTCTGGAACTTTCCGGTGAAGACCATCAAACGACCTCTCTTTTCCAGAAAGCTTCTAAAATCTGCAAAATCTAAATCAATTATTCCTCGTTTGTAAAGTATATGCTCTACTGCCTTTAGTAAATTCTCAAAGACTTCATCTATTTTTGTGAAAGCTTCCTCAATTGAAAGGGGTGGATTAGCTGAATTTTCTCTATCAAGCTGAAGGAGAACATCGTTAGAAACAATCACTCCACCATCAACAAGCTGCCATAGCTTTGCCAGTGACTGTTTGGCAGCAAGAACTCTCTCTTTTCCCTCAAAATAAAAAGGAAGAATGAAAAAGCCGATACTTAAACAACCCATCTCTCTTGCTATCTTCAGAAGGACAGGTGAAGCACCCGAACCAGTACCTTTTCCTAAGCCACATACCACAAAGAGAAGATCTACTCCACTCAATAAGCTTCTTATCTCTTCCTCTGCCTCTTCAGCAAACCTGCCAGCCATTTCCCTATCGCCTCCGGTCCCCCACCCCCGATTAGCAGAAGTACCCAGTTGAAATTTTTCTACCTCACCACAAATTTTTAATGTTTGACTGCTGGAATCAATAGCTACAAAATTTATATTGTTCCAGGCATGGGTATGAATACGGGAAATAACGCCACAGCCGGCACCACCAACTCCAACAACTCTTATCTTTGGTCCACTAACTTCTATTTGGTCTTTTTTCTTCTTTTGAAAATTGCCTGACTCAAACTGAATCAATTTAAACTCCTAAAATTGTCTTAGAAATCTGAGGTCATTTTGAAAAAAAAGTCGTATGTCATCTATACCGTATTTCAGCATACAGATTCTCTCCACTCCCATTCCAAAAGCAAAACCCTGATACTTTTCCGGATCATAGCCAACTTTTTTAAAAACTTCAGGGTCTACCATCCCTGACCCCAGAATTTCAAGCCACCCTTTATTGGAACAAACCTTACATCCAGAACCACCACAGATAATACAACTTATGTCAACTTCAGCACTTGGCTCGGTGAAAGGGAAATAGCTGGGACGAAAACGGAGTTTGGTATTTTTGCCAAACATCTGATGGACAAAATAAGTAAGAGAACCTTTCAAATCAGCAAAAGTAATGTTTTTATCTACAGCAAGTCCCTCTACCTGGTGAAATACGGGAAAATGGGAAGCATCAATTGCATCTCTTCTATAGCAACGTCCGGGAGAGATCATTCTGATGGGAGGATTATACTTTTCCATTACTCTTATTTGAACAGGAGATGTTTGGGTTCTCAGAAGATAATCACTATCGATATAAAAGGAATCCTGCTCATCTCTGGCTGGATGATACTTGGGCATGTTCAAAGATTCAAAATTGTAATATTCTGTTTCTATCTCAGGACCCGTTATTACTTGAAATCCTAACCTCATAAAAATGTTTTTAATTTCATCCAGAGTTTGAGTTAAGGGATGAATTTTCCCTGCTTGAGGTTTTTTTCCGGGAAATGTTACATCAACCACTCTTTTTTCTTTTTCTTGTTTTAGAGTTTCTTCTTTGGTTCTTAGAAGGTCTTCGGCTCTTTTTTTCAGTTGATTTAAAATATTACCTACCCGAGGTTTTTCCTCAGGAGGAAGTTTGGGTATCTCTTTCAGAAGAGAGGTAATTTCTCCCTTTTTTCTACCCAATAGTTTTATCCTCAAATCTTCCAGATCCTGACGGGTACTAACGCTTTTTATCCTTTTCTCCAGATTTTTACTTATTTGGTTTATCCTCTCTATTATTTCCATTGGTCTTTCCCGAACTGTGGTAAAGATAACGGTTAATTGCATTAATATAGGCTTTAGCGCTGGCTTCAATTATATCAGTAGAGGCACCTCTTCCTGCTACTATTGTATCTCCACCTTTAATTCTAACGGTTACCTCACCCACAGCATCCTTCCCTCCGGTGATTGCCTGAAGAGAATACTCTACAAGAGTCAAATTCATTCCGCATATTCGATCTATAGCTTTGTAAACAGCATCAATGGGACCATCTCCGCAAGCAGCTTCCTGAAAGATCTCATCACCTTTTTTTATTCTTACCGTTGCCGTCGGAAGAATCTGATTTCCAGTAACAATGTGAATATAATCAAGAGTAAAAACCTCAGGAACTCTGGTGATCTGTTCTTCTACAATGAAGATAAGGTCTTCGTCAAATATTTCCTTTTTCTTATCAGCAAGAATTTTAAAAGCCTGAAAAGCTTTTTCCAGTTCTTCTTCACTCAAATAAAACCCCAGTTTTTTTAATCTTTCTTTAAAAGCGTGGCGACCGGAAAGTTTACCCAGAACAAGTTCACTCTCTTTTAGCCCGATGGAAGCAGGAGTCATAATTTCGTAAGTGGAGGATTTTTTCAAAACACCATCCTGATGGATTCCCGATTGGTGACGAAAAGCATTTTTACCTACAATTGCTTTATTTGGCTGAATGGGAATACCGGTAAGGTGAGAAACCAGACGGCTTGTCCTGTAAATCTGGTTAGCCTTAATCCCGGTGTAGTAGTTAAAGAAATCTTTTCGGGTCTGAATGGCCATAACTATTTCTTCCAGAGCAGCATTTCCTGCGCGCTCACCAATCCCGTTAACAGTACACTCTATCTGTCTTGCACCTGCCTCTATTGCACTTAGAGAATTTGCTGTAGCAAGCCCAAGATCATTATGACAGTGAACACTAATTACTACTTTATCAATACTGGAAACGTGTTTAAATACATTTTGTATCAATCTCTTAAACTCTTCGGGTACAGAGTAGCCAACCGTATCCGGAATGTTGACAACTGTAGCACCTGCCTCAATAACAGCCAAAATTATTTCATTCAGAAACACAGGATCACTTCGAGAGGCATCTTCAGGCGAGAACTCTACCTCCTCGGTGTATTCTCGGGCAAGTTTAACTGCGTCTACAGCGAGTTTTAATACTTCAGATGGAGATTTCCGGAGCTTGTAGTCCATATGAATAGGTGAGGTAGCGATAAAAGTGTGAATCCTTCCTTTCTTTGCCCTCTTAAGAGCCTCTCCTGCTTTACGAATGTCACCGGGTAAAGTCCTGGCTAAAGCAGTTATAACAGGGTTTCCTATTTCCTGAGCAATTCTCTTAACTGCTTCAAAATCCCCCGGGGAGGAAGCGGGAAAACCAGCCTCAATTACATCGACATTCAGTTTTTCCAGTTCATGGGCAATTTTTAACTTTTCATCTATGGTAAGAGAGACCCCCGGTGTCTGCTCTCCATCCCGGAGTGTTGTATCGAATATGAATATTTTTTCCATTATTGACTTCCTCAATTTTCAATTGGGAGAATTTTTACAAATACTATATCATAGTAAGTTAAAAAGTCCAGACCCATTTTGCGCAACTGGGGGTAAATTTTATTAAACTCTTTCTTTCAAGTTTCGGATATTCTACAGGAGGGTATGCTAAGCCGTAGCTAAAACTCTGTTGACAGCCTTTTTCCAACCCTGGTAGAGCAATTCAGCTTTTTCTCTTTTCATTTTAGGTAAAAACTCTTCACTTTTGATCGGAAGATGAATTATATCTTGAGAATCCCAAAAACCAATTGTAAGACCAGCCATAAGAGCGGCTCCCAGGGCACTGACTTCTTTTTCAATAGGCCTTTCCAGAGAAAGACCCAAAATATCTGCTTGAAATTGTATTAAAAAGTCGTTATTTGAAACCCCTCCGTCAACCATCAATTTATCTATCTTTAACCTGCTCTCTCTACTTATAAGTTCCATAAGATCCCTTACCTGATAGGCTATTGCTTCCAGGGTAGCTCTGACAATGTGTTCTTTTTTTGTACCTCTGGTAATTCCCAGTATAGCTCCCCTTGCTTTAGTATCCCAATAAGGAGCTCCTAAACCAACCAGTGCAGGAACAAAGTACACTCCTGCTGTATCTTTTACTTTTTTAGCTAAAGATTCCGTCTGGGCTACATTGTCTAATATTCCCAATCCTTCCTTTAACCACTCAATGGCAGCCCCAGCAATGAAAACGCTACCCTCTAAAGCATAAACTGGTTTTCCTCTTTCATCACAGGCTAAAGTCAACAAAAAACCTCTGGGAGGAGTAACTGCTGTCTTTCCGCAATTTACCAGAAAAAAACACCCTGTGCCATAAGTATTTTTCGCCATCCCGGGAAAGAAACAACGATGACCAAAAAGGGAGGCTTGCTGATCACCCAATATTCCACTTATAGGAATTCCTGCAGGGATAAAATCCAGATTTGCTGTATAACCAAAAAGACTGTTAGAGGGTAAAACTTCAGGAAGAATTTCTTTCGGAATCTCCAGATTGCTCAGTATTTCTCCGTCCCACTCCAGATTATGGATGTTGAAAAGCATGGTTCGGGAGGCATTTGTATAATCGGTGAGATGAACCTTACTACCGCTTAGTTTCCACAAAAGGTAGGTGTCAACGGTTCCGAATAGTATTTTACCTTTTTTTATTTTATTTTTCAAGAAAGGAAAGTTCTCAATAAACCACTTTATTTTACTGGCAGAAAAGTAAGGATCAAGAGTAAGTCCTGTCTTTTCCCGAATCAGTGCACCCAGTCCCGACTTTTCCCATTCTTCGCATATCTTATCGGTTCTTCGACATTGCCAGACTATTGCTCTGTATACTGGATTTCCGGTATCTTTATCCCATAGCAACGTGGTCTCTCGCTGGTTGGAAATCCCAATAGCTATAATTTCATGAGGAGGTATTTTTCCCGCTTGCAATACTTCCTTGATAACAGTCAAGCTACTCTGCCAGATTTCTCCAGGGTCTTGCTCTACCCAACCTGGATAAGGATAGTATTGGGTAATATTCCGGTAGCTTTGCTGCACATAGTTTCCCCTCCGGTCAAAAACTACAGCTCTTGTTCCTGTTGTTCCCTGGTCTATAGCCAAAACATACTTACCAGACATGGATCAGAGAAGATCACCTCTTTGAACAAGGATTTGATAGGCTTTCTTTAATTCCTCAGGGGTGTTTACACCCATAGCTACACAAGGATCAGGGACAGCAAGGGCATAGATTTTTTCTCCCCTTTCGTGAAGCAGTCCAAATATATCGGTAAGGTACACCTCTCCTGTAATTCTGTTTGGTTCAAGCAAAGAAAGCAATGGCAGAATCTTTTGAGTTTCAAAACAATAAATTCCCGAGTTTATCTCTCTTATTTTTAATTCATCCGGGGTTGCATTTTTACTTTCAACTATTTTTTTCACACCTTCATACCCGTTCCGGATTACTCTCCCATATGCTCCGGGGTCGGGCAAAAAAGCGGTTAAAATTGTTGCAGCAGGTTTTTTTTCTCGGTGATAATGCACCAATTTTTGCAAAATAAAAGGGGAAACAAATGGAGCATCACCTGGCAAAACAAGAAGTTCACCCTTAAAATTCGAAATAGAAGGGATGACTCTCCTCAAAGCATCTCCTGTTCCCAGTCTTTTTTCCTGATAAATGTATTCATATCCACTCCCCAGGACTTCTTTTATTTTATCCGATTGATGTCCCACTACCACAATTATTCTTTCTACCCCGGCTTTAAAACAGGCTTCAGCCGGAAATTCTACCAGACAGCGCCTGCCAAGGCGATGCAATAGTTTACTTACCTCGGATCTCATTCTTTTACTTTCACCAGCTGCCAGAATCACAGCAGTTACATTTTTCACTTTTTCACTCCTGAAACACATTAATAAACTGTCACTAAATTAACACTAAAAAGATTTTTGTCAATGCAGACTGATCTGAAATTGGGTAGCTTTCTCATGAAGATATAGGCAAAAAGTATCCCAATGTCAGAAAGGAAATGTTGACAAACAGAATAGTAAAGATATATTTTGTAACGACGGTATCTCTTTAACTGGAGGAGAAAAGTGTGCGGTATTGTTGGTTATACTGGACTTAAGGATTGCAGAGGAATTCTTCTGGCCGGCCTGAAACGCCTCGAATATAGAGGTTACGACAGTTGGGGTTTTAGTTTCATCAAAGATAAAAAACTTGTCACTCTAAAACGAGCAGGAAGAATTTCTGAAAATGAGAAATGTTTGGGAGAATTACCTGAAAATTGCTTTACTGGAATTGCTCATACTCGGTGGGCAACTCATGGGTCACCCAATCATGTAAATGCACACCCTCATCTTGACTGCCGGTTAGATATTGCAGTGGTACACAATGGAATTATTGAAAATTACGCAACTTTAAAAGAAAAGCTTCAGGAAGAAGGGCACATTTTTAGAAGCGAAACAGATACGGAAATTATTGCCCATCTTCTGGAAAAGTATTACCAGGGTGAAATGGTAGAGGCACTAAAAGAGACCATGCAAAGATTAATAGGGACATTTGGACTTGCCATAATTTGTCGACACGAACCCAAAGTTTTATATGGAGCACGTCGAGGTAGTCCTCTGATAATAGGTATAGGTGAAGGAGAAATGTTTCTTTCTTCAGATGTAAATGCTTTGGTAGAACATACCCGGCAGGTAATATATCTTGAGGATGATGAAATTGCTATCTTAACCCCGGATTCCTTTAAAATTGTCAGTTTAAACAAACAGATACTCGAAAAAAAGGTGTATACGGTTCCCTTTGATGCTGCCTGTCTGGAAAAGGGAGGTTATCCTCATTTTATGCTTAAAGAAATTTTTGAGCAGCCTGAATCTTTGCATAATGCCTTCCGGGGAAGACTTGATTATCAGCGAGCCACAGCGAAATTTGGAGGTCTTGATCTTACTTACTCAGAGTTAACCTCCATACGAGGTATAAAAATTCTTGGTTGCGGTACTTCCTGGCATGCGGCACTTGTTGGTAAATATCTTTTTGAGGAATTAGCTCGTATTCCTACTGAAGTGGACTATGCCTCAGAATTCAGATACCGTGACCCCATTATTCCTAAAGACACACTGGTAATTGCTATTTCCCAATCTGGAGAAACAGCAGATACTTTAGCTGCGGTGAGGGAGGCTAAAAAAAGAGGCACCAAGGTACTCGGTATCTGTAATGTGGTAGGAAGCTCTATAGCGAGGGAATGTGGAAGGGGTATATATCTGCATGCCGGGCCTGAAATAGGTGTAGCCTCTACCAAGGCTTTTAC
>CAYZYX010000024.1:0-29781 GCA_964482715.1 uncultured Clostridia bacterium
TTAAGAGAAAAATACAGTTTTCTGTAAATCCTGTATTTTTTATCGTACTTTTCTTTTTGTTCTCTCCGGGGCGAGAAAACCTTTTTAAACTTGATTAGTTTCTGAGTAGCTTCCTCAAAGGTACTGTAGATACCAATACCTTTTCCTGCCAGTATAGCAGCTCCAAGACACCCGGCATCGGAAGTTTCAAGCTGACAAAAGTCTTTGCCGGTTACATCTGCCTTAATTTGCAGCCACTTATCGGATTTTGCTCCTCCTCCAATAGAGTGCAATTTTTCCACTTTTATTCCTGTTTTCTCCAAAAATTCCAGGTTAAGTTTAAGTTCATAGGCAACACAGTCCAAAATAGCTTTAACGATGTCTTTTCGTCCTGTTTCAAGAGTGAGCCCTACTATGGCCCCCTTAGAGGCTGGATCAAACCATGGAGTTCCACTTCCTACAAAGTGGGGAAGTACCAGAACCGGTGAGGGTTCATCTTCTGTTTGCTGGATGATCAGTTCATAGACATCCCTTCTTTGTTTTTTGGCTATATTCCTTTCCTCCCCAGCAAAGTTGTCTCTATACCATTTAAGAAGGGCACCTGCGGTGTAAAAATAAGCCAGGGTTACAAATTTATCTTCAATTACGTATGGATAAGTGGCATAGTTGAAGGAAAGTCGTGACTCAGGAAGAGTCAGCTTATCAAGAACGCAGGCTACACACTCCACTGTTCCACAGCTATCTGTAGCCTGCCCTTCTCTTACTACGCCTGCCCCCAGGGCGCTTACCGGTTGATCATGCCCACCCAGGACAGCAACCGTGTCTTTAGACAGACAGAGCTTATCTGCTATCCGGGAACTTATTTTTCCGACTGCTCTACCTGAGGGGAAAACTCTGGAAAAGAGAGATTTGTCAATTCCTGTTTTTTGTAGAATTTCTTCTGACCAGTCTTTAGCACGGATATCAAAGGCCATAGTTCGAGCGGCAAGGCAAAAATCGAGTGCAGGCTCAAGTCCCAGTTTAAGAAGGATGTAGTCTTCGTAAAGAACAAATTTCCAGGTTTTTTCCAGTATTTGAGGTCTGTGATTCTTAATCCAGAGGATTTTACTTATAGAAAATGAGGGATGAACCGGCATACCAGTAATTTCAAATATACGCTTTTTACCTATGGTTTTTTCCAGCCAGAGAGTTTCTTCGATTGATCTTCTATCAACAGCAGTTATACTGTTACACAAAGGTTTTCCATCTCTGGCAACTGGAGTGACGGCTTCTCCCAGGACGGAAAGACCAATGGCTTTAACAGGGTCTCTTTTTGTCTTTGAGGCAACTTCCCTTATAACTTTCTGGGTACAGTCCCAGATTTGCTCTGGGTTCATTTCCACCCAGCCAGCTTCTGGGTAAAGTTCTGGATATTCACGGTAGGCTCTGGCCAGAACCTCTCCTTCCGGGGTAAAGGTAATAGCCTTTACCCCGGTAGTTCCCACATCAAGTCCCATCAAACTCATTTAAACTTCCCTTTAACTTTCAAATTTTAAAGGTCTGGGATAATATTTGGGGGATGCTCTAAACCAGCGCACTTCAGGCCTTTCAAGTACTCCCCACTTTTCCAGAGCAGCTTTAAGCTCCTTTTTAGTTTTTGCCGCTTCTTCCAGAGGAATACCCTGCATGGTAGCTTCAATGGCCTGTTGCCAGGCTCGGGCTCCAGCCTGGTAACCCGTTGGATGACCCAGCATTCCCCCTCCGGCAGGAATTACAATATCCGGTCCAAACTCCCTCACCAGGACAGGAACAAGTCCGGGATACATTCCAGCAGCTGGCATGGGCCAGGTTCTTTTTATATGTCCGAGAGGAGCAAGTTTTACCTGGGCGGTTCTAATTCCCTCTTCATGAGATACGAGGGGAATGGTGGACCAGTAACAGGGAGTAAGCATAAGGTCCGCTCCACAGATACGACATATTTTGGCCATTGCTGGCCAGGCGATACTGGGAGTTAGGGCAATCATATGGGAGGGATGCAGGAGAATGGGTACATTGATTTCAGGGTCTTCTGCCAGCACTCTAAGCAAAGACGGACCTGCAGAGTAAGCAAGAAGAAGACCATTTGCCCCCAGCTTCACCGCTCGTTTTGCCTTCTCCAGCACTTTATCAGCTTCATCAGTAATACTAACAAAATAGATAACCTCTTTTCCAGTTTTACTTTTTGCCTTATCCAGAGCTTCCATCACTGCAGTGAGTCTGTCCTCCATTTTGGAGTTATAAACGTCACTTGTCATCTCATCATCTTTAACCATATCTACTCCACCCAGAGCTGTCTCGTAAACCTGCTTTGCCGTTTGATCGGGTGTCATTCCCATCTTAGGTTTTATAATGTGCAGGGAAAGCGGTCTTCCGAAGATTCCCATTTTTTCCCTTATCCCACTTATGCCAAACTTAGGCCCCTGGAACTCCTTTAAAAGATCTGGAGGAAAAAAGACGTCCAGAAACCTTAATCTGTTAGAATAGGCAAAACAATTTCCTGCCACAGATAAAAGCATCATAGGGACATTGGTCTGCCAGGCATCTATGGGGAAGGCAAGCTGGATAACCGCTCTTTTCACATTATCAGGAGAGGGAATCTGGTAGTAGCCAACCACTTTTCCAGAAAGACTTTTTACAACTTCCTCTGAGTGTTCCTTGACCTCCTCCCAGGTTCCGGTTGACCCCTCGAAAGCAAGACTCTGTACAAGAGAGAGATGGTCTATAGGATCGTCCCCAGGAAGGGGATCTTCAAGATAATAGGTACCTATGATGTGTCTTTTTAAATCCACACCATCAAAGGTCTGATTAAACATAATAGGATTATAGTAAGGTCTCATTAAATCCTCCTTGTGCAGGTTATTTTCCTAACAGCTTTTTAATTTCTCTAATTAAGTCTTCCTCGCCTGGTACATAGTAATTTTCCATAACCGGTGCAAAGGGAACAGGAGTAGGAGGAGGACCTACTCTTATGGGAGGTGCATCAAGATAGTCGAAAGCTTTTTCAGTAATCAGAGCAACAACTTCGGCGCCCCATCCAGCAAAAACATTATCTTCCTGGATTATTACAAGTTTACCCGTTTTTTTAACAGATTCCAGTATGGTGTCTACGTCAAGTGGTACAAGGCATCGTGGGTCTATAACTTCAATGTCTATTTTCTCTTCTTCTAATTTTTTCGCTGCACCAAGAGCAGAGTGAACAGTCCTGAGGAGTCCAACAACAGTTATATCTTTTCCCTCTCTTTTTATATCTGCTTTCCCTAAGGGAATGAGATATTCTTCTTCAGGGACTTCCATGCTTACATCAATGGCCTCTCTTCTTCCCTTAGCCCCGTAAAGGAGTTTATGCTCAAAAAACATAACAGGGTTGTCATCTCTGATGGCTGTTTTTAATAAGCCTTTGGCATCGTATGGAGTTGAAGGACAGATCACTCTGAGTCCAGGAATATGGGCAAAAATAGACTCAAGAGATTGAGCATGCTGGGTTCCTCTTCCAGATGCTCCCACAGGTATGCGCATAACAAGAGGAATTTTAATTTTTCCTGCTGAAAGATATCTGAGCTTTGCTGCATTGTTGATAAGCTGATCCATGGCAATAAAGATAAAATCTCCATATTGAACATCAGCTACAGGACGCATTCCCATAATCGCTGCTCCTATGGCAACCCCGGCAATACCAGCCTCAGAAATGGGTGTATCCAGAATCCTCTGGTGTCCAAATTCATCCGATAGACCAAGTGTAACTCCGAAAGCACCACCAAAACCACCTTCTATTCCAACATCTTCCCCTATGCAGAAAACTCTTTCGTCTCTTCGCATCTCTTCCCTGATTGCCTCTCTTATAGCCTCAGCTACAGTTAATTTTCTCACCTTTCACCTCTCGTTTAAGCAAATACATTGGTTAAGGTATCTTCTGGCCTGGGAGAAGGACTTTTTTTTGCATATTCAATGGCTTCATCAATTTCCATCTTAACACCTTCCTCTATCTGTTTCGCTTTCTCCTCGGTCAAAATGCCCATTTTTATCAGTTTCTCTTTAGCTCGAGGAATGGGATCTTTTGCCAGCCAGTATTCTACTTCCTCCTTTGGCCGATATCTACAGGCATCGGTGCGAGAATGTCCCCCCCGGCGGTAAGTTTTACATTCAAGTAAAGTGGGACCCTTTCCCTCTCTTGCCCGATGGATAGCCTCTTTTGCAGCCTCATAAACAGCAAATACATCGTTGCCATCAACTATCTTTCCGGGAATACCATAGGAAGATGCTCTTTCTACGATATTTTTGATTTTCATGACCTTGCTTACATGGGTGGAAGCTCCATAGAGATTATTTTCACATACATAGACTACAGGTAGATTCCATATTGCCCCCATATTTATCCCTTCATGGAAAGCTCCCGTGTTGGAAGCTCCATCTCCAAAAAAACAAACGGCTACTCTGTCAAGGTTCATCATCTTGAAAGCAAGGGCACATCCTGTAGCTACCGGAATGCTACCTCCCACAATAGCTATTGCCGGAATCATCCCCACATCAATATCTCCAACATGCATGGATCCACCTTTAGCCTCACAACAACCGGTTTTTTTTGCAAAAAGCTCGGCCATTAAAGATTTTAAAGCTACCCCCTTAGCTATGGCATGCCCATGAGGTCGATGAGTGCTTGTTATCACATCCTCTTTTCTTAAATTAGCACAAACACCTGCGGCAATAGCTTCCTGTCCCTGGTAAAGATGAATTGTTCCCGGCATCTCTCCCTGTAAAAACAGAAGATAAACTCTGTCTTCAAACTGCCTTATCTTCACCATGGTGGCATACATCCATATAAGTGTTTCAGGAGCTACATTCATTTCTGTATTCATAAGACACTCTCCTTTGACGTTTAAGTTCCATAATAAAATCCCATCTATCTGCTCGGTTATAAATGATAGCATATTCCACCGGTGTCTCATCTTCCAGAAAGCATATTCTTTCTATCACAAGTAAGGGGTCTCCCTCTTGAATGTCCAGCAACAAAGCCTCCTTCTGATTGGCAACTTTACAGTAAACCCTTTGAGTTGCCCTGGATATTATAAAGCCGAGATTTTCTAAGGCTACGGTTAAAGACTGTGTTTTCCAGTCGTAACTATGCTGGTAAATTTCCGGACATAAAGAGTAGGGAAGATATGAAACTTGAATTGCCATTGGTTGTTCATCAGCCAGACGAACTCTGGCTAATTTTACAATTTTTTCGTTTTTGTTTAACTGTAAAATATTGCTTATCTTTAGAGGAGGAATTTCACATGTGATTTCTATAAGCCGTGAACTGGGTTTCAGACCTCTATTTACAATTTCTTCAGTGTAACTTAAAAGAACACCGCTTTCTTCATGGATTCGTGGTTTAACTACAAAAGTTCCTTTACCACGCTGTCTTCTTAATAGTCCTTCGTAAACAAGACGAGAAGTGGCCTCTCTTACCGTGGTTCTACTTATACCGTATCTTTCGGCAATTTCATTCTCAGTCAGAAATGGATCCCCGGCCTTATAGTTACCTTTTAAAATTAAATCCTTCAGTATTTCTATCAGCTGGTTACTTAGAGGACGACCAATATTCTTTCTCAGTTTTTTAGACACTTATTAACCATCATCATGATAATTGGCTGAATGTATAATATTATACAAATTTTTTTTGTCAACTTCCCACAGCGGATTACGACTTCTTGACATAAAAATATTATTTTTAACTCAAATTTGACAGTTGAAAAATATTTTGTTTGAATGTAAATAAAATATAAAAAGATTTTTATTTTTTTAAAATCTATTGTGGAAAGCTGAAATTGGCAAGAATAGTGGTACTTGGTGCTGGTATGATGGGGACTGCCTGTGCGTCTCATCTTACAAGATGTGGACATGATGTGAATCTCTGGGGAACAGAACTTGATGGAGAAATAATCGATTTACTTAAAAGAGAAAGAAAACATTTGACTTTACAAGCTACTGTCCCTTCCGAGATTAAATTTTTTCGGGCTGAGGAGTTGAAAGAAGCAATGAAAGACAGAGAATTGGTGGTAATTGCTGTAATTTCTCATGCCGTTGGGAAAATAGTCGAGAAAATAGTTCCTTTTTTAGAGAAGGGGATGATAATAATAAATGTTGCTAAAGGGATCCCTGAGGCTCCCTACTTAACTCTTTGTGATTTAATTGAGAATTTAATTCCCTCCTGGCTTAAAAAAAGAGTTTGGGTAGTTGGTATGGGAGGTCCTGCACGGGCCGGTGAACTGGTAAGTGAGGTTTATACTGAAGTGATTTTTGCGGCAAAAAACAGGGAAATTGCCAGGCATTGTGTGCATCTTTTTTCTAATTCTAAGTTAAGGGCAAAAGCTACGAGTGATCTGGTGGGGGTGGAGTTATGTGCGGCAATGAAGAATGCCTACGCAATAGCCGTAGGAATGTGTGAAGGAGTGGCAGAGAAACTGGAAATGACAATGGACAATACAAAAGCTGCTTTTATGGCTCAGGCTATTACTGAAATGTCAAAGTTTATTGTACCCTGCGGTGGAAATTTGGAAACTGTAATGGGGACTGCAGGAGTAGGTGATCTTTATGTTACCGTACAGGGAGGTCGAAATGGAAGATTAGGTCGACTTTTAGGATTAGGGATGAGGGTTAGCCAGGCTCTTGAGCAAATGAAAGATCAAACTGTCGAGGGTTACACAACCTGTCAGGGAATGCTTAGACTGGCAAAAGAACTTGAGAGAAAATGTGTCCTGCAGATAAAAAGAGATCTTCCCCTCTTTGTGGAGCTTTATGAGGTCCTGTACTGTCAGAAGAAAGTTGAAAGGGTGATAAAAGAGTACTGGGGTTAGACGTGCTAAAATCAAAATGTACGAAAAAATCAGAAGAAGAATATTTGAGATTATTGAAAAGGCTTCCCCTGAAGATATAGCAAGTAAGATCTTTGATATATTTATAATGTTTTTAATTTCCCTAAATGTTATTGCTGTTACACTGGAAACAGTAAAAAGCCTATCATTACGATATGCTTTTTTATTCCGGAAATTTGAAGTATTTTCTGTTATGGTCTTTACAGTGGAATATGCTCTTCGTTTATGGTCCTGCACTACAGAAAGAAAGTTTCATTTCCCTTTTAAAGGAAGGATTAAATTTGCCCTGAAACCTCTTTCCCTTGTTGATCTGGCAGCTATACTGCCATTTTATCTGCCCATGATTATCACCCTTGACCTCAGGTTTATAAGGATAATAAGGTTAATTCGGCTCTTTCGGATATTTAAATTAGGAAGATACTCCGAATCTATGAAAACTTTCGGAAATGTGCTCCGTGCAAAAAAAGAAGAACTTTTCATAACCATGTTTGTTGTTTTTATTCTGTTACTTGTTGCATCAAGTTTAATGTATTTTATTGAAAATGAGGCTCAACCTGATGTTTTTTCAAGTATTCCTGCTGCCATGTGGTGGGGAGTAGCTACGTTGACCACCGTGGGTTACGGAGATGTTTATCCCATCACTCCCGCCGGGAAATTCCTGGGGGCTATAATTGCTATTTTAGGAATAGGTATGTTTGCTCTACCTGCAGGTATAATTGGTTCTGGATTTATTGAAGAGATTCAAAAAAGACAGGCGAAAAAACGAATTCTGGTTTGTCCTCACTGTGGAAAGAATATTTACGATTTAAGAGAAGATAAGTGAAAAATAAATTAGAGGTAAATGAACAGACTTTGAGGGGACCGGTGTGGCTAATGCAGCCTATTCCCTATTTTGGCGAATCTTTAGAAGGTGGATGGGTAGTGGAGCCCAAAATTGATGGATGGAGACTTCAGATTGTTAAGCATCTTTCTGGCAAAGTCAAACTCTGGGGCAGGAGACTGGAGAAAAATCCCGACTGGACTGATAAACTCAAACAAGTTACCAGATTGGCTGGAGAGATCCTTCCTTCAGGGACATTGATTGATGCAGAACTTTATTCAACAGGGGGAAGGCGATATATACCTTCTCTTTTCGCCAAAAACCCCAGGGCTTCTCCCGTTATTTACCTGTTTGATGTTATCTTCTACCAGGGAAAGTTCGTGGGTGACCTCCCTCTGGAAGAACGAAAAAAGATACTACTAAAAATGACGTTAAAACCACCTTTTTATCACGTTGAATTTACTCCTCTGGTTGATCTTAACAGGCAGCTTATTGAAATGGTAAAAAGAGGACACGAGGGGGTGGTGATTAAGAAGCTTTCTTCCACCTATCAACTGGCAAGGGATGGTCCCCTGGCTACACCAGATTGGCGAAAAATAAAACCGGGGAGGTAAAAATGTCTGTAGTAGGTAGGTTTCAGGTGATGGCTACCTTACAGGCGGCAAGAGCTTTTCTTCTGGGATTTTCCCTTGAATCAGCCAAAAGCTGGGGTCTTAACAGAGCAATATTTTATGCAGCAGCCAAGAGGGGATTCAAGAAGATTCCACCTCTGGAGAAAATAACTGTTCCCACTTTGAAGGGGAAAATAGAACCCGCCCTGCGTGAACAGATAGTAAAAAGTTTTAAACCTTACACTCTGGGAGATGAGATGGCTTATTCTGTGGAAATAAACGGGGTTACTTATTTTCTTATTGGAGACAGGGTTCAGACTCCTGAAGATTTTGCCAGGCAAATTGAATCACGATTCAGAGGCAAGTTTGATCAAGCATGGAAGCAGGCTCTTGAACACTGCAGGAAATATGACCAGGCAATTCTGAAATCTCAGCGATATTTTTATGAGATGGTGTACAAACCATTCAGAGATAAATTTGCCCAGGAATGGACAACTTTGAGCAGTCATTAAGCTACAAAACGAGATATTTTGATGGCTTGAAATTATCTTTTTAGCCTCTTGTCTTTCCTCCTGATATGTTGTAAGTAGTTCCAGTGATATAACTTGCTTTATCAGAGGCTAAGAAACAGACTAAATTGGCGACTTCTCTCAACTTTCCCACTCTTCCCAGAGGGACTGAAACTTTCTCATAGCTGTCTCTGAGTTGTTTGACGTCTATTCCACGAGTATAGGCAAGAGCTTCCTCATATTCCAAACTTCTAAGTGCTGTTTTTTCTAAAATCCCTGGAGCAACTCCAACTACTCGTATACCATATTTTCCGAGTTCTTTGGCCCAGGATCTGGTGAAAGCATATAAAGCTGCTTTTGTAGCCGCATAACAGCTCTGGCCTTCTGATCCCTCCAGGCCACACTCGGAAGTTATATTGATAATGACTCCTTGGACTTTTTTCTTAATCATATCTCTAACAACAGCCTGGGCACAAAGATAAGCACCCTTTTGGTTCACGGTAACCATTTTGTCAAATTCATCTTCATGCAGTTCGTATTTTCCTTCAGGGTCGTTGGGATCAACAAGCAATCTTGGCATGTTAATTCCTGCATTATTAACCAGAATGTCTATTTTCCCATATCTGGCAATTGATTTGTTCACCATTTCTCCTACGCTACTTCTTTTGGTAATGTCAGTCTGGATAAATATGTGTCTTTCGGGTCCTCCGGGTAACTCACCAATAAGGTCCTGGCCTTTTTGGCTTATATCCCCAACAACCACATTTGAGCCATTTTCGGCAAATGCCACAGCTATTTCTCTACCAATTCCTGAAGCAGCACCGGTTACAATCGCAGTTTTTCCTTCCAGATTTAACCATGACATTTTATACCTCCATAAAGAGGGAAATATTTGTTGATTTTGTTTAAGGTTTTATAACCACTTTTAAAGCATTTCCTTCTTTGTCCAGCATTTTTTCCATTGCTTCAACTATTTTCTCCAGTGGAAAGACATGGGTGACTATTTTATCCATGAGTATTTTTCTGTCCACAATTAACTTTAAAGCTTCTTCAAATTGTGGTCTATTGGAGGCAAATGCTCCATAAATGGAAACTTCTTTATAATGAATGATGTTTCCGTCCAATTTCAAGAAGGGGTTTTCCTTAGGGAAACCCGCAAAAAAGCTTAATCTGCCCATCATGGCCATTGCTCTTAAAAGATCTTCGGCAACTTTATTTACCGAACAGGCAGCTATTCCCACATCCGTTCCCTCTCCATTGGTTATTTCCAGTACACCCTCCACGAGATCAGTGTCTTTAGTAGCAATGTAGTGGTCAAAATCAAACTTTTTAGCCATAGCAAGTCTTGTTGCAGAATATTCAGCCAATATAACCCTTGCACCCTTAGTTCTTGCCAGTTCGGCATGCATCAAGCCAATGGGACCGGCTCCTACCACGGTAACATATTCACCTTCTTTTATATTAAGATAATTCTGACCATTTATTACACAGGAAAGCGGTTCAACCATTGCAAGATGTTCATCTGGAACAGTAGATTCTTCGGGAACAGGTATTATAGCATTCTGTTTAACAGCAGCCTCCTGAACCAGTATATATTCAGCAAAGCCACCGGGATAATAGTAACCAATGGGACGGTTGTTTTTGCACATATTGTAATGTCCCGCCCTGCATGCTTTACATTCCTCCTTCCCACAGCCTATTGAGGTAACCAGGATCACTTTGCTTCCAACTTTGTATTCGGGATTTTTGACTTGAGAGCCAATTTCTTCTACTGTTCCGACAATTTCATGACCTATGATAAATTTACCTTCACCATACCCCCTGATTTGAGGGACCAATCCTTTGGTGACATCTTTTGTCCCCTGGTACATTCTCCCATCTGTCCCACAAAGAGCGCAGGCATCAACCTTTACCAGGACATCCGCTGGTCCACAAACAGGCTTGGCAACACTTTCAATACCTATATGTTTTGGTTTATCTGTATACAGAAAAGCCGCTTTCATCATTTTTGACAACTTCATTCCTCCTTTAGTTTAAGGTGAGGTCAAATAATTTTGTATAATTTTAATACGTATCATGTAAAAAGTCAAAAGAAAACATCCTGACAGTGGGACAGTTTTATCTATACCTTTCTCTTCAGACTCCCGGGTATCTTAAGATGGCTTCTTTTTGGTAAATAAAAATCAGTCTGTAACTGTTAATCTATATATTCCTCCTTGATGGACAGGAAATAAACTCCCACAAAAAGAAGCAGAATACCCAGAATTTGCATGGATGTGACCAGTTCCCCAAGGATTAGAAAACCTAACAATGTGGCAAAAAAGGGTGTAGAAAGTTCAAGAGCAGAAGATTGGGCTGCTTTTATTCTTTTTAATCCCTCATAATAAAGAATGTATCCTAATCCAACTATGATTCCAATAATAATTTGATAAATATTGGACAGGGGAAAATAGGGAATCAGAATGAGATAAATGGTAAAAACGACTGAAGATATGAAAAATCTATAAAAAGTTACAACTCCCGCATTCATATGTTTGAGGTATTTTCTCATTGCTATACCGGTGGTTGCCCAGGCGACTGTTGCCAGTAGCACCAGGAGATCATATAGAGTGCCCAGCCTTAAATTAGCCAGGTTGTTTAAATTTTTTGTAGTAACAAGTAAGCCGGCAAAAATCATAAAACATATGCCTATGTAATCAAATTTTGTTAATTTATCCTCCTTTAACCAGAAGAACCCCATAATAACAATAAAAATAGGTTGCATATGACCTATTAAGACTGCATTAATTACCGGGACTTTAGTTAAAGCAAAAAGATAGATTAAATCGGCAAATAAAGTTCCGGCAAAAGCAATGTAAACGAGAACAGAAAACTCCTTTTTGGTAACTCTTAAATTCCCGTTATTGGTTAAGAGAGCATAAATGAAAGCAATTAGAGTAACAATTATTGCTCTGACAGCTGATGTAGCTAAAAAATCTGAACTGATATAAGATAGTTTAGCAAAGATAGGTTCAAAGGCCCATGCTATACTTGCTCCGAGAGTTGCCAGGATTCCTGTTTTCTTGGTTTGCATAAAAAATTGTCCGCTGAAGTTAGATAGGGGTATATTTTATCCTGTTTTTTACCGTGAGTCAAAAAGACCGTTTTCTGAAGGCGGGATACTTTTATTCTATTTTCTCTTTTCAGGCTCCCGCGGTACCTTGCAAAGAAGTCTCTTATCCTGTTCCCTGTAGGAAAAAGATCCCAATTTCAGCAGGTCTGGATTTTTGACATGAAGGTGCTTTTAGATTAAAATAAAGCTCTATGACTATTTGTTAAAGTATGAAATAAGGAATAAAGGGGGGTACGAATGGAAACAGGAAAAATTTTGAGATTGAGAAGACTTTTTTCTAAGGAGAAAACTGTAATAGTTCCTATTGACCATGCTCTCTATACAGGGCCAGTTGAGGGAATAGAGAATCTGGAGAAAGTGGTTGGTGAGATTTCCCGGACCCAGGTAGATGCCATTTTAATAACGCCAGCTATGTTAACCAGGGTCAGGGATGTAATAGGTAACCTGGCCACAGTGGTTAGAATTGATGGAACTCACACCCGACTTGGTTCACATCTTGAAAAAATTAATCTGATTACCAGTGTTGAGCACGCACTTAAAGTTGGGGCTGACGTAGTGGTAATTAATGTATTTGTTGGCACAGAAAACGAAGATGAACTTCTCACAAAACTCGGAAAAGTAGCCACTTCCTGTTGCAGGTGGGGTGTTCCTCTGATGGCTGAAATGATTCCTTCGTACATACTTAAATACCATTATGCCAGAGAAGAGGGAACTTTTGATCTTCAAAGAGCGGCAGATGAGATTAAACTGGCCAGCAGATTGGGGGCAGAACTTGGTGCAGATATAATTAAGACCCATTACACGGGCACTATAGATACTTTCAGAGAGGTTGTTTCTACAACACCGGTACCTGTTGTAATTGCCGGTGGTCCCAAAACCCGTGGAGATGAAGAATTTCTTAAATTAGTATGGGAAGCGATACAGGCTGGAGCTAAGGGAATATGTATTGGGAGAAATGTCTGGCAGAGAAAAAATTTAAAGAGAATGCTTTCAGCTCTCTGTCAGGTTGTTCACAACAATGCAAAACCGGAGGAAGTTTATCAATTTGTCTAATTTTTTATATTCTCTGTCATCTTTTATTTTGTTTTTTAAGCCAGATTATTAAAAGAGAAAGAGCAGCCGGGGTAACTCCGGAGATGCGCGAAGCCTGGCCCAGAGACGTGGGTTTTATACGGGATAATTTTTCTTTCACCTCTGTTGACAGCCCGGGTACGCTATTAAAATCAAAATCAGGTGGAATACGAAGACTTTCCATTTTTTTGAATTTTTCCACTTCCTGACTCTGTCTTTTGATATAGCCTTCATACTTTACCTCAATTTCAACCTGCTGACAAACTCCATCTTCAGCTAAATGGCAAGAAGGGTCTAAAGTTTTCAAATCATGGTATTTTATTTCGGGACGCCTCAAAATTTCCATTAAAGAAGTGGGGGACTTAATAGGGCTTGATTTGAGCCTCTTTAATCTTTGATTCACTTCAGTAGAAGGAAAAATTCTTCTGGTTTGGAGTTTTTTAATTTCTTTTTGAATAGTTTCCCTTTTTTCTTCTACTTCCTCAAACTGCTGCCTGGAAATTAAACCAACTTTCCAGGCAATTTCAGTTAGTCTCAAATCGGCGTTATCTTCCCTTAACAGGAGTCTGTACTCTACTCTCGAAGTAAACATTCGGTAGGGTTCGTTGGTCCCCTTAGTTACCAGATCATCAATTAAAACACCTATGTAAGCCTGTGATCTGTTAAGTACAAGAAGTGGTTTTCTCTTAACCCTTAAAGCGGCATTTATTCCAGCTATGAGTCCCTGTGCAGCTGCTTCCTCATAACCTGTGGTACCATTTATTTGCCCGGCAAAAAAGAGGTTTTCCACCTTTTTTGTTTCCAGTGTGGGTTTTAACTCTGTTGGATCTACATAATCATGTTCAATTCCATATCCAGGTCTTATTATTCGTACATTTTCCAGACCTTCTATACTGTGTAAAATCTCGTATTGCACATCAAGAGGAAGTGATGTTGAAAGACCATTGGGATAGAACTCGTGGGTTTCTCTTCCCTCCGGCTCAAGGAAAATCTGGTGTCTTTCTTTTTGAGGAAATTTAACCACTTTATCTTCTATGGAAGGACAGTATCTTACACCGGTTGCCTTAATAATTCCGGTATAAAGTGGTGAACGGTCCAGATTTTTTCGTATGATTTGATGGGTTCTCTCGTTGGTGTATCCGATGTAACAGGGAAGTTGATTAATGCTGAAGTTTCTTGTTGAAAAGGAAAAAGGTTGGGGATTTTCATCTCCGGGTTGAATTTTAAGTTTGGAGAAATCTATACTTTTTCCATCAAGTCGAGGACAGGTTCCCGTTTTAAATCTTCCCACCCGAAACCCAAGTTCCCTCAGATTTTTAGCCAGTCCGGTAGATGGAAAATCAGCAATTCTTCCCCCGGGAAAATTAACGAAACCGATATGGATAAGGCCATTGAGGAATGTTCCCGGTGTTATTACCAGAGTTTCTGCAAAATATACCTCAAGGAGATTAGTTTGAACCCCTTTTACTTTACCTTTTTCAAGTAGTATTTTCTCAACAGTGGCTTGTCTTAGTTCCAGGTTTGGTTCTTTTTCCAGTATTTTTTTCATATACCAGCGATATTGCTGACGGTCGACCTGAGCCCGGGTTGATCGTACTGCCGGACCTTTTTTCATGTTGAGCATCCGAAACTGAATTGCCGTTGCATCTACAGCTTTTGCCATTTGTCCACCCAGAGCGTCAATTTCTTTCACCAGCTGACCCTTGCCCAATCCACCCACCGCAGGATTACAGGACATAAGACCAATTGTATCAAGGTTCATGGTTACAAGGAGAGTCCGGCATCCTATTCTTGCAGCAGTAAGGGCAGCTTCAATACCGGCATGACCTCCTCCCACAACAATAACATCATATTTTTCTGGGTAGATCCAGAGGTTTTTATTTCCCTGTTTATGCCTCATCTTCGGCTTCGTAGGTAGAATAAAAATATGGAGTGTAGGCTTCGAATTCAGCCGCACAGGTATCAACAAGTTTAAAAACGGGTCTTAAATTTTGTCTTTTCCTGATTTTACGAATAAAACTTTCTTTTTTTCCAAATATCCTGGCCAGCTGTGAGTCAGAAAATCCACATTGTTTAGCCTCTCTAAGCAATGAAGGAGGTATATCTTTCTTATTTTGCCGGGCGATTTGCTTCAACTCCCTCTCTACTTCCACAATTTCCTTAATATTCTGCAGAAACCAGGGATCTATTTTAGTGAGTTCATGAAGCTTTTGTATTGACATTCCTTTTCTCAAGGCTAATCCTATGTAAAGTATCCTCTCTGCGTTGGGGACAACCAATTTACTAATCCATTCTTCTTCAGAGGGGGGGAGGGGAGGTTCAACAAGTCCATCAATTCCTATCTCTAAGGAACGAAGCCCTTTTTGGAGAGCTTCCTTAAAAGTGCGGCCGATGGCCATTACTTCTCCTACTGATTTCATTGAGGTAGTGAGGGTGGTGTCAGTGCCAGGAAATTTTTCAAAGGTAAACCGGGGTATTTTTACCACGCAGTAATCAATAGTAGGCTCAAAGCAAGCAGGAGTTTCTCTGGTAATATCATTGGGGATTTCATCCAGAGTGTAACCCACAGCTAATTTAGCCGCTATTTTTGCTATGGGAAATCCTGTAGCTTTAGAAGCAAGAGCAGAACTCCGGGACACTCTTGGGTTTATCTCGATTACCACCATTCGACCATTTTCCGGGTTTACTGCAAATTGGATGTTAGACCCCCCTGTTTCAACTCCTATTTCTCTTATGACCTTTATAGCCGCATCTCTCATAGTCTGATATTCTTTATCGCTGAGAGTTTGTGCTGGAGCCACCGTTATGCTGTCTCCGGTGTGAACACCCATGGGGTCAACATTTTCAATGGAACAGATAATAACCACGTTGTCTTTTTTATCCCTCATCACCTCAAGTTCGTATTCTTTCCATCCAATAACCGATTCTTCAATAAGAATTTCACTTATTAAGCTGCATGCAAGACCCTGAGAAGCTATTTTCTCAAATTCATCAACGTTGTAAGCAATGCCTCCACCTGTCCCACCCAGAGTGAAACTGGGGCGAATCACCAACGGGAAACCCAGTTCTTGAGCAGCCTTTCTTGCTTCTTCCATACTATAGGCAAGATAGCTTCGAGGTATATCCAGTCCTATTTTCTGCATGGCTTCTTTAAACAGTTTTCTGTCTTCTGCTTTACTTATAGCACCGTAATTTGCTCCAATCATTTCCACTCCATATTTTTCCAGAATCCCCCTTTTGGCAAGAACTGCCCCTACATTGAGGCCGGTTTGTCCACCTAAAGTTGGCAGAAGAGCATCTGGACACTCTTTTTCAATTATCAGCTCTATTATTTCAGGAGTTATAGGCTCTATATAGGTTCGATCTGAGAGTTCAGGGTCGGTCATAATGGTGGCAGGATTACTGTTGACCAGGATTATCTCGTATCCTTCTTCCTTTAAGGCTTTACAGGCCTGTGTCCCTGAGTAATCGAATTCACAGGCTTGAGAAATGATAATGGGTCCCGAACCTATAATTAGAATTTTTCGAATGTCCTCTCTCTTGGGCATTTATTTACTGAGCCTCCTGGATAAGATGGATAAATTCTTCAAATAGATAGGTGGCATCATGGGGGCCTGGCGAAGCTTCAGGGTGAAACTGAACAGAAAAAAGGGGAAGTTCTCTGTGTCTTATACCTTCAAGGGTATTGTCGTAAAGGTTAATATGGGTTGGCTCCACCTGATAAGGAAGAGAATCAATGTCAACACAAAAACCATGATTTTGTACAGTAATGGAGATTCGTCCGGTTCTAAGATCCTTTACCGGGTGATTTCCACCATGATGACCAAATTTAAGTTTGTAAGTTTTTCCACCCAGGGCTTGACTTAAAATTTGATGCCCCAAACAAATACCAAAAATGGGAACTTTACCAGTGATCTCTTTAGCTGTTGCCACTACATAAGGGATTGCGGAGGGATCTCCCGGACCATTAGAAAAAAGAACACCATCGGGGTTTAAATCAAGAATATCCCGTGCGCTGGCAAATGCCGGGACGACTTGAACCTTACAGTTCAGATTAGATAAACATCTTAATATGTTGTATTTCACGCCACAGTCAATAACCACTACTTTATAATTGCCAGTTTTTCGCCACCAGTAACTCTCCCCGGAGGTAACCTCTTTAACCAGATCCTGTCCGACCACTCCCCGGCATTTCTTTGCTTTTTCCGTGAGTGAATCAATATCATCATCCAGGGTAGAAATTACTCCTTTCATGGCTCCCTGCAGTCTTATATGCCTGGTTAAAGCACGGGTATCCACTCCTTCAATTCCTATGATTTTGTTTTCCCTCAGGAATTCCTCCAGAGCTTGACGAGCACGCCAGTTGCTGAATATCTTGCTGCGTTCCTTAACCACAAATCCTTCCACCCACGGTCTCGAAGACTCAAAATCTTCAGGGTTTATACCGTAATTGCCTATCAAAGGATAAGTCATGGTGACGATCTGACCTTTATAAGATGGGTCGGTAAGTATTTCTTGGTATCCCATCATACTGGTGTTAAAGACAACCTCACCAGAGGTCTCTCCAGTAGCTCCAAAAACTTTCCCTTCGAAAAACTTTCCGTCTTCGAGCACAAGTAATGCTCTTTTCTCTTTACAGCTCATTCTTCTAACTCATCCATTTTTTATATTCTGACAGGGATATTTCTTTTGGCAAGATACTCTTTAATCTCTCTTATACTAAATTTTTTGTAATGAAATACTGAAGCAGCCAGAGCCGCATCAGCTTTCCCTTCCTGGAAAACTTCATAGAAATGCTCAAGATTTCCGGCTCCCCCCGAGGCAATCACGGGAACATCTACAGCTTCCACTACCTGTCGAGTGAGTTCAATATCATATCCGTCTTCAGTTCCATCTCGGTCCATGCTGGTTAAGAGAATTTCTCCCGCACCCAACCTCGCGACTTTTTTTGCCCATTCAACAGCATCAATTCCTGTAGCCACTCTGCCTCCATGAGTATAAACCTCCCATTTGTGGTTTGAATTTTTCTTGGCATCAATAGCCACAACGATACATTGTCTGCCAAATTTTCGAGATGCCTTTTCTACGAGAGAAGGGTTATTGACAGCGGCTGTATTTATGGATACCTTGTCAGCTCCTGCTTTCAAAAGACTGCGTATATCTTCAAGTTTCCTTATTCCTCCCCCAACGGTAAAAGGCATAAATATTTCTCTTGCTGTATCCCGGACTACATCAATTATTATGTCTCTTTTCTCGTGAGAAGCAGTGATGTCAAGGAAAACAAGTTCATCCACCCCTTCATTTTCATAGATTCTGGCATTCTCTACAGGATCTCCGGCATCTCTGAGTTTAACAAAGTTTATCCCTTTTACCACTCTCCCATTCATAACATCAAGACAGGGAATTATACGTTTGGCCAGCATACTGAATGATCCCTTCTTGTTTTTTGCATTATATTTAGAGACTTATCGATGTCAACTCTGATAGATCCGGATCCCGGAGTTGAAGCAGATCTTCCAGATTCGGGAAGAAGTCTTATAACAAAGATAAAACTTATAACACCAAAAGGAAAGGTGTATTCCCCTGAAGAAACAGATCGAATTGACGTGATTCATTTGAAGTGATACAATATATCAAAATAAAACTACGGGAGATTGGAAATGGGCTGGCCAACGAGAGAGGAGGCTTTAAAGCTTCTGAAAGAATTTACCAGTAATAAAAATCTGATAAAACATGCTCTGGCTGTGGAAGCAGCTATGAGAAAGTATGCCGAAAAATTTGGTGAAGATCGTGAAAAATGGGGTGTTGTTGGCCTTTTGCATGATTTTGATTATGAAAAATTCCCCTCACCTGAGGATCACCCCTTTAAAGGTGCCAAAATACTGGAACAGAAAGGTTATCCTCAAGAATTGATCAGGGCGATATTAGCTCATGGAGATCATACAGGAGTTGAGCGTCGAACCTCATTGGAAAAAGCTCTTTACGCTGTAGATGAACTTACAGGCCTTATCGTAGCTGTGGCTCTTGTTCGTCCTTCTAAAAAGTTAGCAGATGTTGAGGTAAAATCGGTAATGAAAAAATGGAAAGATAAAGCCTTTGCCCGTGGAGTTAATCGGGACAATATTGAAAAAGGGGCAAAGGAACTTGGGATAGAGCTAAGAGAACATATAAACAATGTTCTTCAAGCTATGAAGGAAATATCTGATGAGCTGGAACTTTAGTTTTTTATTATCCTTTGTTAATGAGCTACCCAAACTCTATTTTTGCCGTTTTTCTTCGCTCTATACATGGCTTGGTCAGCTTCCTGGAGTATATTATCTGAAGTGGAATCGGCTACCCCTATACTGACTGTGATTTGATATTTGTGGTAAAATAACTGATGAACTACTTCACGAATTCGCTCAGCCACATTCTTAGCCTCCTCTTTGGATGTGTGAGGTAGCATAATTACAAATTCCTCTCCACCAACACGATAAGCAGAGTCCATTTTACGTAAAGAATCTTTCAACACTTTGCCTATATGCTTCAAAATTCTATCACCCTCGAGATGTCCATACTTGTCATTGCAGGATTTAAATCCGTCTATATCGATATAGAGCAGGGAAAATATCTCCTTATATCTTTTAAACCTGTTAATCTGTTCTTTCATTTTTTCATAAAAATATCTATCATTGAAGAGTCCAGTCAGATGGTCTTTTCTGGCTAACTCCTGTAGCATTTTTTCGTATTTTTTACGCTCGGTGATGTCAAGTAATGTCCCCATTATGGCGGGTCTTCCCTGGTGAATTACCCGGGAGCCAAAAACCTCGGCATCAAAAATCTCACCTTCTCTTCTCATCCCCCGAAAGGTATAATGCACAAAATCTGCCTTCCCGGTGAGCCTGTCTTTTATGTTCTTCTCCACTATCGACCAATCATCAGGATAAGTTAAGTCCCTCGGTCCTTTCTTTCCTACTAATTCGTGTATATTGTATCCAAATATTCTGGCGAAGGCTGGATTTACATACTTAAAAACATTATCCTGAAAAAGATAAATACCCACAGGGCAATTTTCGGTTAAAATTCTAAAGGTTTTCTCGGCTTCACGGAGCTTCTCTTCCATCATCCTTCTCTCTGTAATATCTCGAGAGACTCCTATCGTCCCTCTTATCTTACCTTCATGATCATACCAGGGAATTTTTGTAACTGATACCCAGTGTTTTTTTCCATCAATAAGGGTAAGTTCTTCAATTTTATCTACAATGGGTTTACCGGTTTTCTTTACATAATCGTCATCTGCAAAAGTTCTTTTTGCTTCTTCATGTGGGAAAAAATCAAAATTTGTTTTTCCAATCATTTTCTCTGGTGTAGTTCCTGCTATCCTGGCTCTTGCCTTATTTACTCTGACAAACCTGTTTTTCATGTCCTTGAAGTAAATGTAGTCTGGAATATTGTCAATAAGAGTCTGCAGAAGGTCTCTTTCAGCACGGATAATGTCTTGTTGTTTTTTCTGGAAAAGAACAAACTGGTAAAAGCCCCTTGCCATAAAAATTAGCCCTGCCACCATGATTATACCTATAAGATTGGTTATAATCTCCGGCTCTCCGGTAAATTCAGATAAAAGATCAATAAGAAATCCTGTGGTAATAATTCCCCATCCAACTTCTATTCTTCTTATTTTAAGCCTTCGAATAATCAGATAACCAACAACCGAGGCAAGAAAATAGGCTTCTTCTTTCGGAAGTTGAGGAGTGATCCACCTCTCGGGGATCTGAACCGAGAAGGAAGTAAACCAGATTAAAGCTATAGCCCATAGAACAATGGGAAGCCAGTATTTTCTAAGAATGTCGGGCAATTTATCCTTCATTTCTTGCTTTCCTTAAGATTCCCGACGAGCCCGTTTTTAATTGTTAGTTATTATACCACCAATTAAAATTTTCAGCAAATTTTACTGTTGACAAAAAAATTTTGAATGCTATAAAGTAAAAACACAAAAAATATGGCAAGCACAGCGCCGTGCTTGTAGAGCTGACAAGGGTGTCTTTCCAGAAAGGGGAGACACCCTTTTTGCTTTTAAAAGAGGCTAAAATGCTGTCAAAAGATTTTAATTCTTATGTAGAAGCTCTAAGTAAAATAAGCAGGGCGATTTCTTCTGACCTTTACCTTGAGGATATTCTCCGTCTCATTGTTAAAGTAACAGCTCAAGTAATGAAGTCCAAAATAGTCTCTCTTATGCTTCTGGATGAGAAAAAGGGTAAACTCTTCATAAGAGCAACTCAGAGTGTTAGTGAAGAGTACAATAAAAAGTCCCCCCTTAAATTGGGAGAAGGGATAGCTGGTAAGGTAGCCCAGACAAATCGTCCTATGGCTGTGTATGATGTAAAAAAAGAACCAGAGTACAAATATAAAAATATTGCAGAAAAAGAGGGCCTTTGCTCACTTTTGTGTGTTCCTCTCTCAGTTAAAGGAAAAGTTATAGGGGTCATAAATTGCTACACTTCTACCCCACATCATTTCACCAAAACTGAGATAGAAGTTCTTACCTCTGTTGCTAATCAAGCTGCGGTGGCAATTGAAAATACTGAACTTATGGTGAAAACCAAAGTAATCCAGGAAGAACTTGAGGCCCGTAAATTAATAGAAAGAGCAAAAGACATCCTGGTAAAAAAATTAAATATTTCAGGAGAGGAGGCATACCGGAGAATTCAAAAAAGAAGTATGGATACCCGTAAACCAATGCGACAAATTGCCGAGGCCATTATTTTGGCTGCAGACATAGAAACTCAGAAGTAACCAATAGAACACAGGGAAGTGTTCATCAGGTAAAGACAAAGGCGTCTACCTGCAAAGGTGCAGAAATAAAAATGGGCAGGTAGGCGCCTTTTATTTTAAAAATTTTAAAAGGAGGAGGTAAAATATGAGTTTCAGCAAACCTAATGCAAGTCCAGCTACTTTAACGAGAAACAGGGTAAATGGGGCACCTTATTCTGGGCTATGTGTGACCTGTCTTGACGGATGCCCCGGCTGGTGTGAAGTGGGTATTTCGGCTCTTAGAGGAAGAGAAGTTCTGTATCCTCAACCCTTTGGCAAGATAACTGCTGGTGCCGAGAAGGACTATCCAATAGATTTCTCTCATTTCAATATTCAGGGAACCTGTGTGGGTGCTCAGGGAGTTGAGCCAGACCCGGATAAAGCTGTCTTTCCTTCAGTGGATGTCACCACCGAGGTGGGCACTGACAGCAAGATAAAACTTAAAGTTCCTTTTTTCACCGGTGCTCTTGGTTCTACTGATATAGCTCGTGTTCACTGGGAATCTATGGCCATAGGAGCAGCTATCAGTGGAACCATAGTTACAGTGGGAGAAAATGTCTGTGCTATGGATCCTCAAAGTGAAATTAAGAATGGAAGAATTGTCCATTCTCCCGAAATGGAAAGAAGAGTAAAGATTTTTAAAGAGTGGCAAGATGATGCAGGGGAAATTGTTGTCCAATACAATGTGGAAGACGGAAGACTGGGTGTTCCTGAATATGTCATAGAAAAACTGGGTATTCAGGTTATTGAAGCTAAGTGGGGTCAGGGAGCCAAAAGTATAGGTGGTGAGGTGAAACTTGATAGTCTTGAGCGTGCTCTGGAGCTGAAGAACAAAGGTTACATTGTCTTTCCTGATCCCGAGGATCCTGTTGTTCAAAAAGCCTTTAAGGATGGAGATTTTAAAGAGTTTGAGCGACATTCTCGACTGGGGATGGTGAATGAGGAGGAATTTATCAGAGAGGTGGAAAGATTAAGAACATTGGGAGCTAAATATGTTACTCTTAAGACTGGCTCCTACAGACCCGCCGATCTTGCCCGGGTAGTTCGCTGTGCCTCTGAGGCTAAAATTGACCTTCTCACAGTTGATGGTTCTGGTGGTGGAACAGGAATGAGTCCCTGGCGAATGATGAATGAATGGGGAATACCTACAGTTTACATTGAGTGCCTTTTATATAGATTTTTGTCTAAAATCAAAGAAAAGGGAGCTTTTGTCCCTTGCTGTGCCATAGCTGGGGGAATTTGTCTGGAAGATCAGGTTTTTAAAGCAATTGCTCTGGCAGCTCCATTTATTAAGGCAGTTTGCCTTGGACGTGCCACTATGACTGCAGGTATGGTTGGAGATACCGTTGGAGAAGCCATTAAAAAAGGTAAAATTCCTCGAGAGTTAAAAAAATACGGAGATACACTTGACCAGATTTTTATCGCAGTAGCTGAATTAAAGGAAAAATACGGGAGAGATTTTGAACGTATCCCACCTGGAGCTATTGGCATCTACACTTACTACCAGAGGCTTAAAACCGGACTTCAGCAACTAATGGCCGGGGCCAGGAAATTCAGGTTAATCTACATTAACAGAAATGACCTTTTTGCCCTTACCAGGGAGGCAGCAGAAATCTCGGGTATTCCTTATGTAATGGATGCTGATCGGGAAGAGGTGAGAAAAATCCTTGGCTAAATTTAATAGGAGAGAGTTAATGCTCTCTCCTATTCAAGAAATTTCAATTTCTTCCTTTTTAGATGCTAAAATCCGGGCCAATTTTTCTCATGAAATATAAAATTTTTCTTCATCAGTTTAGATATATTTGACATTTTTTAAATTATGCTAAAATTCTCTCCAAAGAGGTTTAAAATGAGAATAACTATAGTGGGAGCAGGCCCCATAGGTTGTTATCTGGGGCAACTGTTAAAAAACTACGGCTTTTCTCCAATAATTCTGGAGGAACACAAAGAGATTGGTGTTCCTGTTCATTGTGCTGGAATAGTAGGGACTTCTCTTTTTAGTCATTCAAAAATACCTCTGTCAGAAGAGATCATAGAAAACAGGATAAACGGGGCTATCATATCGTATAACGATCAACATTTTATGCTAAGAAGGGATAATGTAGCTTTTGTCATTGACAGAGAGAAGTTTGATAAGAAACTTTCACTGGGGTTAAACATAAAAAAAGAAACCAGACTTTTAAAACTTGAAGAGAAAGAGGAAAGATGGATTTTGCAAACCACAAAAGGTTCTGTTTATTCGGATATAGTAATTGGTGCTGATGGAGCAACTTCTACCGTAAGGAAGCTTGTAAATTTTAAGTTAACACCCAGATATTACAAGGGTATCAGAATTAGAATGAGGCACAAAGTTACACCAGAAGATATGGTAAGAGTGGATTTTATAAAGCCCTTTCTTTACTTTTGCTGGTTAATCCCTGAGTCAAATGGTTATGTGCGTATAGGAAGCATTGCTCCTAATCCCAGGCAAGCCGTAAAAACTTACTTAGAGAAGATAGGTTTAAGAGGAGAGATTGTTGAAGAGGGTGGTGGAGTGATAGCCACAGGTTACGGCGAAACAGTTAAAGGAACTGTTGCTCTGGTTGGAGACGCTGCCTGTCAGGTAAAGCCTCTAACCGGGGGAGGACTTTACTACGGGATGAGATGCGCCGAAATTTTAGCTGAATGTATAAAAGAGGGAAATCTTTGGCTGTATGACAGAAGGTGGAAAGAATCTTGGGGAAAAGAAGTACGTTTAGCCCTGAAAATAAGGAAATTATTAGAAAAAAGAGAGTTTTCCTTTCTGGAAAGACTTTTCACTCTGGCCAGGAAAAACTCCCATATTATTGAGCAACTGGTTGATTTTGAACACCATACAGCCGGTATTTTTTCTGTAGTTAAGAAAATTGGACTGCTTTTGCCCGGATTATCTGACAGGAATATTTCAATTTTGAGCTTGCTATTTTTAGGTTTTTTATTAAGATAAGGAAAAATTTGGGAGCGTATATTATGAGTGATGATGGATGGAGTTACTCTGAGAGATATCTTTTAAGATCTCTCCAAATTGAACTGGAGAGGAAATGGAAAGAGAGAGAAGATAGAAAGGGTATAAGCAAGGATGCGAGATTAAAGATTGAGCTAAATAAGCTTCCCTCACACTGGGTTCAGGCTATTTATAAAGAGTTAGGATACGTGGAGAGAGTTTCTAAAAAAGAACAGATTGAATATATAACTCGCATACTCTGCAATAAAAGATTTTTAGAAAAAATTCTGGTTGAACTTAGTAGAAGTTCTCTTTTCATACTCAAGTTTCTGCTGGAAAAAGGTGGATGGTCAACTTTTCAGCATTTATCCAGACAGGCAATTACCGATGAAAGTAGCGATGGCTGGTGGTGGGAGGAGGAGCCACCTTCAAGTCCTCTGGGAAAATTAAGAGTCAGAGGGCTTGTCTTTGTGGGAAGAACTCCTATTAAAAAGAGGTTTTATAAAATAGGAGTTATACCAAGGGAACTTAGAGGTTTGCTCAGGGAAGTTTTACCCAGAGTTTATCAGATGAAAGATCTACAGGAAAAGAAAAAGACTGAGAAAAGATTTTTGAATTACGGGGATGAGGTGAATTATCAGGAACTTATCCAGGAAATTAAGGATTATTTTAACCAGATTGACTGGTTTACTTTTTTGAAAGAAGATCAGGTTATTGATTTTTTAGATTTTCTCAAAAACAGAAACTCCCCTTACCAGGAAATTGAAAAAAAATGGAGTGATATTCAGTGTTTTCATTACTTTGTTGATTCGTTTTCCTTTGATAAGAAGAGCCTTGATGAATTTAAAGTCTGGGAATTTAGCTATTTTGTTTCTCGATTTATACCGCAGAAATTCGGCGAATATAATCTTGTCTATGAGGATATTAAACGGATATTGGAAACTGTAGCCCAGCTATACAGATTTCTAAAAGATAGAGGCGAGATTAAATCCGATACTGAAATTCGAAAAGCTGTAAGTCGAATAATCCAGCCAGATGGCAAGATTGCTCGTATACCCATCCCTCGAGCTAAAGGTCCTGAGGCTTTACTGATAACAACCCTCCCCGGGAAAAAAGAACTTGTTTTCACCAATAATGATTTATGGATCAGTATAGTGCTTTACCTGCAGTATGATAAAAGCTGGGGAAGGATGATTCTGGATCTTGAAAAGAAAAAAAAATCTAATTTGATTGTAGATGCTGAGAGAAAAAAAGAATATGTGTTTAAACTAAAAGAGAAATTAGAGAAAAACAATCTTTCTCCTTCTCATTTACTCTCCTCTATAAAACCAGACAGAAGAGAGATAGACAAGGCCTTTAACTGGTTTTATAATAAAAAAATTATCATCAAGTAAAACCGCTAAAGTCTACCAGGTAGGGATTATGTTTTTGCTTATAAGAACCTCTAAGGCCTTTCTACTTTTTTTAATGATAGAAAAAGCACGCCTGTAAAGCTGATCATAAGTGTATCTGGTTTCGGCAAGTTTTTGTTCTATTGCCTTTGTCCCCACAGCTGCTGCTTCTTTTGGAAAAACATCCCATTCATCCATACGTGGAATTATGTACTTTTCGCTTAACCCCTTTCTTTCAGCATAGTTTGCCAGCTCATAAGCCGCAGCTATACACATTTCATCGGTAATTTTCTTAGCCTTTACATCAAGGACTCCTCTGAATATGCCAGGAAATCCCAGGGAGTTGTTTATCTGATTTGGAAAGTCCGAGCGCCCGGTGGCTACTATTCGAGCACCAGCTTCCATGGCTTCATGGGGCCATATCTCTGGGAGAGGATTGGCACAGGCAAAAAGTATACTGTTCTTAGCCATTGATCTTACCCATTCCTTTCTAATAATGCCCGGTTCAGGTTTTGAACAGGCGATGCAGACATCTGTTCCTTTCATTGCTTCTGGTATATGTCCTTTTCTCCTTTCAGTATTGGTAATAAGGCTCATTTCCCACTTTTGTGCATCGCTTCTAATATCTTTTCTATCAGAATGGATTATTCCTTTACTGTCGGTCAGGATTATGTTTCCCGGTTTTACCCCAGCCTTGATTAGAAGTTTAGCTATGGCAATATTTGCTGCTCCAGCCCCAATAAGACAAATTGTAACCTCTGATAGCTTTTTATCTACAATCTTTAAGGCATTGATTAAACCGGCAAGGGTTACGGTCGCGGTTCCCTGCTGATCGTCATGCCAGACGGGTATTTCCAGTTCCTCTTTCAATCTTTCTAAAATATAAAAGCATTTTGGCTTGGCAATGTCTTCAAGATTTACTCCTCCAAACGAAGGTTGAATCCATTTTACAGCCTGTATTATCTGGTCAGGCTCTTTAGTAGCGAGACATATAGGGAAGGCATCAATTCCTCCCAGATATTTAAAAAGAAGTGCCTTTCCTTCCATTACAGGGAGACTTGCTTCCGGACCAATATCTCCTAAGCCAAGGACTCTGCTTCCATCTGACACAATAGCTATGGTGTTCCATTTGTTGGTATAATGATAAACCAACTTTTTGTTTTTCTTTATTCGTTTACAGGGCTCGGCAACGCCTGGTGTGTACCATATAGAAAAATCTTGATAATTTCTTATGGCACATTTGGGAACAATTTGTATTTTCCCCTGATACAGTCTGTGTAGCTCGGTCACATCCTGCGAAATTGACTTTTTGGCATGACCTTTTTTGTTCATGGATAACACTCCCTATTTTCCGTCTTAAGTTGCAATATGGTATTAAATCTGACGGGTTGTGTCAAGGAGTTTTTCCAGATTCGGGAAAAAGTCTTATAACAAAGATAAAACTTAAACACTAAACGGGAAGGGAATTCCTTTCCTTTAAAGCAAGGTATACGCACCCGGGCTGTCTAACAGGAATTTTTTCCGAAACTGCAGGTATTTAACTTGACGTTTTTCATAAGTAACATAAATTTAAGTAGGGAAAAATGAGAATATTGTCCTTCCTGGTTTTGGTGGTTTTTCTGGGCCTAATTTTTATATCTGGTTGTATTCCCAGGGTAAAAAAAGAAAAGGTACTGGTCCCACCCGAGGTAGATATAAGCCAGTTTGAAACAATTATTCTGGGTAAATTTCGTGGTGAGGACGAGGGAGTTTTGATTGAGGCAAGAATGATGCTTGCCGAGAGATTTAAACAGCAAAATCAACAGATTATAGATAAATCAGATTTTGATGAAGCATCTATTCCCTGGAAGGAAGAAAAAGCTCTTTTAGTGCTGGGAGATTTAACCTACTACAGTGTGGATACGTATGCATCTCCACCTAAGAAGTCAACCTACAAAGAGAAGGAGCAGGTAAAATATTCCTGGTATTGTGATCATTCAATAACAGTTACGGTTAACTTTGTGTTCAGATTAATGGATACCACTACAGGAAAATTAATTTACTTCAAACAATTTCCGGCCACTGAAACCTGGCACGATTATTATGTGTTGATAGATTGGCATCAAGAGACACCTCCGCCTTCCTCACTTATTCCACCTGTAAATACCAGCAATGTTTTTACCCTTAGAACTACAGCGATTAAAAAGGCGGTAAATGATTTTTGCAATAAGATAATACCACATTATGAATGGAGATGAAAAGAATTTACCGGACACCTCAGGCGACGTAAATTGCCAGCTTGTTGGCATTCTCAAAAAGGAGTATTTGGTTAGCCTTCCGTTTTAGCCAGTGATTGATTATTCTTTGAGGATCAGGGGTAGGATAAAGGTGAATTTTTCTTATCACTTCTTCTTCCAGTTCTGAGTAAAGCCATATTTTATTTACTCTATCAATTACTTCTGCCATCTTGTAGGCTTTTTGTTTGAAGAGTCTGTAATTTTTTTTGATTTCCGGCGCCAGCTTACCCCGGGGTTTATTGATTAGAAGCGAATCGTAAAAGAACTTTTTTGCCTTTTCACTGGGAGCAAGTCCCCTGTAACCTCCATGACAGGAGGCTATAAGTAAGACCTCGCCACCGTCCCTAATAGCATTTTTGACAAGATCCAGACCTCTTTGAGCAGTATAAAGAGTTTCATCTTCTGGATGTCCTCCTGGACAGACAATCACAAAATCCGAAGGTTGAATCCGAAAACTGGTTGTTTGGTCGATAACTTTTATACCTTCAGTTGTGACCCTGTTAATTTCACCGAAAGCAGCCCAGATTAGGTCTTTACTACCAATGGTGCCAAGCACACAAATGGGTTTCCCTCGCGTTATGAGATTCATAGCTTCAATCATGTCCTCAGAGACAGAATTTTGTCTTCGTGCAGGGTCCGGGTGCCATGGATGTTGTCCGAAGGTGGCGTTCTCCTCAAGTGCCAGCTTATGATTTTGCTCTATGGTTTCAAAAGAACAGACTCCTGGAAGAAAATTTTTAACCGCATTGCAGTATCCGGCAAAGTAATGGTTTTTCATGTTAGCTATTATGAAAAATACCTCTGCTTCCTGAGTAAATCTTTCCGCTACAACCCTTGTTCCCCGACTGGTTGTTCCAACTTCTATTAACTGCTTATCCTCACAATCATGAATAATAACATTGTATCTCAAATGGTAAGCTTCGGAACTTTTTCTTATATAACCCGCTATCTTAAGGTTTTCCTGAGTCTGTGGTTCATGGGAACCGGTAGTGATAATAAACTGGACAAAGTCAGCCTCCTTTAGCCTTTTGCAAGAAATTTCGATTTCCTGTGCATGTGGTTGACCTCTTGTTCCATCTTCGATTAGAGCGCACACTTTTTTCCCTTTTACCAAATCTTCAAGCTTCCGAGTGCCCAAAGGGTTATTCATAGCTTCTTCCAGTAGTTTTTTATTTTCCCCGGAGGAAGAGGAGACTTTGGGTTTTATAATCTGGACTTTGTCCTCTGGAATAGTGAGAATAATAGATTTTTTTCCATAAGGAAGGTTTATTTTCATTGTGCCCCCTTTTTGAAATAATCATAGTTTCATTTATGAATAGGTCAAGGGGTGAAAAAGATGCCCTGGCAAAGGTTTTATCTCACTTAAAAGTTGGGTGCAGCTCGGCCTC
>CAYZYX010000025.1:0-27486 GCA_964482715.1 uncultured Clostridia bacterium
TGGATAATGATGTTCTCTATCTCCTCTGGCAAATGGTTAGGGTGTTTCCTTTTAGCTCTAAGTATGATTTTTGTGGGACGGTCATAGAGGTAAGCCTCCTCTTTAAGGATACTAAACATTTTCCTTTTTACTCTCATTTTAGAACGGCGCCTCATGGCCGTCCAGACCATCTTTATCTTTTTAAAATAATCACATCTTCTTAATTTAAAGTGTGCAGTATCATTATAGCCAAACGCAGTGTTTAATTTGACAAAAAAAAGAATTGGGCTATTAATTCTACAAAAGAAATAAAAAAAATAAATGAGAAGTGCCGATAATTGCTTAGAATTTGTGAGGAAGGGGAGTGAAAAAATCTTTTGAGTTTAGATGGGCAAGAAAATATTTACAGATCATGCTAGTGAAAGAATCGCTCAAAGAAAGATCGACATTAGTCGAATACATGAAACAATTGATAGTGCTGATCATACTAGTGATGTAAGTATTGATTTACCTTCCAGACGAATAGTAAAGAAAAGATTTGAAAAAACCTTTGCAGATGGTGTTACTATTATTGTTATATGCGAGGTATTACCTGAACAAAAATACAAAATAATCACTGCATGGAAGAAAAAGGAGTAAAAAGGAGGAAATAAGAAATGATAAACATAAGCTATGATGAGAAAATTGGGGTAATTTATATTAAGCTTTCAGATAAAGACGTCGATCGGACAATCGAGATTGAAGATAATCGTATATTGATTGATGTGGATAAAGAAGGTCATATTGTTGGATTAGAGATACTTGATTTGGAATTAGTAGCAGAGCATCTTGGCTCGCTACTTCAGAAACCCGATGTTGATAAAGAACTTATTAAGGAGAAACTTAAGGCATTAAAGAGTCTTGGGAAAAAGCTCGAATGTGTGCAAACGTGATCCGATGATGTAGTAAAATAGTAGTAAAATGAAGTGAAAAATTAAGAAAAGGGGGGAAAGAAACAGAAGGGTAGGGGTGAACGAAACTATGAGCCAGAGCATCTTTCAGAGATTTGGGAAGGATTTTGAAAAGGGGTTAAAATGGCTTATATAGAATCCGCGCCCGGCATTGTTTTTTTAAGAATGAAATTCACTGAACCAGAGGTGTAGAAATTAAGCAGAATGCCCGGTTTCTTTCCTTAGAATAATCTCAACAAAATAAAAAATAAAGCAATGCTAATCGAAGGAAGGGAAGTTAAAGCTTTGTATTTTAAAGATACTGACGTTCTATACGTTGAGCTACTCCTAAAAAAAGGGGATTGTCCAGAAAAAAGAGAATTTCCTGATGTTCAAATGTGTCCCGGTGATTGTCAGGGGACCTATCTCAGTGTTGCGATTAGAGGTGATAAAATAAGAATCATCGGGAGTATTTTTTCAGAACCCCATATTATGTATAACAGAGAATTTCTGGAAAAACATAATCTTAAAAAAGAGGAGATTGGAAAATATGTAGAAAATTACTTAAGGGATAACTGTTTTACCCTGGAATCTTATATGGGGGGAAGAAAAAAGAGAATCTACATTGAAGGAGAACATGTAGAGACAATATTTGAAGGCTGTGTTTTTAGATTAGCCCAGGGCGAGTTTTACAGTCTATTAGAAAGGCTCAGACAGAAAGATATTGAGAAAATTGCCCAAAATCTGGATAATATTAGAAGGATACAGATTCCTACAACAACACAAGAGTTTGCTAAATTCACTCTAAATTAGATATTCATAACTGATAGAGGTCTTTTTCTTTTAGAAGATACATTCCCTTAGAAAGCAAGACCTCTTTTGCCTTCTTTATATTAGCAACGTTTACCACGAGAACCGCTCTTTTTCCCGATTCAATGACAAAACCATAGGCATCTTCGACATTTATGTTATTTTCGGCAAGAATCTCCACCACCTGATGTAAACCTCCAGGCTTATCTTCCATACGAATAGCCAGAACTTCATTTAAAGCAACTGAGAGACCCGCCTGCTTTAAAAATTGATAGGCCTTCCGTGGATCAGAGACTATTAATTTAATTACACCGTAATCATCCCCACTCGCCACGGTTATAGCTCTAATATTTATGTTATTCCGGGTCAGTATCTCCGTGATACGCCGAATCTTCCCTGGTCTGTTTTGCGCAAAAACAGAAATCTGTTGAATTCTTTCCATTTATTTATCCTCACAATTCTCTTTTATCAATGACTCTTTTTGATTTTCCTGTTGTACGAGGGAGAGCTCCTGGTTCAACTAATTCCACTTTGGGAGTCACCAGTAATTCCGATTTTAATCTGGTGGTTATCTTTTCCTGAAGTTTTTTTAGATTTTCAAGGGAACCGTCGAAAAATCTTTTTTTGATCTCCACTTTGATTTTCATAATGTCAAAAGATTTTTCTCTCTCCAGGACAATCTGGTAATTTCTTCCTACCTCAGGGATTTCCATTATAACTCTTTCTACTTCCGAAGGAAATACATTGACTCCTCTCACGATAAACATATCATCAACTCTACCCTTGATTCTGGATATTCTCCTGTGAGTTCTTCCGCATTTACACTGATCCGGATAGACATAAGTAATATCCCCGGTCCTGTATCTTATAATTGGCATTGCTTCCCTGTTGATGGTTGACAAAACAAGTTCTCCTTCCTCTCCTTCCGGAAGAGGTTCTCCTGTTTTAGGGTCTATCACCTCTAAGATAAAATTGTCCTCCCAGAGATGCATTCCTTCTTTCATCTCGCATTCGAAAGCCACTCCCGGGCCGTTCATTTCAGAAAGCCCGTAAGAATTGAAAACAGAGGCACCATAAATTTGTTCTATCTTATTTCGGGTTTCCTCCGAATACGGTTCTGCACCCAGATAGATTATCCGTAGATTGAGGTCTTTTCTAGGATCAATTCTCCTTTCTTCGAGGACATCGGCAAGATAAAGAGCGTAACTGGGTGTTATGTGAATAATGGTGGTTTTGAAATCCCGCATGAGTTGAATCTGTCTTTCCGTATTTCCAGCTCCCGCAGGGATTACCAGAACCCCTAATTTTTCAGCACCGTAGTGAAATATAAGTCCACCAGTAAAAAGTCCGTAACTCATCATATTTTGAAAGACATCCCCTGGTCGGGCACCGGTCATTTCCATAGAACGAGCAATAAGTTCTGCTGCTTGCTCAATGTCGTTCTTGCTAAAGAAAATGGCCTTAGGTTTACCGGTTGTTCCGGTAGAGGTATGGACACGAACTATCTTTTCCAGAGGTAGGGCAAGGAATCCAAAGGGAAAATTTTTCCTTAAATCATCTCTGGTGGTGAAGGGAAATCTGGTAATATCCTGCAGAGATTTTACACTTTCTGGATTGATCCCTTTTTCTTCCCATATTTTACGGTATAAAGGACAGTTTTTAAATGTTCTCTCAATGGTCTTTTTAAAACGGGCAAACTGTAATTTTTCCAGTTCCTTTCTATTCAGATACTGGATTTTGTCTCTGGTGTTCATTTCCTTAAATTACATAGAATAAACATCCTCTGGTCCCAAAATTTCAATCCCGTTTTCCCTGAGGCTGGCAATAGCCTCGTCGATGTTTTCAATTCTAAACACCACAAAAGCATCCTCACCTGATTTCTTTACAAAGGCGTAAAGATACTCTACATTGAAGGCTGACTCTTTCAATATTTCTAAAATTCTGGCCAGACCACCTGGTTTATCCGGCACTTTAACCACAATTACATCAGTCTGCTTTGCAGCAAATCCTTTTTCTTTGAGTCCTTTCAGAGCCTCTTCGGGTTTATCCACTATCATCCTCAAAATTCCAAATTCAGCAGTATCAGCAATGGCGAGTGCTCTAATGTTTATTCTGTTTTGGCCAAGCAAACTGGTAATCTCGGCTAATCTTCCTATTTTATTTTCGAGAAATACCGAAATCTGTTTAACTTTCATTAATTCCTCCCTCATTTGATTTCTCTTTTGTCGATAATTCTTTTGGCTTTACCGGCAGTTCTCTGAATACTTTTTGGTTCCACCAATCTTACTTTTACTCTTAGACCAAGATTCTCTTCTATGGTCTTTGCAATTTTAGCTTCCACCTCTTCTATTTTTTTGACTTCGTCAAAGAATATTTCAGGAGTAGTTTCCACTTCAACAGTCAACTCATCAAGACCTCTTTTTCTTTCCAGAATGAGCTGATAATGAGGCTCTGTTTCTTCCACCTGCATAAGTGCACTCTCAATTTGAGAGGGGAAGATATTGACCCCTCTTATGATAAGCATGTCATCAGTTCGGCCTCTTATCTTGGATATACGAGCTATAGTGCGTCCACACCTGCAGGGAGAATAATTAATTGAAGTAATATCCCTGGTTCTGTATCTTATAAGAGAAGTCCCTTCTCTGGTTAATGTGGTTATCACCAGCTCACCTTCTTCTCCCTCTGGTAAAGGCTCAAGAGTGTCAGGGTCAATTATCTCGGGAAGGAAATGATCTTCGTAGATATGAAGGCCATTTTTATATTCACATTCTTGAGCCACTCCTGGTCCTATGATTTCTGTTAATCCATATATATCCAGGGCTACAATTCCCAACCTTTTTTCTATCTCATCACGTAGTTGTTCAGACCAGAATTCGGCACCAAAAACACCGGCTCTAATGGGAAGTTTGGTTGGGTCTTCCCCCATCTCTTCAGCTATTTCAGCTATATGCAGAGCGTAGGAAGGTGTGCAGGTGAGTATTGTGGCACCAAAATCTTTCATCATCATAATCTGGCGCCTGGTCTGTCCCCCGGAGATAGGTATAACTTTTGCCCCAATTCGGTGAGCTCCGTAATGTATTCCAAGCCCTCCAGTAAAAAGACCATATCCATAGGCGTTTTGTACTACATCTTTTTTAGTGGTTCCGGCACTGGTTAACGCTCTTGCCATAACCTCGGACCATATTTCTATGTCTCCCCTGGTGTATCCATCAACGACAGGCTTGCCTGTTGTTCCTGAAGAGATATGTACCTCCACTATCTCTTCCGGGGAAGAGGTAAATAATCCAAAGGGGTAGCCTTCACGGAGTTCATCTTTGGTGGTAAAAGGAAGCCTCCGCAGGTCATCCAAGGATTTTATCTGGTGGGGTTTTACCCCAGCTTGATCCAGCTTTTTTCTGTAAAATGGAAGACGACTGTAGACTCTTTCTACTGTGTGCCTTAGCCTTTCAAATTGTAACTTCTTCAATTCTTCTCTATCAATACATTCATATTTTGGATTCCAGATCATGCCTCCTCTCCTTTTTAAAAAAATAGAGGGGAAATCCCCTCTATTTTGCTTGTCTTTCTAAAAAACTTTTTACTTCACGAATCTAAAGTAAAATTCTCCTTCGTAGGTTTTAACTTCTGGTTCGTCTATAGAACTAAATCTCCATTTGAGCAAGGTATTGTGTATTTCCTTATCAAAGGCACGCCATCCAGACGTTCGAATGATTTCAACATCCAGAACTTCCCCCGTTGCTGCAACGTAAATTCTTACTCTACCTTCTCCTTCTATTCCTTTCTCTTCCATTTCACGAGGATAGGTTGGTTGAGGTGCTCTCTCGGGTCTTCTGGTTCCCAGACCCTTAAATGTAATTCCCACCGGACCTTGAACGCCAGCACCTTTACCAGTACCCGCTTCCTCACTTCCAGCTGAGGGGACAAAAGAGGGGATGCCACCCTTAACTGGAGAAGGAATTTTAGGTGGGATTCCCGGCAAAGCTTCAGGGGATCCGCGAGCTGCTTTTTGAGTCTCTTTTTCAACTTTAAAAAGAGGCTCTACCTGTCTGGGGGTTGCAGCTGGTCTTATCTCAGGAGCAGGGAAGGCAACCTCCATTTCGCTCTTACTTTCCACTCGTGGTGTTAAGACTGGTATGTTTTGGGTTGCCTGAATCTTAACTTCAACAGGGGAAAGGCGAGGAATCACCTTTTTTTTGGTTTTCTTTTGAACTGGAGGGGGTGCTGCAATTTTCGTTACCACAGGCTTGGGTTTCACCTTAATAAGAGCAACTTCCACTATCTTTGGCTTTTTTTTTGCAGGTAGAGCAGTCTCCCAAATAGGAAAGAACACTATTAAAAAGAAATGCAGTGCGGCAGAAATTAAGAGCGCCAATTTAAAAAAATTTTTTTGTCTCATTTTCCAGATTCACCTTATCTTTCTTTTTCGGGAGCAGTAAGAATACCCAGTTTTCCGGCTCCTGCCTTTCTGGCAAGATCCATCACTCTTACCACCCTCCCGTGTTTTACCTCTTTGTCAGCATTTATTATGACTAAACTACCTTTTCTTTTGATCTCTTTCCTTAAAAGGGAAACAAGATTTTCCTCTTTAACCCATTTTTTTCCAAGGTAGATTTGATTATCTTTAGTTATGGAGATCACGATATTTTCTTCAATTTTTTCTTCGGGTGTGGTGGTTCTTGGCAGGTCAACTTTTATTCCATACCTTATAGTGGCAAAAGTGGTGGAGACCATAAAGAATATAAGCAGTAGAAATACTACGTCAATAAGAGGAGTCAAATTTATGAAGACTTCTTCTGATCTTGAACGAGGTCGACTAAATTTCATTTATTCTCCTGTAATAAAATCTATAAACTCCCCGCTTACACTTTCAAATTGACGAACGATTTTGTCTGTTCGGTGCATAAAGTAATTATAAAAGACAAGAGAAGGAATAGCTATGGTAAGTCCAACAGCAGTAGTAATAAGAGCTTCAGCAATTCCTCCTGCCAGAGCACCCGGTTCTCCCACTCCCTGGGCAGCTATGACATTGAAGGCTTTTATCATTCCCATCACTGTTCCCAGAAGTCCAATTAGAGGAGCAACAGTAACAATGGTGCCAAGTATTTTTAGTCTTTTTTCCAGATGGGGAATCTCCATTGAACCAGCATCTTCCAAGGCTTCTTTTATCTCTTCTTTACTTTTATTTCTTTTTTGAATTCCCGCTTTTAAAATTCTGGCAAGTGGTGAGGGAGTAACTTCACACAATGCCAAAATCTTCTCCACCTTATTATCTTCATTACCATTAATTATGCCTCTTGTTCTTTCTGCAAATTTCTGGGAGCGGATCTCGATCAACCGCAAAGTAATGAACTTTTCAATTATTATAGCCAGGGCAAGAACAGAGCAGAAGATAAGAGGGATCATTAAATATCCACCTTTAAAAATTAACTCTAACATCTTCCCTCCTTTTTCAAGACTTCTTTTATCCTAACCCATCACTTTATTTTGTCAACCCTCATCCTCTTTTGGATTATCCACCTATATCTTTTCGGTGATACATCCCCTCAAAATCTATTTTGCTAACTCCTCGATAAGCTGTTTCTGCAGACTCTTTCAAATTTTTACCCATCCCACAAACTCCAATCACTCTACCTCCATTGGTAATAAGATTATCATTTTCCCTTTTTACTCCGGCACAAAAAACAAAGACATTTTTTAGTCTCTCGGCTTCCTCTATTCCTTTTATAATTTTACCTTTCTCATAATTTCCTGGATACCCTTTAGACGCAAGAACCACACAGGTTGCAGCTTGAGAACGCCATTTTAGATTAATTGTCTCCAGTCTCCCCGCCTGTGCACACAGGAAAACCTCCATCAGGTCTGTATGAAGACGAGGAAGGGTTACCTGAGTTTCAGGATCTCCAAAACGGCAGTTATATTCGAGCACCTTTGGTTCTCCCTCTTCAATCATTAATCCCACATAAAGTACACCCCGATAAACTATTCCTTCATTTCTTAGACCCCTCAAAGTGGGAATAACGATTTTTTTCATTATTTTTTTGAAAAGAGGTGGTTTTAATGAAGCGGGAGAATAGGCTCCCATTCCCCCGGTGTTAGGTCCCCGGTTATTTTCATAAAGTGGCTTATAATCTCTTGAGGAGACAAGGGATTTTGCCGTGTTTCCATCTGTTATAACAAAGAATGAAAGTTCTTTTCCTTTAAGCCTTTTCTCAATTACTATTCTTTTCCCCGCTGAGCCAAATACCTTTTTTTCCAGAATCTTTCTTACTGCATCTTCTGCCTCATCCTTTGATTGAGTTACCAGTGACCCTTTTCCTCCAGCAAGTCCATCTGCTTTTACTACCACCGAATGTTCTTGCTGGTCAATATAATTCAAGGCCTTATCCAGATCCGAGAAGGTCTCAAATTCAGCGGTGGGGATACCGTATTTTTTCATGAATTTTTTAGCCCAAACTTTACTCCCCTCCAGCCGTGCAGCCTCTCTGGTTGGGCCAAATATTTTAAACCCTTCTTTTTCAAACTCATCCACCACGCCATTTACAAGAGGAGCTTCCGGCCCAACAATAGTGAAGTCAACCTTCTCTTTTCTGACGAACTCAATAAGTGAGGAGAAATCTTTTTCCCATGAGAGATCCACGCAGGAAGCTATTTTTTCAATTCCTGCGTTTCCTGGAATACAGAAAATTTTTTCCACAAGAGGACTCTGGGATAGCTTCCAGCAAATAGCATGTTCTCGTCCCCCTCCTCCTAAAACCAGGACTTTCAATTGTAACCTCCCTGAAATTCTTTTAATAAAATTAAGAAAAGGCTGCAATATAAAAGCTCAATCCATATTCAATCTGAGGTTTGTTTTTGATTTCCAGCTTAGCTCCTAAACAGTGAATCTGTGCGTCAAAGGAAAAATTTAATTTGCGCCAGCTTTTTTGTTCTAAATCGTATTCCACCTGTGTAGAAATTGATAGTTTCTCAGAAAGTTTAAGTGAAGCTGCCAGTAAGGCAAGTCTTCTGTCATAGTCAGGATAATCTGAATAGGTTCCTTCCAGATAATGTTTTTTCCCCTCAAGTTGCATTCCCCATCGAAAATAAGAGACCTCTTTTTTATAAAAATTATAAGAAAACTCACCATAAATCTTACTTTGGGAAAACGGAACAGCCAAAATTGCATTTAGAGGTTCCATTTTTCGAGTTAGGAGATTGTAATTCGTTTCCAATTCCAGAGAGAGGAAAGGGGAACCTTTGCGATAAAAGAAATTCTGCAACTTAATTTGAGTAAATTCTTGCTCATTCAATAGTTCTCTTTCCTTAACATCCAAAACAGGAAACTCCTCCCCCAGTTTATCCTCTTTGTGGTAACCAAGAGTAAGAAGTAGCTCATGAGTGAAATCTTTTCTCTTTCCTGTAAGTTGAAAAAATAACTTGCAACCCTGACCATCTACGATTTTATACTGGAAAAATTTATCCTGCTCCTGATAATAAAAAATCTTCCACTCTAAGAAAGGTTTAAGTCTAAAATATTTTAAAAACGATAAAGGATAAGAAAGGTTGAGTCGAGAGTAAGCCCTGGTCAGCACCTTGTTTTTATCTTGAAGGAAGTTGGTTAATTCGGTCTTTTCCTTAAGATATAATCCAGAGGAAAAAATATCAGGCTGGAAAAAACCCATGGTTAGCCTTGGTAAAAGTTCCGGATAATCAACAAACGAGGTAACCCTTGGTTGCCATCTCATCTCCAGAATAGAGGTTGAGCTCGAATTACTCAAGCTGAGAAATGACGGCAAGACTTCTTTTTCCTCAGAGGATAGAAAATAAACATAATTTTCCAGGATTTCTCTATCGCTAAAGTAGTCAACCGATAACCTTAACCGCCACCGAGAAAAGAACGGGCTGAGGCAGCGGATCTTTAACATTCCTCGCTCCTGGCCGGAGTTTTTTTCTTTTAAGTAATAAGTTATAAAGGTTACCCTTTTTTCTCCATTGGATAAAAAACTAAATCCCCCTGCCCACCCCTTTTTTTCTCTCCAATCAAGACGAAATTCACCCTGAAGCAAGGGTGAGATATAAAGGTAATAACCACTCCTCACGTACCATCCGGAAAATTCACTGTATCCAGGTCGGGGAAGAATAAAATGACTTTTTTCCCGAAAATTATAGATAAAAAGAGGGGTCCAGAAGATAGGTAAACTACCAAGATAAAAAATAGCCCCCTTTGCCACCATTTTTTCTTCAGGGTAAATTTGAATAACACGGGCTTTTACATGATAGTGAGGACGTTCATATTCGCAGGTTGTGAAACTACTGTTTTTTAATTCCACTCCTTCGGGAAAAAACGAGGCTTTCTCTGCCCGGAATATAATTGGGCCTTCCTTTCCCTGAGGATACTCAAGAGTCCCCTGTTTTTTACTAAAATTGTAAAAAAGATTTTTACCCTGGATGGTATAGGGATAAAAACAGAGTTTTACTCTTCCTATAGCCTGGAGCTCGCTCGTATCGAGGCTAATTTCTACCCGTTCAGCATCTATAGAGATTTCTCCAAGCTTCACTTTTACCTCACCTTCCCCTACAAGTTTTGGCGGATTGTAAAACCAGGTCAAATTGTCGCCTTTAAGATCTATACTTTGATAAGCAGGGGAAGAATAAAAACCGGTTAGGAGGACCACCACATAAGTCAGGATTGTCGTCCATGCCTTCATAACTCCACAGCTTTCACAATCTGAATTTTTCTCCCAGAAACCTTCTCCTCGCCTCCTCAGATTGAGTTAGTTCTTCTCTGGTCCCAGCAATTAAGATTTTACCCTGATACATAATGTAAGAAAAATCGGTTATTTGTAGAGTTTCTCTTACATTGTGGTCAGTTATCAAAACCCCAATCCCTCTTTTTTTGAGGTCAAATATAATTGATTGAAGATCGGCAACAGTGATAGGATCTATCCCGGCAAAGGGTTCATCAAGAAGGACAAAGGAAGGGGAAGTGAGAAGCGCTCTTGCTATTTCAACCCTCCGGCGCTCTCCGCCAGACAAAAAATAAGCCTTTTTGTCCCTTAAATGGTATATACCGAAATCTTCCATAAATTGCCGGGCTTTTTCTTCTTGTTCTCCTATTGAAAGATCCAGAGTTTCCAGTATTGCCATAAGGTTTTCTTTTACCGTTAATTTTTGAAAAACTGACGGATTCTGTGGGAGGTAAGCGATTCCCTTGCGGGCTCTCTTATAAGTGGGAAGATGAGTTATCTCTTCCCCGTTCAGAAATATCTTTCCTTCGTCAGGCCGCACAAGACCCACGATCATATAAAAAGTTGTTGTCTTGCCGGCTCCATTAGGTCCTAATAAACCAACTATTTGACCTTTTTCTACTTTCAGAGAGATTCCCCTTACCACCGGTGTTTTTTTATAGCTTTTACTTAGATTCTCCACCTGCAGTGCCACTTGTTGCACCTTGACTTATAATATAAGTAGCTGAAACGGGACTTCCCTGTGCCTCAATTTTTCTTTCTATAGTCCACACCATAACCCTGTCGGCAGACAGAGAATTTCCCAAAGTGTCTTTGTAATTGACATTTCCTTCCAGCAAAATAAGACCATCCGGGGCTGTATAGGTTACCTTTTGACAGGAGCCTTCTATGGTTTTATCTTGCTTTATGGTAACTTTCCCTTCGGCGATTATCTTTTTCAGTGTATTTTCCTCTGTAAGATAAATCTCCACCCTGTCTGCTGTTAAGATATAATCTTTCCAGGTAACTTTAACCTCACCCTGATAGGTTAAAACACGATTGATATAGTCTATACTCTGCTGTTGAGAGATAACAGTCATTTTTTCCTCTTCACCCATACAGACTGTTGCTGAGAGTGCTATCAGTACAATGAGCAGTAAACTGCCGATAGATAGTTTTTTCATTAAATTCCTCCTTCTTTAATATAGGTGGTAACCTGATTTTTGATGATCACCTTACTTAGATCCGAACTTCCTATCAACCCCTTTCCTTTAATAAGAAGTCCACCCTTTTTTATGGTGATTTCCCCCTCGGTAAATAATTTTTTCTCCGATCCATCCCATTCAAGCTCATCGGTTTTTAGTTCGGCTCCATCCCGATAAGAGATAATATATACGTTTCCTTTTAAATAGAAGTCCGAGGTGGAACTCTCAACCACAACTTCATCGGCGAAGCCTTCTGAGGCAGGTTTTCCTTTTTCAAACAAAGTAATCTCTACTTTTTTTAAGTGAATACGCTGGGGAAACTGTGCTGCCTCTTTTGCCTTTAATATCCAGGATTTTCTTCCCTGTTCATCCCATCCAGTGAACTCGACACCTTTTGCTTCAACAAGAGGTATTTCTTTTAAATCTTCTCTTGGAAAAAGTTTTTCAACTTTTTCCTCCCAATGGCTAAAAAACAAAAGAGCCAAAATTATGACAGACGCTCCAGCAACGAAAATCAAAATAAAGTAGCTTTTTTTAATCATTTTTATTAAATTTTGAGAATTTAGATTGCAGATTCTTCTCTTTATTTATTGTGCTGCTAACTCTCTGGACAGTTTTCCACCTTTTTCTGACAAAATCTGGAAGATTCTGATGTACTCGCAAGCATTTTTTAAGGAATTCTATGGTCCTCCTATCTGAAGCATACCCGGAACCTACATTTCCATAAATACTGGATATTTTTTCAATTTCTCTGTCTCTTGTTACTTTAGCTAATATAGATGCTGCTGAAACAACTGGATAGTTTTTATCGGCAAAATTTTCGGCAACAATTTGTGTTTCACTCGTTTTAAGAAGGGTCTTTAGTTTTCTACAGTAAGAGTCACACCAGCAAGTTGGACAATCAATAAAAGCGATATGGGGAGAAAATTCGTTAATCAGCTCAGCAGTATTTTTAAGTTCAAGGTAATTTATTCCAAATTTGTCTATTTCCAGAGCGGGAATCTTTATGATTTTCCATTGCAGAATTATCTTCTCTATAAGATTTTTCAGCTTCTCTCTTCGTTGAGGGGAAAGCATTTTTGAATCCTTAACTCCAATTTGCACCAGTTTGGGAATATCCTCTTCTTTTATTATGGCTCCACATATAATCATAGGACCTATTACCGGTCCTCTGCCAGCTTCATCAATTCCCAGTAAAATCCTGGAAGAACTATGATTTTTCATATCTTTCACAATTTGAAAATCCTTGAGGCCTGCCGCAAGGCATAGCAGCTTATGCTTACGGCCACAGGTAGTCCTGCTATATGAGTGGGAAAATATTCTATATTCACGCCCAGACAGGTGTTTTTTCCTCCAAATCCCTGTGGGCCTATTTCTAAGTCGTTTATTTTCTCCTGGAGTTCTTTTTCCATACTTGCATATTGAGGATGAGTTGATTTCAAATTTAGGGGACGCAGTAGAGCTTTTTTAGATAAAGCAAGGCATTTTTCTGCCGTCCCTCCGATGCCAATTCCCACTATAATAGGAGGACAGGGATTGGTGCCCGCTCTTTTTACGGCTTCAATTACAAATCTTTTTACTCCTTCTTCTCCCTCAGAGGGAGAGAGCATGGCAATTTGAGTCATATTTTCTGCCCCGAAGCCTCGAGGGAAAATGGTTATTTTTACTTTTCCCGTTAGATCCTGGCTATCATCAAAAAGAAAGTGAACTACAGGAGGAGTATTGTTTTCCGTGTTCTTTCGAGAAAAGAGTGGATCATCCACTACCGATTTTCTCAAGTATCCCTTCTCATATCCAACAGCGACTCCCTCACTTATTATTTCTTCCAGCAATTCGCCATCAATGTGTACTCCTTTGCCTATCTGTAAAAAAACCTCGGTCATTCCGGTGTCCTGACAAACGGCAATTTTTTCTTTTTTGGCTATTTTTATGTTTTCCAGAATGAGACCAAGGATCCTTTTGGGCACTCCTTCCTCTTTTTCAAAAGCTTTTTCCAGATATTCCAAAACATCCTCTCTCACTCCATAATTAGCCTCCTGGCAGAGATTTGCTACCAGGGCTATTAATTTTTCCCGGTCAACTGTTTCCATTTTTGTTTGTTTTAATTTTTTATGAAAGCATTTTACCTAAAATAGGCTTTGTGTCAATTTATAAAGGGTCTTGTTTAATTTATTTAATTTATTTCAAGGATGCCTGCTGGACTGGGTACATTTATTTGTACAACTTTTTCTCCTATTATGTCCACTCCGGCGAGATATGTTCGGAGAACACCTTCACCGCTATATCTGTTAAGGGGTTTTATTATCATTTTCGCCCTGACTGCAAGAGGAATTTCTTTAAATCCTGAGGATTCCTGGATACCAGGCTTCGAGGAGCAATTTCAGGGAAATTAAACAACAGCTTGTGTCTTCGTCAATTTTGTCCACTTTTTCAAAAGGACCCATTATAAATGCTATTTTTTAATCTCATGAAACTCCCACCCTGGTAAGTTTACATTGATAAAAAGGAGAGTCAAGTTGAGAATTATCAGGTAAAAAATAACTTAATTCCAGCCTAAAGGAAAAATACAGGTAAAAACTGTCCCAATGTCAGTTTTGGCTGCTTGACTAATCCAAAAAGTTGTAAGATAATCACTTAGAATTTTTGTTTTACTTTCAAATTTCAATTAAAGTTAAAAGGAGGATTAAATGAAGTTTCTAACCGAATTAACAGATGAAATCAACAAAATTCCGGTTATTGACACTCATGAACATATATTACCTGAAGGTTGGACAAGCGAAAAGGGACCGGATAATTCCCTCATAATAAGAAGAATGAAAGACAACGAAGAAGTAAATCTTTCTTTTATGTTAAACAATAGCTATTGCGGCTGGGAACGAAAAGAAGTTATAGAGGAAAGGTGGGATTCTCTGGAGAATTTTCTAAAGAAAGTTAAAGGACGAGCATTTTACAGGTCTTTATTTCGGGCACTGAAAGAATTATACAACTTTAAACTGCCAGAAATAAGTAGAGATAGCTGGAAGGAACTTTCGAAAAAAATAGGTGAAGCGAGTAGAGAAGAAAACTGGCAAAAGATGATTTTAAAAGATAAAGCTAATATAGATCTCATTATATGGGATCAGTTCTGGGAAATGGGAAATACACAGGTAGATAGAGAGATTTTCAACCCTGTTTTCCGTATAGACCCTTTTCTTATTGGATATAATCGGGAAGTTAAAAGCCATGATGGAGTTTCTCCCTATGACTATGCCGAAAAACTGAAATTTAACATTCGAACTTTTGATGATTATCTTGATTTTATTGTCTTTGCTATTGAGAAAAACAAAAATGAAGGGGCTGTAGCTATAAAGTGTGCTACAGCCTACGAAAGATCCATTGATTTTCAATCTGTAAGAAAAGAAGAGGCCAGGAGAGTCTTTGGTCTTTCAGAGGAACAGGTTCCAGATAGGGCAAAAAAACTATTTGGTGACTATATCATGCATTTTATCGTGGAGAAGGCTATAGATCATAATCTTCCTATTCAGATTCATACCGGTTTAGCCAGACTTGAAGGTTCCAATCCAATGAACCTTATAAGTCTTATCTCTCGCTATCCTGAGGCTAAATTTGTTCTTTTTCATGGTGGATATCCCTGGACCAGTCAAATTTGTGCTATTGCTTTTACCTATCATAATGTTTATCTGGATCTGGTTTGGCTCCCCATTTTATCCCCAGAAGTAGCTACAAGGACACTACATGAGTGGATAGATATGGTAGATGTAGATCGAATTACCTGGGGTGGGGATTGCTGGACAGTGGAGGAAACTTATGGGGCTCTTTTGACTGCCAGAGAAGTTGTTGTCCGTGTGCTTGGTGAAAAAATAGAGAGAAAATACCTGAGTCAAGAGAGTGCCATTGATATAGCCTGGAAAATTTTTCGAAACAACGCTGTTGAGCTGTATAACTTGAGCCTATAATAGGCAAGCAAGAAAGACGTTAAAAGTAGGCTTTGGGATTAAACATTACAGGTAGGTTTTCTCGACACAAATAACGATGACTTTAAGATCCAGTTTTTTTGTCTTTGCCTGTTAAAATGGAATCAGGATTCTTCTGACCTTCCTTCTTCCCCAGCTCTTGATTCTGACTTATTATTTTCACCAGCTTAAGAACTTCGATCAGTCCTTGTTGCAAAGTTGCTAAATCTTGCTGTGTCTTGTTGGATAGCCATAAATCTACCTTATTCGTTGAATCTATATTCCTTCTCATTTTACTCGGGAAATGAAATTTCTTTATTTTTTGCTTTTAAGCTTCAACAGCGAGATGTGAATCTGTTTTCTTATCTTTTCAAAAATTTCTTTAGCTACCTCTTTCGCCACAAGACGCTGATAAACCTCCCACAAAATATAAAGCCTTCTATATTGTACTTTATTTTGATGAGAATCCATTTTTCTCTGCTCCTTTTAGTTAGAGCAAAAAAAATACCACCACCGGTGCTCTGAAAATACATGATTTTTCGCTAAGTATCAGATAAAAAGCAATCTTTTTCTGCATAATTTTGATGCAAAAAACATTTTTAGTCTTCAAATTTAGTCTTCAAAATGTCTAAGATTCCCCATTTACACTGTAAAAATAAGCCATTGAAATGAGTTGAAGATGGCACCAAAAAATGTCAGTTTAAATAACATAAAAATTGAGGAGTTGAAAATATAAGCTCTTGACAATAATTTGTTTTTTAATACACTCTACGCTGGTGGGAGTTTGGAAGTTGGAATGGCAGGATTTTGCCAGAGGTGCATTGGACCTCTTTTTTCCCGCAAATTGTTCTATTTGTGGTTTACCATTGGAATCATTAAACAGAAGCTTTATATGTTGGAATTGCTGGCAGAAGGTTGAATGGGTACCCTTTCCAGTTTGTATAAGATGTGGTAAACCTCTTGGAGTTGACTGTCAGGGTGAAAATTTTTCGCCGATTTGTTCATCATGTCAGAAGTTTCCTCCCGGTTTTAAAAGGCTTTTTACTCCTACCTTTTACCGTGGTGTAATGGCTGAGGCTATCAGGCTCTTCAAATACAAATCCATGAGAGGAATAAGTAGAGGATTTAATTTCATTCTTGATAGTTATTTTAAAAAAGTAGATTTCATTTCCTTGGGGATTGAATTAGTAGTTCCCGTTCCTCTCCATCCAAAAAGGAAAAGAGAGAGAGGATTCAATCAGGCTGAAGACATTGCCAGAATAGTGGCCAGGCATTTAAAAGTCAAGGTGGGAAATTATCTTGCCAGAGTAAGATACACCCTGCCTCAAACAAATTTAGATAAACAGGATAGAAGAAAAAACTTAACTGATGCATTTGTCCTGAGGAAAAAAATAGAAGGAAAAACTGTTCTGCTGGTTGATGATGTTTACACTACAGGAGCAACGCTGAACGAAGCATCTTCAACGATAAAACAGGCTAAGGCAGAAGTATTTGCTTTTGCTCTTGCGAGAACACCTGATTAAAAATCAATTGACATTTTACAGGGTAGCATTTATAATTTGGCAGGATTTGCCGATAAATTTTTTAAAGAAGGGGGTGTAGTTTAATGCCAGAAGAAGGAACGGTCAAGTGGTTTGATGACCGTAAAGGTTACGGGTTTATCTCTCGAACTAACGGGAAAGATGTCTTTGTACATTTTTCCAACATAGTTCAAGAGGGGTTTAAAAGCCTCAAAGAAGGAGATAAAGTTACATTTGATGTTCAGGAAACCGAACGTGGCCTTCAGGCAGTCAATGTAATGAAACAAAGGAGAAGAGCTTAGAAAGCGAACCCGGCTGGATGAATATAATTAAAGAATGAGATAGCTTTGATTATAGGATTTCAGCCGGGATTATTTTAAGAAAATTCAAAAGGTCAAAAACATGAAAGTAGAAATAAGTGGTGTCAGAGTACCCATTACTGAACAAATTGATAGTTTTGTTAAGAAGAAAATAAAAAAAATAGAGAGATATTTTAAAGATATAATTTTCTGTCATCTGATACTTAAAAATGAAAAGGACAGATATGAGGCAGAAATAAATCTCCATATTAAAGGGATGACTATAAATGGTAAGGAAGCAACCAGTGATCTCTATGCCTCCATTGAGAGAGCTATTGATAAAGTAACTCGACAGTCAAAGAAGTACAAGGAAAAGAAGAAAAATCATAAATTTACCTGGCACAAGGGAAAGGTTCAAACAGTAAGTGGTGAAGAAAGCAAAGAAACTCCTGAATTAGAACCTCCTCCTGTAATTGAGATAACCAGAGAGCTGGCAAAACCTATGGGAGTTGATGAAGCGGCGCTGCAGCTTCGCCTTTCCAAAAATGATTTTTTTATTTTTTTAAACGCAGAAACCAATCAAGTGAATGTAATATATAAAAAGGAAAACGGGACTTTTGTCTTAGTCCAGCCCGAATAGGAGGAGCAAATTGCAGTTAATGAGTTTTTTAGACCGAAGAGCCATAAAACCGCGGTTAGTTTCTAAAACTAAAGATGAGGTGCTAAAAGAACTTGTTTCTCTTCTGGAAAAGACCGGGAAAGTAACTGATTCAGATGAGTTCTTGCGAGTAATAAAGGAAAGAGAAGAACTGGGGAGCACTGGAATTGGTTACAACATAGCAATACCTCATGCAAGATCCAGGGCTGTAACTGAATTGGTAGGGGCGTTTGGCATATCCAAAGAAGGAGTAGATTTCGATGCACTGGATAAGGAACCGGTTCACCTTTTCTTTCTTTTGGGAGCTCCCCAGAAAGCTTCTGGAGATTATTTAAAAGCTCTGGCCACTATTTCCCGCTTTTTACGCAAAAGAAAAGCCCGGCAGGAACTGATGAAAGCTGAAACAGTAGATGATATAATCAAAGTAATAGAAGCAGAGGGAATTTAGTTACGTACATTAAGGAAGGATAATAAGGAAGGATAAAATGAAAAAAGATAACTATCTTTTTACCTCTGAATCGGTCACCGAGGGTCATCCTGATAAAATTGCCGATCAAATATCTGATGCGGTACTGGATGCCATTTTAGAAAAGGATCCCAATGGCAGGGTTGCCTGTGAAACTCTGGTTACCACAGGTCTTGTTTTTGTAGCCGGAGAAATTACCACCAGCTGTTACGTGGATATCCCTACCATAGCCCGAAATACATTAAAGGAGATCGGTTACACTCATGCTAGTTACGGGATAGATTACAAAAGCTGTGCTGTAGTTACTTCCATTCACGAGCAATCTCCCGACATTGCTCAGGGTGTGGACAAAGATGGAGCCGGAGACCAGGGAATGATGTTTGGTTATGCCACAACTGAAACACCTGAGTACATGCCTTTACCTATTGTATTAGCTCATCGCCTTACCAAACGACTTGCGGATGTGAGAAAGAAAAAGATCCTGCCTTACTTACGTCCGGATGGAAAATCTCAAGTAACTGTTGAATACGAAAATGGAGTTCCAAGAAGGGTAAAAGCAGTGGTCATTTCTGCCCAGCATTCTCCAGAAGTTGAGACAGAAGACATAGAGGATGAAATTATAGAAGTTGTGATTAAACCCTGCATTTCTGAAGAATACCGAGACCCGGAGATGTCCTATTATATAAATGCCACCGGCAGTTTCAAAGTTGGAGGACCTCAAGCGGACACAGGACTTACAGGAAGAAAGATAATTATGGATACTTATGGAGGTGTCGGCTCCCATGGAGGAGGGTGTTTCTCCGGAAAGGATCCAACCAAAGTAGATCGTTCAGGATCCTATATGGCACGATACATAGCCAAGAACGTTGTAGCAAGTGGCTTAGCAAGTCGGTGTGAAGTCCAGATTGCCTATGTTATAGGACTACGAGAACCTGTCTCTTTAATGGTTGATACCTTTGGGACAGGAAAGATACCGGACTCAAAAATAAAAGAGTTAGTCTGCGAAATTTTCCCTCTCTCTCCGCGAGGCATAATTGAAAAATTAAACTTGCTTCGTCCCATCTATAAGAAAACAGCCGTTTATGGACATTTTGGTCGGCAGGAACCAGAATTTAGCTGGGAGTTGACCGATATGGCTGAAGTTCTGCGTAGAGAAGCAGGTATTGATTAACCAATGTATTTGCTTGGATTTTTCTCAAATTGCTCTTTACACCGCTCGGAACAAAAGTAGTAGAGTTTACCTTCGTATTCAGAAGTTGTGGCAGCGTCAGATTTCTTGATTTTCATCTTGCATACAGGGTCTTTTACCTTTCCGAACATTTCCTTCACCTCCTTTTTTTATCTTCTTTCTTAAAAATAGAAGATGAGAAATCGAGAGGGGTTAAATTCTTTTACCAAAGACCGATAGTTCTGATGCTCGAAACAGTAGGTCTGAGGTGCATTATCTTTAAGAAAAGCAAACCAGGCAGCGTTTTTACACTCCTTGGTAGCAAGAAGCCCTGTTTGTATATCTATCTTTTTAAACACTATACCAGGTGGAGAAACAAAATCTTCAACCGGTTTTCCTTCCAGCGATTTTTTCATAAACTCTGTCCAAACAGGTATTGCTGCTACACTACCTGTTATTTTCTCACCAAGGGGACTGCCATCATCCTTGCCAATCCATACTCCAGCTACAAGATCAGGAGTAAAACCTATGAACCAGGCATCCATAGTTTTATCTGTATCTTTTTCTCCTGTCCAACCTACGGTCCCGGTTTTACCTGCACAGGGACGGGTAAACCCCATTTTTCTAATTCTGCTACCTGTTCCCATATCCACAGCTTTTCTAAGTAGATCAATCATAATAAAAGCAGTTTGAGGAGAAAGCACACTTTCTCCTTTAGGGAAATTTTCTTCGATAACCTTTCCCTGAGAATTTTCTATTTTCTGGATAAAAATAGGAGTCACTTTTACTCCATAGTTTGCTATGGTTGCATAGCCTCTTACCATTTCAAGAAGAGTTAGAGCCGAAGTTCCCAAAGTTAAAGTGAGATCAGGATTGAGGGGACTTTCAATTCCCATTTTTCTTGCATATTTTATCGCGGTGGCAACTCCAACTTTTTGTAATAATTTTACGGAAGCAACATTAATAGAGTGAGCCAGCATCTCCCACAGGTATACCTTCCCCCAGTAATGTTTCTCATAATTTTCAGGAAACCAGTATTTTCCCACCTGTTTAACTTCACCACTTTTCCCGTATCTTTTCTTTCCCAGAAAGATAACAGGTCCATCAAAAAAAACACTTGTAGGGCTAAATTTTCCACTATCTATGGCGGCGGTATAGACAAAGGGTTTAAAAGCTGAGCCTGTTTGTCGCCGAGCCTGAGTTGCTCTGTTAAACTGGGATTCTTCAAAGTCCCTACCACCCACCATGGCTTTTATAAAGCCTGTATGGGGGTCCATGGCAAGGAGAGCTCCCTGAAAATCGTTTTTTTTAAGATAGGACACAAGTGCATCTTCTGCTGCTTTTTGCATTTTAAGATCTAAGGTGGTATAGATTTTTAATCCCCCGCGCCAGAGCAGATTGTAACCATATTTACCAGCTACAATCTGTCTGACCCATTCTACAAAATAGGGAGCCTCATAGATATATTTCCTTTCTTTTACCTTTCTTTCTCCTGTTACGTTAAGAGGTGATTTTTCTGCCTCCTCCTTTTCTTCCTTAGTGATAAACCCTACCTGGTACATTCTGGTTAATACATAGTTTCTTCTCCTCAGAGCTTTTTGAGGATTATAAATGGGAGAATATTCTCCGGGACTTTTGGGTATTCCTGCCAGGAGAGCCGCTTCGGCAAGGCTGAGTTTTTTTAAGGGCTTATCAAAGAAAAAAGAGGCTGCCTCAGCTACTCCATAAACCCCGTGGCCAAAATAAATCTGATTAAGGTACATTTCAAGAATTTCATTTTTGCTGTACCTTTTTTCTATCTCAATAGCTAAAAGGATCTCCCTTATCTTTCTTATAAGAGTTCTTTCCTGGGTTAAGAATAAATTTCTTGCCAGTTGCTGGGTAATAGTACTTGCGCCAGGACCTTTACCCCAGGTTACAACGTTAAGCCAGATGGCTTTGACTATACGGATTATATCAACACCTGGATGGCGATAGAATCTATGGTCTTCAACGGCAATAAAGGCGTTCTTTAAATGATCAGGAATATCCGAAAGAGAAACAATTTCTCTTCTTTCTATAAAAAATTCAGCTATAACCTCTCCATCCTTTGCATAAACAGTGGTAATTTGACTCGGCTGGTAATTTTCCAGTTGCTCTATACGAGGGAGCTTATAGAGGGAAGAAATAAAATAAGCAGTTTCTATTCCTCCCAGGATAAAAATTAAGATAAGTCCAGCCATTAAAATGTAGTATTTTTTTCTCCTCATAGGTTCATCATTTTATCCTACTTTCTACCAAAAATAAGGGTGAGCACCAGGGTGAGGATGAGACTTACGAGAACACAGGTGACAACAGGAAAGTAAAAAGTGAAGTTTCCTTTGCGTATGTATATATCTCCGGGAAGCTTTCCTAAATAGGGAATTTTAGGACCCCAGAGCATAAATAATCCAATAACCACAAGGAATATACCCATGATTATAAGAAGTTTGCCCATGGCACTTAACATGTTTACCTCTTTGTTATATTATATAGGTAAGGATGGGCAAGTCAAATTGAGTAAGCTGAAATTAGGACGTTATTTTCAGACAAATAGGGCCCTGGAAAGAAAGACTATGGGAAAAGTGTTCCAATTTCAGAATTAAGACCAAGGCTTAAATATGACTTACTTTTTAGGCATAGATCTGGGAACCTCCAGTGTAAAAGTAATTCTGGTTAGCCATTCAGGAAAGATTGTAGCGAGGTATTCAAAAGGTTATGCTATTTACTCACCTTTCACCGGATGGGCAGAACAGGATCCTGAGGAGTGGTGGCAGGCTGTTACCAGGGCAATAAGAGGTGTTCTTGCTCAAGCCAGGATAGATTCTTCACTTATCAAGGGAATTGGAATCTCCGGACAAACTCATGGAACAGTAGTTTTAGATAAAAACCACCATCCTTTAAGAAAAGCCATAATATGGATGGATAGAAGGAGTGTGCCTCAGGTTGAAAGGTTAAAAAAGGAATCGGGCAAGAGAATTATGTCTATAACCGGGCTTCCAATTTCCTGTGGTTTTATGCTTCCTTCTGTTTTGTGGATAAAAGAAAATGAACCAGAAATCTGGGATAAGATCTTTAAAATTATTCTTCCCAAGGATTACATAAGGTTAAAGCTAACCGGTGAAGTTGCCTCGGATGTCTCAGACGCTGGAGGAACTCTTCTTTTAGATGTTGTCCGAAGAACATGGTCAAAAGAAATAGCCGATGAGACAGGCATTTCTTTTAGTTTTTTTCCTCCTCTCTTTGAATCTTCCCAGCTAACAGGATATGTCATTGAAGAGTCAGCAAATAAAACCGGTTTGAAAAAAAATACTCCTGTTTTTGCCGGGGGTGCAGACCAGGTAATGATGGCTATTGGAAGTGGAGTGGTTGACCAGGGAGATGTAGCTTCCAGTATTGGAACAGGTGCTCTCTTAATTGCCTATCTAACCCATCCCATTTTAAAACCTGATAGAGTTTTACATACCATTCCTTATGCTATACCTGAGCGCTGGATCATTATGGGAGCTATTCTTTCTGGAGGAGCCTCCTTAAGCTGGTTTATTAACCGGATTTTAGGTATCAATTTGCTTGAGAAAAAACTGGATGAATTTATGTCTCAAGAACTTTCCTCCAGGTCAGCAGCTTCCAGAGGATTGATTTTTCTTCCCTACCTTGATGGAGAAAGGACCCCTCATCTTGACCCTCTGGCAAGGGGTAGTTTAATAGGTTTAACCTTAAATCATGATCAGCGTGATTTAATTAGAGCGGTGATGGAAGGAGTGATTTTTGCTTTGAGAGATTGCCTTGAGGAATTTAAAAAATCAGGTATAAAACCATCCCGTCTTGTTGCCACCGGTGGTGGAGCTAAAAGTAAAATCTGGCGACAAATTCAGGCGAATATATTTAACTTACCTGTTGCTGTACCCAATACTGAAGAGGCCTCTGCTTATGGAGCTTCGGTTATAGCAGCGGTTGGAAGCGGTTTTTTCAGCAGTACAGAGGAAGCATGTAAGAGATGGATAAAAAAAGAAGTAGTTGCTTTACCAAATTGCCAGGAGGTAAAAATTTACAGTGAGGTTTACCAGATCTACAGGCAGCTTTACAGTAAATTGAGAAAAGATTTCCATTTTCTTTCCAGAATAGAGCAAGATGTTAAAATACATTAAAAGTGGGAGGGAAATAGTCATGTTAAGCCCTGGTGCCCAAAAGGTTCAGGATGCCATAAGAGCTCTCGGTTTTTCTCATCAGGTTGTTGAGCTTCCACAATCAACTCGTTCTGCTTCAGAGGCGGCTAAGGCCATAGGATGTAAAGTGGGACAGATTGCTAAATCACTGGTTTTCAAAGGAGAGAAGACATCAAAACCAATTTTGATAATTGCAAGTGGAGCAAATAGAGTTGATGAGGAAAAAGTGGAAAAGTTTGTTTTAGAACCTGTGAAAAAAGCAGATCCCGATTTTGTATTACAAGAGACAGGTTTTGTAATTGGTGGTATTCCTCCTGTTGGACATTCAAAAAAGCTTAGAACTTTTATAGACGAGGATCTTATGCAGCACGGGGAAATTTGGGCCGCTGCTGGTACTCCCCGGGCGGTCTTTAAACTCCCCCCTCAGGACCTTGTCAAAATGACCCGTGGGGAAGTCATTCCTGTCAAGTAAAATCAAGATAAATCTCTATATGCCCGTAAGTCTTGAGAAAAGGATGTGAACAAAACTGTCCCCACCTCAGGGTATTGGGCTTGACTTAAACGGTATAATTTTTATAAAATTTTAAATAAAAATCCTAACCATAAGAAAGCGAGAAAACCATGTCCAGACCAACTCACATCAAGACGGTAGAAAAAAGGCAAAAGAGAAGGGAAAAGCTAAAAAAACTTCGGGAAAAATATAAATTGGCCAAAACCGAGGAAGAAAAAAAGAAAATACTGGAAAAAGTTAAAAAAATCGCTCCCACACTTATCGATGAAGACTTTTTAAAATCATTGAAGTAATTTTTGTATTTGTAAAATCAAAAAAGAACCGATGCTCCGGGGACAGAAATTAATCCTGTTAGATACAGTATAAAATACCCCACCACATGAAGCATTCTATTCCAGGAGCCTGAAATAAGAATATTTTTTCATAAGGATAAGCTCCAGGTAGCTTGCCAGAAGCTTTTTTGATGAGCAACCAGTTTTACACTGTAGAAGCCTTTGCACCCATAAAAAGGAAAAATCTGCAGGAGAAGGATATAAGTAAGGTAAAATCGGTAAATTGGCAGGCTTTGACCAATCAAAAGGAGGAAAGATATGGGTAAAGTGGTAATAATTATGGGCTCACGAAGTGATTTAGAACATTGTAAGAAAATTGTAGATGTGTTAAAGCAGTTTGGGATACAATTTAACCTGAGAGTTGGCTCAGCTCATAAGACTCCTGATAAACTGCTGGAAATAATCAAAAACTATGAAAAAGATGATGTGGTTTTTATTACAGTCGCTGGAAAAAGTAATGCTTTAAGTGGGTATGTTGATGCCCAAACCACCAGGCCTGTTATTGCCTGTCCTCCTTACAGTGACAAATTCGGTGGTGTTGATATTTTTTCAAGTTTAAGGCTGCCATCTGGTGTCTCTTCCATGACTGTACTTGAACCAGAAGGAGCAGCACTTGCGGCCATAAAAATTCTTGCAATTGGTGATAAAAATTTACAGGCAAAAATCAAAGAATATCAGAAAGATAAGAGAAAAGAAATCGAGATTGCCGATAGCGAGATGATGCAAAGCCAATCCTGAATATTTCTGCAACCGGGATAAGGTGTTCCACAGCAAGAAAGATGCGAACGTTTGACTTACAGAGGGCAAATTGTAGTATATATCCTCCAATTCGGAATCTCCCCTACTTTTTCTACCGCTATTCTGGGTAGAATTATGGTCGGTTTAGGAGTATCGATGCTTTTAGTAAGGCTCAGACGGGAAATATCTTGATGATGATAGTGGTGGGAATGATAGTGGGAAGTCCGGTGTAAGGGCAGCAACAAGTTTTCTGATTTTTTCACTACTTTATTAGTATTTGGTTCTATAAGGTGAGGAGTTTGAAATGGGGAACAGTTACACCTTGCTCACTATATTCTGGAGTAAAGTTTAAAGTACCCTTAAGTTAACAAAAATGAAAGACAAAAAAGCTCTAATTGCACTTATAATTACAGTCCTGATATGGGGAAGTAGTTTTGTTGCTATAAAAATCGTATTAGATCAGATTACGCCACTTGCTTTATCTTTTTTAAGGAGTGGAGTGGCAACATTTGCTTTAATTTTGTTGCTCGGATTCAATGAAGGATTTGTGAAAATAGGGGAAGTCTTAAGAGAAAAATTTTTATACTTTGTTTTGCTCGGGGCAACAGGAGTTACTCTATTTAACATATTTCAGAATGTCGGTATTCAATACACTTCCTCAGGAATAGCCTCAGTTTTATTAGCTACAAATCCCTTATTTGTTTTAGTCCTTAGTATTATATTCTTGCGGGAAGAAATAAACAGAAACAGGTTAATCGGCATGATGCTTGGATTTTTCGGTATTGTAATAGTCATCTTTGGTGGTAAGAATATAATGGGTTTTCTCCTCTCAAGTTCATTTGCTGGCAATATCCTGGTATTATTTTCCGCTCTATGCTGGGGTTTATATGTGATTATGAACAAAAGAGTTTTGAGGCAATATTCACCTCTACTTTTAACTACTTCTGCTTTCATTTTCGGCTCACTGTTACTTTTCATCCTGTGTGTTTTTTCTCGCAATTTTTCCGTTATTACTGGCCTGTCAGCAACTTCCTGGTTATTTGTTATCTACCTTGGTCTTATTTCCTCAGGATTAACCTATCTCCTCTGGAATTATGTTTTAAAGAGAATGGAGGCATCAAAAGCTTCCGTTTTCCTTTTTCTAATTCCGATTGTGGCTATACTTTTAGGAAAAATTATTCTTGCAGAGAAAATTACTCCCTCTTTAGTTGTGGGAACAGGCCTTGTTTTATCAGGTATTTATCTGGTAGAAAGATAGTTCCTGTTATTTTCTGAATTCTATCAGAAAGGGTCAGGTCTTGAATCAAGCATTTTTTAACATCTCGCTGGAGTATTAAGAATTAAAAAATTGGTCACATTTCCGTCTCAAAAGACTATCAGTAAAAAACGCCTTGTGGACATACGAAGTTTCGACTTTGCCGAATTTGGGTGGAGCGAAGCGGATTTCATTAGATATCACTCCTGCTTTTTCAAACATTTAACCCAAATCTATCCAGGTTCATAACCTTGTTCCAAACTGAAATAAAATCTATACCCAATTTTTCTTTTGCATCATCACCAGCATAAACCTCTGCCACAGCTCAAAGTTCATCTGCTGCCTTCCATTCAACTTTCATATCAACAAGGTTCACGAAAAAGTCGTTTGTCAAAACTCCCGGCTTCTCGGTTAAAACACCTTGTTTCTCATATCTGTACGTTGCTCCAAGCACCCTTAATCCACCTCATCCACCTCCTGCTTTTTAAAGTAAAAGCTTTTCTCTTCTCTATTACTTCAACCTCTATAGTTTTTCCTAAGAGAGAGGTGAAAAAGTCTAAATTTGATCATTGACTTAAAAATTTCCTCCACTTTTAAAATTGAAGTGCTTTTTCATCAGTCTCCCAGGCCAAGAAATATTAGAGGTGGTATAAGGATAACAGGAGGTGAAAGACCAGATTTGGACAAAGAGGCTTGGTTCGACGGAGAGACAGTTACCATAAATCAATCTCATCCTGCTTATAAAAAAGCAAAGACTATGCGATTATTGAACTA
>CAYZYX010000026.1:0-25955 GCA_964482715.1 uncultured Clostridia bacterium
GCACACGGCTCATACCCGTGGAGTCCGGGGTTCGAATCCCCGCGCCGCTACCAGCCAGAAATAAAGAAAATCCTTTCTCTATTTGTTTTTTGTGAATTAGATCCTGGAAATTCTGTTTTAATATAAAGAATTGGAAGCGTCACTCCTTTTACTTGCCAAAAAATTAGAAATACCTTATAATGATACAGGTTAACTACCTTTAGGAGGTGAAAAATGAAAAAGGTTAAAGTTGGCGAAGAAGAAGTTGAATTTTTAGAAGAAGGGGATATCCAGACGCTATTTGAAAATCTTCTTCAAAGTGCCGGCAGGAGAGGAGTTTCTGAAAAAATAATAAATAAGGCTAAAAAAAGTATTTTAAAACAAACCAAGAAGGCAGAAAAATCTATTGAAAAAGGAAAAGCAGATTCTACCAAGCTGCGCCGACTTCGAGAGTCCACAAAACGCCTGGAGGACATAGCGAAAGATCCCGCCTCTTATTCTCGAGAGGTAATAGAAGAAATACTAAAGTCAATTTAAATCTTACATAAGCTAATTCAGGGGTCACTATTAAGAGAGCCTGGAGTTTTAATACCAGGTTCTCTTTTCTTTGTAGCGTTTTACTGTAAATCTTTGGATATCCAATTCTTGTAAAGGAAAGCCGTAAAGGCCTGCTTTTTGTTTTGCTATTTCCAGTTGATATTCCACACTATCAACACCTTCCAGATCTGGTAAAAGAAGTCCTCTCCGACTACCCTTGCTCACTATTACCCCATATTTTTTGGGATCAAGCTCATCTAAAGACTTTACCGGTTCGGGTTCACTTAAAACATCAACTGAGATTTCGATATCCTTTAACTCTCGTGCCTGTACTGGTGGAAAACGAGGGTCTCTTGTGGCTGCACTTATGGCATTCTCAACAATTTCCTCGGCAATATTTTTTCTAACTGGAAGATATGTTCCAATGCAACCCCTCAATCTTCCCTTTTTGTGCAAAGAGACGAAAACGCCGGCTTTTTTTCTAAATTCCTCAGGAATTTCATCTGGGGGAGAAATAACCTCTCCTGTAGCCAGATACCTTTCCAGTGTTTCCCGGGCTAATTTCACTGGAAAATCTTTATCATCTTTTACTTCCAAAATTTAACCTCCCTTCAAATAGCAAATTTGTCACAAAAGATGAGCCATTGCCTTAAGTCTTCTAGTCCTCTCCTGAGTGGGTGGGTGGGTACTAAAAAGTCTTACTACCCAATCCCCTCTGAAAGGATTAACAATAAAAAGGTGAGCTGTAGAAGGAGAACCTCCAGGAAAAGGTCTTCTTCTTGTCCACATTTCTATTTTTTCCAGAGCACTGGCTAAATAAAGAGGTTTTCCACTTAAAACCGCCCCTTGTCTGTCAGCTTCATATTCTCTGGTTCGGGAAATAGCAAGCTGGATCAAAAGAGCAGCCAGAGGAGCCAGTATGGAAATAGCCAAAAGGCCGATAACATTACCTCCTCCTTCTTCATCACTGCCCCCGAGAAAGAAGGCCCATCGGGCCCAGTATGCTATGGTCATTATTGCTCCAGCAAGTGTAGCTGCGATAGTTGATATGAGAATATCTCTGTCTTTTATGTGAGCTATTTCGTGAGAGAGAACTCCCTCTATCTCCTCCATACTTAATGTATTCAAAAGCCCCTGAGTAACGGCTACGGATGCATGGGCAGGATTTCTGCCAGTTGCAAAAGCATTGGGTGTGCTAAGGGGAATTAACCACACTTTAGGTTTGGGAATGCCCGCTGCCAGAGCAAGATTTTCCACAATCTGATGTAGCTTCGGATTATCACGAGGCGTAATCTCCTTGGCCCTATACATTCTCAAAACAATTTTGTCACTCCACCAGTAGCTTACCATATTCATAATTAGGGCCAAGAAAAAGGCAAAAATAGCCCCTGCCATCCCGGCTACAAGCTGTCCTATGAAGATAAGTAACAAAGTCAAACCAATCAAAAGTAAAGTGGTTTTAGCCGTATTCATAGGCTATCCTCCTAAAAGAAAACCTCTTTTTAAATGATAGCCTTTTACGAAATCATAAGCACTTATTTTATTTTTCCCTGGAAGTTGAACCTCCTTAATTAGAAGAGTTCCACTGCCCGTCTTTACTAAAAATCCAACATCTTTGTGGATTCTTATCACCTGTCCCGGACTACCATCGTTATTTTGACTGAAGTTTTCAGGTAAGGCTGTCTTCCAAATTTTAAGAGAATAAATCCTTCCTCTCCAGGAGAAAGCAGTATAAGCACCAGGCGTAGGATTTAGTGCTCTCACCAGATTGTGAATTACACAAGCTGAACAATCCCAGTTTATCTTGCTCATTTCTTTTGTTATTTTTGGAGCGTGGCTTACTTGCCCTTTTTGTGGATGCGGCCTTGCTTTGCCCTCTCTTATTAACTCAATAGCTTCTACAAGTGCCTGGGCACCCAAAAGAGAAAGCCTTTCAGAGAGTTCTCCGGCAGTTTCATCAGGATCTATTGAAACTTCTTTTTGCAAAATTATCTCACCACTATCAACCTTCTCTCTAACTATCTGCACACTAACCCCGGTTTCTTTTTCTCCATTTATCAAAACCCAGGGAATAGGTGCTGGACCCCTGTACTTGGGCAACAGCGAGGGATGAAGATTTATACAGCAAATTCGAGGAATACGTAAAAGTGCCGGAGGAAGTAATTTGCCAAATGCAACAACAACTATCAAATCCGGCTTTAGATTGGCAATCTCTGTCAAAAATCCCGTATCCATCAATTTTTCCGGCTGATAAACTGGAATTTTTCTTTTTACAGCTGCTTCTTTTATCGGAGTTGGCTGGACTTTCCTTCCTCTTCCAACTGGTCTATCAGGCTGAGTAACAACTGCCAGTATCCTTTCCTTTTCTACCAATTTTTCAAAGGATAAACAGGCAAATTGAGGAGAACCCATAAATACAATGCCAAACTTTTTCTGTTTATTAGAAAACCCTGCCCCCCTCGTGAGCTGAAAGCTTTTGAGTCTAATCTTCAAAGGGGAACCCTCCCGAATACTTTGTGGTCTTCTCCCGGGGAGAAGGCCCCGCCGCATTCAGAGTTAAGTCCCCGAAATCCTGGTGTTGGCTCAAAGTTTCTTCTCACGAAGATGGAGGCAGGGCTAATAGTTTCTTAACCTCTCCAGTTTCATCATCTTTCTTCGCTGTCTTCGAATAGCCTTCAGCCTCTTCTTCCTCTTTCTCTCCGTCGGTTTCTCATACTCCTGATGCCTTTTTATCTCTGAAGTTAATCCAGACTGTTGACATTCTATTTTAAATCTCTTTAAAGCTTGAGAAAAGGAATTATAATCATCAACTTTAATGTCAACCAAGCTCCACGCACCTCCTTAAAATTTACTTTATATTTTATCAACAGTTTAATAAATTTTTGGTCTAAGTCAACTTTAAAAGCCTGACACGGGCTTTAAATACCTGAAAAAGTGTCCTAATTTCGGTAAAAGCTAATTTTACCCGGGAGGCCAACCAAGTCTCCTCCCGCTTAGAAGATGAAAGTGAAGATGATTCACTGATTGACCGGCTAAAGGACCACAATTAACCACTACTCTAAAACCCTTCTCCAGGTTCTTACTTCTCGCAATCTCCTTAATCGCATTATATATTTTCCCAACTACATAGATATTTCCTGAAGATAAATCCATGATACTTGGTATATGGTCTTTAGGTATAACCAAAATATGATATGGAGCCTGAGGATTTATATCCTCGAAAGCTACTATTTCCTCATCTTTGTAAACTATACTCGCAGATGCCTCTCCTCTTGCTATCCTGCAGAAAACACATCCAGACATTGATCTCATATTTCCTTTTTGTCAGCTCTTTTCTTGCTCAGGTTTAACCTTCCAAGTTCATCGATACCGATTATCTTCACCAAGATTTCATCTCCGGGTCGAACAACATCGGATACGTTTTTAACGTATTTATCGCTCAATTCAGAAATATGGACGAGCCCCTCTTTACCTGGAGATATCTCAACAAAAGCTCCAAAGTCTGTCACTCTCTTAACTTTTCCAAGATAAACCTGTCCCACTTTTAGCTCTCTAACAATATCTTTTATCATTTTAGCTGCTTTCTTGGTAGCCTCTTCATCCATAGAAGCTACAGTCACTCTACCTTCCATATCGTCTATATCTATCTGCACACCGGTTTCCTGTATTATCTTCTTTATAACTCTACCACCAGGACCTATAATCTCACCAACTTTTTCCATCGGTATAGAGAAGGTAATTATGCGAGGAGCATGTTTGGATAGAGTTTTCCTGGGTTTATCAATTACCTGGGCCATTTTTGCGAGGATCTCTCTTCTGGCGATTTTTCCCCTTCTGAGAGCCTCTTCCAGAATGGTAAAATCTATTTCCTCAGTTTTTATATCCAGTTGGAGAGCTGTGATGGCATCTCTGGTCCCGGCAATCTTAAAGTCCATATCTCCCAGATGATCCTCTATGCCCTGAATATCGGTGAGAATGGCAACTTTGTCTTTTTCCTGGATTAGTCCCATCCCCACCCCGGCTACAGCTTCGGAAACCGGAACACCTGCATCCATCAAACACAGACTGCCACCACATACTGAAGCCATAGACGAGGATCCATTGGATTCCAGTATGTCAGAAACTAATCTTATAGTGTAAGGAAAAATGTGTTCATCCGGTAAAACGGCAAGGAGCGCTCTCTCTGCCAGAAAACCGTGGCCAATCTCTCTTCTTCCCGGAGCACCCAGACGACGGGCTTCTCCAGTGGAAAAGGGAAGAAAATTGTAATGAAACATAAATCTTTTGGTAGTTTCTTCCCTTTGAAGTCCATCAACAATCTGTTCATCAGCTGCGGTTCCCAGAGTAGCCACCACTAAACATTGAGTCTCTCCTCTGGTAAATAGAGCCGAGCCATGGACTCGGGGTAGAATCCCTACCTCGCAACTTATAGGCCTTATATCTTCTATTCCTCTCCCATCCCACCTCTTTCCCTCAAACAAAACCATCTCTCTTAACTTCTTACGCTTTAATTCCTCGAGAATAAATAAAAGATCTTGCTCTTTTTCTGGTTCCTCAGCAGCTAATTCCTGAACAAGTTCTTCCTTCACTCTTTCCAGATACTCCTCCTTCTGGTCTTTTGTCCAATCAGAGGTGATTTTTTCGATTTTAGGAGACAAAAACTCAATTGCTTTTTGCTTTAGATTTTCATCCACTTCATAACAACATATAAGGGGTTCTTCTTCGTGTGGGGGTACTTGTGATAAGAACTTCTCCTCAATATCTACTAACTCTTTAACAACCAAATGTGCTTGCCTAAAAGCCTCCATAATGACAGGTTCAGAAACTTTATGGGCCCTTCCCTCCACCATGGTTATGCTTTCTCTTTTCCCTGCCACTATAAGATCCAGATCACTTCTTTCAAGTTCCTTATCAGTAGGATTAATAATGAACTCTTTCCCAATTCTTCCCACACGAACTCCAGCTACTGGTTTTCTAAAGTAACTATTTGCAAGAGCAAGAGCTAAACTTGCACCGGTGATACCCAAAACAGCGGGTTGGTTAGATTCACTAGCTGAAAGAACTGTGGCTATTATTTGGGTTTCATGTCGAAACCCTTTTGGAAAAAGAGGACGTATGGATCTGTCTATTAGTCTACTACAAAGAATCTCCTCATCAGATGGTTTTCCCTCCCTTTTAAAGAATCCTCCAGGTATTTTCCCAGCAGCATAAGCCTTTTCCCGATAATCTACCGTTAGTGGGGCAAATCCCATTTCCTCCTTTTCCTGGGAAGAAATTACAGCTGTTACCAGAATAATATTTTCCCCATATTGAATCCAAACGGCACCGGAACTTTTTTTGGCCACCTTCCCCGTCTCTATGACTAATTTTTGACCAGCAATTTCACTCTCTAATCTATACATAATTTACCTTCTTAGACCAAGTCTTTTTATAATTTCCTGATACTTTTCTGGATCTTCCCTCTTAAGATAATCCAGGAGTTTTCTTCTTCTGGAAACCATGACATAAAGGCCTTTTTTCGAACCATGATCTTTCTTGTGCCTTTTAAAATGTTCGGTTAGTTGACTTATTCTTCTGGTTAAAACGGCAACTTGAACCTCTGGTGAACCGGAATCTTGAGGGTGTCTCCCGAATTCATCCCTTATCTTTTTTTTCTCTTCGCTACTTATTCCCAACTCTTACTCCTTCTTTTTTGCATATAAAATAGCAAATTTTATCCAAAGTGTAAAGTCTTTATGAATTTGGTGTTCTTAGAACAAGCATTTTTGATACTATTTTACTGGAAGATTGACCATTGTAGAGAAGACAAGGGGTTTATCATTTTCTCGTTTAAGAATTAACCGCAACCTAACAGCTTCTGGTAGAGGAAGACTATCCGTAATTTTCTTTTTCTCTGAATCCCAGCTTTTTCTCCATTTTCTACCATCGTAATAGGAAAAACTCAAGTTAACTACTCTGGAAACTAAAACAGTAGTTGCTCCGGGATTATTTTTGTCTTCTAATACGCTTATTACCTTCCGAAAAATGGTTCCATCCTGAAGCTTGTATTCTACTTTTTTTAAGTCGTATTCCTTCTCCTCATGAGCAATGTTGGAGGAGGAGTAAAACACAATTTTATTTTCTTCACCTTTAAAGATAAGATTGCTGTTACTTAAACTTAAAAAAGAGCTTCGCAATTCTCTGCTCATAAGATCAAAGCATCCCTTTGCTTCCTGGTATCTTTCAAGATCCTCGTTTCCTCTTTCCCAGATAAAATACCCTTTTTCAAATATTACATACAAACCTAAAAGAGTAAAAGCTAAAATAAAAGCACTTACCACAGTCTCCAGAAGAGTAAACCCGCCTTTTTTCATTATCTTCTGGCAAGATAGGTTATAACCTCGAGTTCAGGACTAAAGCCTTTTTCCTCAATCTCTCCCCATATCTTTATCCGTACTTTCCTCAAATTTGGGATACCCGTTTCCCACCAGTTGACTCGCCATCTAAAGCCTGGTGCGTCTTTAAACTCACCCTCCCCCGACCCAGATTCATTTCCTGGATATTTTTTTGCCAGAGAATCATAACCCTCCGTTCTTATTTGTTCCATAAATCTTTGGGCCAGAATAATCATCAGGGATAATTTTTCCACTTTTTGTTTTGATTCAAGCCCCGGGGAAAAGGTCTGAATCAGAATGAAAAGGCTTCCACACAAAATTACTGATATAAAAATTACTTCCAAAAGAGTAAAAGCATCTTTCCTGCCAAAATAAAGTCCTGCCATTTAATGCTTTCCTTCGTATAGGTTCGCCTTTCCCGTAGAAGGCACCAGGGTAACCGTGTACCAGCTATCCTGGTTTTCTGCTTTCAGATAAATTGAACCCCCCTCACAAGTTCCCTGAGGATAAAAAACAAAACAGTTATCCGAAAATCCTCCCTCTACAATTCCATCTTCCTCACCCCATTTATTTAGGTTGGGATTGGCAAAAATTATGCCTTTTTTTAAATTGATAACTTTATCCAACGGCTCCCCATCTTCATCTTCAATCCAATACTGTCTTCTCTTAACTGCAAAGACAACCTTATGAAGTTTTCTTTTAGTTATAGCCAGCCTTCTTGCCCAGGTTAAAGTGCTGACCATCTCCTGAGCCGATGTTTTTAAAAGGGACTGAGAGAAACGCTTATGCAAAGCTACAAATCCGAAAAGAGTAATAGAAACAATTATCCCAAGAACAAAGATCAATTCAACAAGCATGAAGCCCTTGAAAAGTGGTTCAGGTGTTATTTTATCACCAGTTATTAACATCATCCTCCAACCAGCCATTACCCCCGCTTTGCAAACTAAGTTCATCAATCAAACCATCTCCATCATCATCTATACCATTCTGACAGTAATTGCCATCAGCTGGTTCATTAGCTTCCTCTTGATCAGTTCCGGTCTTTCCATCCATCCCTTTAGAATAAATGTCAAAAGTTGTTACATTGTGAAAAGGAGGATAAGTTAAAGGATCATTATCAAGGTTGGCTCGATAAACATAAACATGCACAGTATCATCCTCACCTTTGCACCACGGATCTACCAGTTGACCCTTTGAATTTACTTCCCTGTCTTTAAACTCAAGATAAGGTCCTTTCCATCCCGGGGTCTGTCTTACTGGATCGTCTTCATCGGGGTCTAAGGCTCGCCTAAGAGAGACAGAACCTTCATCGTCTGGTGGATAATTTCCTGTATCAATTTTGTACATGGATATGGCCAACTCAAGTTTCCCGATAAATACCTTTGCCTCAGACCTCTTGGCTCGGTTGGTTGCATTTATAAGATTAATAGTTATAATTGCTGTAAAAACGGAGGCTACAGCTATCACTATTAACAGCTCGATTAAAGTAAAGCCAGCAGAACTTCTTTTCATGGAAGGGAAATTTAAACTCCTTAGAATTAACCAAATTATTATATCTCTTTTTTTCTTAAAAAGCAACCAGAGGATTTCTCAGACATAAAAATAAATCTGTCACAGGAGGTGCTCATGAAAGAACTTATAATCTATGAACAGCCAAATTTAAAAGATTCTTCTATGATACTTGGTTTTTCAGGATGGATGGATGGAGGAGATGTCTCAACCGGTACCATTGAATACTTAAAAAATAAGCTTAAGGCCAAAAAATTTGCCGAGATATCACCAGGAGATTTTTATATTTTTAATTTACCTGGTACTATGGAACAAGTAGCTCAATTCAGACCATATACCAAGGTAAGGGATGGGCTTGTGGTTGATTTTCAGTATCCTCAAAATCAATTTTTTTACGCCCAAAATTACAATCTGATTCTTTTCTCTGGTAAAGAACCTAACTTAAAATGGAACGATTATGCAAATTGTATCTTTGCTGTTGCTGATAAATTCAATGTAAAAAAGATCTACTTTATTGGAAGTGTCGCTGGATTAATTCCACATACAAGAGATGTAAGAGTTTCCTGTTCCTTATCTCATGAAGAAACCAAAGCCATTCTTCAGAAATACGAAGTTAGATTTACCAATTACGAAGGACCGGCAAGCATTGTAACCCTGCTTACTAAACTATCACTGGAACGGGGCATTGAAATGATAAATTTTGTTGCTGAGATACCCATTTACGTCCAGACAAAAAATCCAAAAGGCATAAAAGCTGTCACAAAAAGAATTATCAATCTTCTCAATATAGATATTGATCTTAGCGATCTTTCTAAAATGAGTGAAGAATTTGAGGATAACATAAATAAACTGGTTGCCTCACAACCTAAACTTGCTACCCAGGTAAAAAAATTGGAGGAAAATTACGATAAGGAATTCTTTGATCAAAAGGGCGATTTCGAAGAATGGCTAAGGCAACATGGTATTGATAAACTGTAAAAGTTTTTATATCTTTCCCATCTGTTCAAGAATCTGTATAGCTTGAGCCCAACCTAATCCCATCGCCTTGTCCAACACAAAAACGTTTTCTTTCTTCTTGATAATCTCGCTTAAACCAGGGTTATTTTCTAAGCCATTTTTCACCACAAAGTAAACGCCTACTTCATCAGCAATCTCTACGTCCTCCACTGATTCTCCTATTCCTACCAGCTGTTCTCTTTTTAATCTTCTTATCTTCTTATCCCTGGCCACGGCCGATCTTTTGCTTGTTGCACTGGGTATAAGGTGGTAACAATGGGGAGCCGGAAAATCTTTTTCGGGAGGGACTTTTCCATTATCATTTAATCTTAAATTGGAAAATCCGTGTTCTTTTAGTAGAAGATTCGCATCCCTAACAGGGATATTCCCCACCAGAATTACATTATTCCTGACCTCATCAGCCCAGGGATAATAATATCTTATCTTACCCGGGAACCTGGAAAAAAGCAATTCAACTGCACCAGATTCCTCTATAATTTGGCGAGGAGATTTGCCTTTCTCAATTTTTATATCTCCTATATTATAAATTACCTTTTTCCCCAGATCATAAACAATTTCACAACCCGATTCTGCTATAAAATTCTTAAATCCCAGGATACGGGCGTTTTCCCTCAACTGGGAGTGAGTTCTTCCCGAAACAATAACCACATCGATTTTCTTCTGTAGAACATGAAAAACAGCCTCAATGGGGATGAGAGTTAGTTTACCTGAAGGAGCGGTAAAAATACAACCCTCCGGGTCAGTAAGAGTTCCATCCATGTCAGTGTATATAACCTTCACCTTGGTTAAATTCTCTTTGATATAACAAAAATTTTTCCTTTTTATCTCCATACGTTGCTCCATTACACAATCAAAATTATAGAGCTTAAAATTTTTTGTCAATTTATTATGATATTAAAAGAGGGAACGACAATGAAACAAAAAAGAGTCTACATTCTTGTCAGGGGAAGAGTCCAGGGTGTTTTTTTTCGGGCAACTGCTCGAGACATAGCGCGAAGGCTGGGTGTTAAAGGATGGGTGAGAAATCGTTGGGACGGAAAAGTAGAAATGGTACTTGAGGGAGAGGAAGGAGCGGTGAATAAATTTATAGATTGGTGTCATCAAGGACCTCGAGGAGCCCTGGTGACCGGGGTTGAGGTTAAACCGGAGATCTTTAAAGGAGAATTTGAAAATTTCACTATACGCTATTGAATAAGAAAAATGTTATTACAAAAAATTTGATGCCGGAAGTGGGATAGATTTGCCCTGGATTTTTTCCGGTTATGGACATCTCCTGTGGATCCTTATACTTATTTGAAAAGGCTTCTAAAGGCGAGGTTCGGTTGTCTTGACAGGGTATAGTGTGGGTATAAAATTAAGATTAGATTTCCTCCTCTTTCAAAATCTTGTGTATAACTCTTGAAAGGGTTTTTTATTCCCTGTTGAGAAAAAAGCAAAGAGTAAAAAGAAAGATTTTTTTCTCCTGCTACTGCTGGTTTCATAGTTATCCACAGTTGTGGATAATCCTGTGATTAACTTCTGATAAGACAAAGAAAAATTAAAAATGGAAAAAGAAGAGAAATATTTATGGAAAGAGCTTCTGGGGGGATTGAGGAGCAAAATCGGTGAAGAAAACTTTAATATCTGGATCAAGCCTCTGCGATTTGAATCCCTATCCTCAGACAAGTTAATTATTCAAGCTCCAAGCCAGTTTTTTGTGGAAAGAATCCAGGAGAGGTATCTTCATCTGCTTAATTTAAAGTTAAATGAACTGCTAAATGGTAATATTCAAATAGAATTTTCTGTTCCTCCAAGACAAAATGAAGAAGAAAAATTAAGAGTTTATCCCCATAAAGAGGTTTATTCTTATCGTTTGAACCCCAAGTACAATTTTGATACTTTTGTGGTGGGAAATAATAACAGGCTAGCTCACGCTGCTGCTTTAGCAGTAGCTCAATCTCCTTCAGCAATTTATAATCCACTTTTCATTTATGGAGACGTTGGATTAGGTAAAACTCATCTTCTTCAGGCCATAGCTCATTTTATAATGAAAAATAGAAAAGAACTTAGCTTTGCCTATGTTTCATCGGAGCAATTTACCAATGAGTTGATTAATGCTATAAGAGATGATAAAACTGTTGATTTCCGAAAAAAATATAGAAATAAAGATATTTTACTTGTAGATGATATTCATTTCTTGGCAGGAAAAGAAAGAACCCAGGAGGAATTTTTCCACACTTTTAATGCTCTCTATGAAGCACATCGACAGATTGTTCTCTCCAGCGATAGACCGCCAACTGAGATCCCTACTTTAGAGAAAAGGCTTCGATCACGTTTTGAATGGGGTTTAATAACCGATATCCAACCTCCTGACTTAGAGACAAGAATAGCTATTTTAAAGAAAAAAGCAGAAATGGAAAATATTGAACTCAATGATGAGGTAGCACTTTTTATTGCTGAAAGAGTAAAAACCAATATTCGTAAATTGGAAGGATGCCTGATGAGACTTGCTGCTCATTCATCTTTATATAATCAAAAGATTAACGTAAATTACGCACGCGAGGTGTTGACAGATATCTTACCCCCGGAAGAGCCCAGACCTGTGACCGTGGAAATAATCCAACATAATGTAGCCAAATACTACAAAATTAAAGACTCACAATTAAAAGGAAAAAAGAGGGTTAAATCAATTGCTCTACCGAGGCAAATAGCCATGTACCTTTGTAGAGAGCTAACTGAGTGTTCGTTTCCTGAAATTGCGGAAAAATTTGGAGGTAAAGACCATACCACTGTTATGTATGCCTGGCGAAAAATAAAGCAAGAAAGGAAAAAGAATAAAACCCTTGACCAGGATATAAATGAGATTATTAAGAGGATAAGATCTTAAAAAGTTGTTTAATTCGTTGTTAATTTTTACAAAAAAATGTGGATAAAAAAAGATAGAATTTTGGGTCTGTAAAAATAAGTGGATAACTCATAAGGTTTTCCACTTTAAATTCAACTTAAAAATTAGTGTTCATACATCGTTTGGTGAGTTATCCAGATAATTCACCGTCCCTACGGTGACTAAGAAGGTGGCTTAATGCATTTAAAATCATATATTGGTCTATTAGCAGGAGCCGGAGAGCTTCCTCTTGTCTTTATTCAGGAAGTTAAAAAAAGAGGAAAAAAAGTGGTTGTTACAGGAATAAAAAATGTAACATCCAATGAACTTGAAAAATTTGTAAATGAGATAAACTGGGTCGAATTAAACGATGTGGATAAATGCCTTGATTTTTTTTGTCAAAAGAGAATTTCAGAATTAATCATACTTGGCAAGTTTGATAAAGCTCTTATGTTTAAATATGAGGATAAATTTGAATCCTTTAAAAAGTTATTGTTCAGATTACCAGATACCCAAGACCTTAGCTTTTTTAAGTATTTTCTCTCGCAAGAAGCTGAAAAAAGAGGGTTGAATATTGTAAGCCCTTCTATTTACCTTTCTGATCTTCTGGTAAAAGAAGACGAACTTATTAATTGTTCTGTAGAAAAAAAGGGTTTAGAGGATGTTAGATACGGGTGGCAAGTAGCTAAAAAGTTAGCATCTATGGATATAGGACAAACAGTTGTGATTAAAAATCTAACAGTACTGGCTGTAGAGGCAATAGAGGGAACTGATAGGACAATTCTAAGAGGTGGAGCATTGGGAGGAGAAGGAACAGTCGTTGTTAAGGTGGCAAGACCTAAACAAGATATGAGGTTTGACATTCCTGTTGTGGGTCCTAAAACTTTAATAAATATGGCCAGGGTTAAATCTAAGTTACTGGCAATAGAGAAAGAAAAAGTCTTTCTTTTATATAAATCAAAAGTTTTAAATATTGCAAAAGAAAATCAAATAAGTATTCTGGGTATAGGAGGTTAAAATGGGTGGAGTAAAGGATATAAAAGCTGATGATTTCAAAAAAGAAGTTCTGGAATCTGATAAACCTGTTTTAGTAGATTTCTGGGCTGAATGGTGTATGCCCTGTAAAAAAATGGAGCCTGTAATTGAGGGATTAAGTGAAGAATTTAAAAATCATATTAAATTTTTTAGACTAAACGTTGATGAGAATCCTTCAACTGCTGCAGAGTACAGTGTAAGAGGTATACCCACCTTTTTTCTGTTTAAAAACGGAGAAGTGGTGGAAAGGATAACGGGAGTTGTAAGTAAAAAGGAACTCACTAAAAAGCTTAAAAAATTAATAGGCTGATGAAAAAGAAAAATAAAAAGATTAGGGTTACCTTTTTACCTGAAGGTAAAAAGGTAACCCTTTCTAACCCCATAGAGTTAAAAGAATTAATAAAAAACTCCAGCATCAATTTCTCTTTTCCCTGTGGAGGATTGGGAATATGCGGTAAGTGCAAAGTTAAGATTTCCGGTAGGGTAAATCCCCTCACCTTAAAAGAAAAAAAACTCATCCCCGAGTGGATAGAAAAAGGCTACAGGTTAGCCTGCCAGGTAAGAATAGAGGGAGATGCTAAAGTTGAAATTCCATCTTCGGGAGTAATTTCAGAACTTAAATTCCTGACTCAAGGTCTGGGAAAAACACCTCAGGTTAATCCGGGAGTAGAAAAAATTTACCTACCACTACCTTCCCCCAGCCTGAAAGATCAGCTATCAGATGTTACCCGAATAAAAAACCAGTTGATTAAGAAGGGTTATAAAGATCTTTCAATAAGTTTGGATTTGGTAAGAAAGGTCCCCACGATTATTCGTAAAAGCAATTTCAATGTAACAGTAGTTTTAAAAGACAGAGAAATTATAGCTATTGAAAAAGGGGACACTCGTGGAAAAAAGTTTGGCCTCGCCTTTGATATCGGAACTACAACAGTTGTGGGAGCACTTATGGATTTAGATACTGGTGAAAGAATTGCAGAAAGAGCCATCCTTAACCCACAGGTTATTCATGGTGATGATATTATCTCCAGAATAAGTTACATTCAATCCAACCCGGGAGGATTAAAAAAACTCCAGAGAATAATACTAAAAGGAATTAATCAGGTGATAACCTATTTGGTTTCCAAGGCGAAGGTAAAAAGGGATAATATCTATGAGGCTACCTTTGTTGGCAACACAGTGATGCAGCATATACTTGCAGGAATTAATCCTGTGAATCTGGCCCTTTATCCTTATGTGCCAGCAATTCAGGATTCTATTAGTATCAATAGTTCTAAACTGGGGATTAAAATAAACTCTGGAGGAAAAGTTTATATATTTCCCAGCATAGCTGCCTTTGTTGGTGGGGACACAGTAGGGGTTATTCTTACCACAGAGCTTCACCACATGAAAAAAGGAGTAAAGCTTGCTGTGGACATTGGAACCAATGGAGAAATAGTTCTATCTAAGGAAGGAAAACTTGTTGTAGCTTCCACTGCTGCCGGGCCTGCATTTGAAGGAGCAAGAATTTCCCAGGGAATGTGGGCTCAGGAGGGAGCCATTGAGGGTGTAAAACTGGAGAATGGGGAAGTAAAGCTTAAGGTGATAGGAGAGGTAGAACCTCGAGGAATCTGTGGAAGTGGACTTTTAGACGCTGTAAGTGAGTTTTTCAGGGAAGGTATAGTCGACAGGTCAGGTAGAATAAAACCTCGAAACAGACAAAAAAAGATATGGCGAGAGAGAATAAAAGAAGATGACGAGGTTAAGTTTATCTTGACCGAGAATAAGAATAATGGCTATATTTACATCTCCCAGAAAGACGTAAGGGAATTTCAACTGGCCAAGGCTGCCATCTGCGCCGGGATAAAGATTTTATTAAAAACTGTTGACTTACAGGAAGAAATAGTGGAGGAGGTTCTTCTTGCGGGCGCTTTTGGTAATTACATAAATATACATAGCGCTTACAATGTAGGCCTTTTCCCTTTTTTTCCCAATGCCAGAGTAAGGATCATCGGTAACGCCGCCAGTCTGGGTGCAATTAAAGCATTGATTTCTAAAGAAGATCGCCAGGAAGCAGAGCTTATTCCCTCTTTAGCCAGTTATGTTGAACTTGCTGCCCAGCCCTACTTTCAGGACATACTGACTAATTGTCTGTTTCTTGGTGAATCTAAACCTCCTTAGACCTCAAATAAGACCTCTTTTCTTTAACTCCTCCTCTGATTTAACTTTACCCTGATCCAGTTCATCTAAGACATGGGTGGTGATCTTTGTTGAATTAAGAAGTATCCTTTTTTCTTTTTCCTTAATCAGTTCCTTTGCTCTCTGAATAGCAAGACGAGTGAGAGCAAATTTATCCTTTATCCCTGTTTTATCCACCATTTCGTAAATTGAATACCTTTTCAGTGTTTCTCTCCTTTCATGAATTTTGTATTACCTATTACAGTGGATAGTTCATCCTGAGATATTCTTTTAATCTTATTTCTTTCTGCCTCTATTATAGTTAAAATTTCTTTTAAAGCCTGATTGACGTCATCATTAACCACAAAATAATCATAGTAAGGAAGATACTTTATTTCCTCTTTTGCTGTTCGAAGTCTCTGTCTTATACTTTTCTCCTCTTCTGTTGCTCTTCCCCTGAGTCTTTTCTCCAGTTCTTTCCAAGAGGGAGGTAGTATGAATATTAAAATAGCCTCTGGATATTTTTCCTTTATTTTTCTTCCCCCCTTTACATCCACCTCAAGAACAACATCCTTTCCTGCCTTTATATTTTTCCTTAAAAAATCTCCTGAAGTTCCATACAAGTGACCATGAACCTCCGCCCATTCCACAAAGACATTTTCTTTAATTAACTTTTCAAACTCTTCACGGGAAACAAAATAATAATCCACACCCTCAATTTCGTTTTTTCTGGGGGCTCTCGTTGTGAAGGAAACAGAACAGATAAAAGAAGGAGAAGCCTGGAGCAATCTTTTACAAAGAGTTGTCTTTCCGCAGCCTGCCGGAGCTGAAATTACTACTATCAAACCTTTAGCTTTCTTTAGCAAAACAAGACTCCTCTTACTCGATATTGTAAATTTGCTCTCTAATTTTCTCAAGATCATCCTTTATTTGAACTACCTTCTCTGAAATAGTGTAAGATAAAGATTTTGCACCTATGGTGTTTATCTCTCTGAACAGTTCCTGTAAGATGAAGCCCAGTTTTTTACCCACAGGTCCTTTTTGTTGAAGAGTTCGGTTGAATTCGGCAAGATGAGAGTGAAACCGCGTTATCTCCTCTTCAATATCTCCTTTAAGCAATAAAAGAGGAATCTGCTCATTTGGAGAAAAAGATCCTTCTTCTGAGATTTTTTTTAATTCTTCTCTAACTTTTTCCCTGTGTTTTTCCTGAATTTTAGGAATTTCTTTTTCTATGTAATTTATACAGCCATTGATTCTTTCTATACACTGTAGAATACTTTCCAGATGTCTTTTACCTTCCTTTTCTCTAAATTCTATTACCTGTTCCAGTGCTTGTTCAATTGCTTCTTCAACAAGCTCTTGAGCATCATCTTTTGTGGATTGAGTGACTTTTATAACTTCAGGGATATTCAGAACCACAGAAAGATCGATTTTTTTCTCGATATTATATCTTTGACAAAGCTGGATTAGCGCATTAATATAAGCATCAGCTTGATCAAAGTCTGGTTCTACTTTATAATCTTCCCCCATTTTTCTTTTAAACTTTAGATTTACAAGGACCTTTCCACGAAAAATATCTTTTCGGATTTTATCTTCAATTTTTTTCTCCCATTGCCAGGGAATTTCCTCAGATGTAAAAATACTTATATCGAGAAAACGGTGGTTAAGAGTTTTTATCTGAGCAAAAACCTCTCTTCCCTCTTTAATCAGGAGCTTCTCGCCGTATCCAGTCATGCTACGCAAAAACTGACTCCTCTCGAGAGGATTTTTTCTTCAACTTAACGATTTTTTATTATAGACGAGAGCTTTCTACTGTCAACAAACCAGTTCCTGAAGTTAATATTGTGAAAAGGCTATTTTTTAAGTTTCAATATCTTCTGGTGCAGCCTCTATTTTAGAAAGAAAATATTCCTCCAGGGATGAATGACGCATCAGGATTTTATCAGTTTCCCCCAGACATAAGAGTTTCCCTTGATGAAGAATACCAATTCGGTCACTTATCTGCTCAACCTCGGTTAAAATATGTGAGGAGAAAAAGGCAGTCCCCCCTTTTTTTCGAAAATCTAAAATGAGTTGCTTGACTATTTTCCTGCCTACAGGGTCAAGACCACTTAAGGGTTCATCTAAGAGTAGTATCTGAGGGTCGTTAATCAAAGCAGAAGCAAGAGCGAGACGTTGATTCATACCTTTAGAGAGTTCCCTTATTTTTGTCTGAGAGGGAGCAGGAATTTCCATAATCTCTGTTAAACAAGAGGTCCTTTTTTTTATTTCCAATTTGTCAAGATTAAAGACCTGTCCACATAATCTTAAAAATTCATTGACTGTGAGGAAATCATAGAGTTTAGGTTCCTCGGGGAGATATCCTATCTTTTCCCTGATGGTCCAGTTGGGACCTCTTTGTCCTAAGACTTCAAAATGTCCCCACGTGGGATAGACAAAACCCAGTAAGATTTTTAAAACTGTGGTTTTCCCGGCAGCATTTAACCCAAGTAATCCAAAAATTTCTCCCCTCTTGACCTCCAGATTAAAATTTCGAAGAGCAACAATGGTTTTCTTTTTCAAAAAACCCCGGTAAGTTCTGTAAATCTTACCCAAGCTTCTTGTCTTAATGACTGTTTCCTGGTTCAATTTTTTCTACCTCATGTGAGTCTTCAAGTTGTTGGAGAAGTTCCTTCACTGTTTTCTTTAACAAAGGGTGTCTTAATTCAGGTGCTATCTCTACAAGAGGAACCAACACAAAGCGACGTTGATGAAGACGAGGATGAGGAACAGTTAGCCCCTTTTGACTTATTATTAAATTGTCGTAAAAGAGAAGGTCGAGATCTATAGTTCGTCTAAGTTTCCTATCTTTATTGTCACGTTTCCTTCCCAGTTCCTTTTCTATTTGAAGTAATTGCTGGATTAGCTGTGCGGGGGATTTAATAGTAGAGGCTTTCACAACACAGTTAATGAACCATCCTCCTTTTACCTCTACCGGTTCTGTGAGGTAAAAGGAGGAGACTTTTTCTATATGGACTATATTTCCTAACTTTTCCAGAGCGCTGTTGATGTAAAAAAGACGATTTCCCTTATTACTTCCAAGACCTATGTAAACTTGAGCCATAACTGGTTTTTTCTTAGCTTTCCTCTTTACGACTACGAATTGCTCTATTTAACTGCCCTGCCCAGGTAGCAGGATCTCTGACCTTCAAGGAAAGCTGACCAAATCCTTCTTGTAACTCAGGTTTTTTTTCCTTCCAACCCATGTTCATCTTGCCAACGTTAACTTCCAGCTGAATGCATTTACCAAAAACTCCTCTGGTCTCTGCTTTTTGAAGTGCTTCCAGAGGGAATTCGAAAATGAGAATCGGTTCAGTTGCGGGTTTTTCTTTTTCCATGAGTAATCTCCGGTTAGTAAGGTAGAGCATTCCTTCCGTGGCCTCAAGAGAATCTTTTACATCCTTATCCCCCACAAGAAATCCCTTGATAATGGCCTTTGCTGATTGGAGTTCCCCCTCTCCCCGCTTGAGGTGCATTTTTCTCACCTCCTTGGCTTGTTTTTTACTCAGGGAGTTTGCAATTTATATTGGCGACCTCCCTTTTTATTTCTTCTAATCTGTAATAATCTATCTTACTGTGCCAAAGAGGGAAAGCCAGATTATTATGAAGCAGGGGCTCTTCTTGCAATAGTTTAAAGTGTTTTGCTATCCGGGAAAAAAGAGGAGTTCCCGGAATAGGAGAAAATTCGGCCAACTTTATCTTTATCTGAAGATGGTGAACAAATCTGATGGTCTCCAGAACTTCTTCCACCTCTTGATCCGGGAATCCAACCATTACGTAAACTTCTATTTCCCTGGGTTTAAATCCAGCCTTTTTTAAATTGTAACAGGCCTCTATTAAATCTTCATTACTTACTTTGCCAGAAGAGCTTTTTTGAATTTTTGGATTGGTGGACTCAAAAGATATTCTGAGAGTTTTAAAATTGGCTCTGCGTAAAAGTAATGCTATATTTTCGTCAATGTACCTTGCATGGAGACCATTGGGCGTATGTAATCTTACTCCTGGCTGACTTTTTATTATCTCTTCCAGTAAGGGAATAATGTGTTCTTTAGCATTTACCAGAAGAGCATCATCATAAAAGGCAATATCTTGAATTTTGAACTTTTGTATATAATAATTTATCTCTTTTACTACTTTCAGGGGATCCCGTTGAGTGAAAAGAGGTTCAAGAAGAGAGGATGCACAATAGTTACAGGAAAAAGGACAACCTCTGGAAGTCAGTATAGCTACGGATCTAACAGAGGGAAGAAGATGATAAGCTGGAAAAATTTCCCCATCTTCATAGAACCTGGAAGGTTCACTGGAACAGTTTGTTTTAATTCCTGAAATCTCGTTCAGAATTCTCAGTATTTCTCTCTCCCCTCTTCCCTGTATTACATAATCAGCTCCAGAAAAGAATTTGGCATGCTCATAACATAAAGTGGCATAAATACCCCCTAAGATCACAGGAACTTCCGGAAATTTTCTTTTAACTGTTTTTATCACCTCAAATACTCCAAGATACCAGTAGGTCATCCCGGAAGTAATCCCTACAACTTCAGGTGATGGATTTAACCTCGATAGCTCCTCCTCCAGAATCTGGGGAGTGATTCCAAAACGCTTGAATTTACGAGGGATTCTACGCAGACAATCTGGTTTTTCTACTTCCTGGAAGAAAAATTTACCGCAGTCATATTTTCTTGTTGGAGGAAGCCTATTTTTGAAGTCTCTCCGGAGAAGGGGATGATACCGATCCAGGCAGTTAATTAATGATACATGATGACCGAGTTTTTCAAGAAGTGAGGCAATATAAAGTAATCCTACCGGCTTCATCCAGAGATCGTAAGCTGCAAAATCGTAAATCCATGGATTAATAAGAAGAACGTTCATTTAGTCATTTTTTACTATTTTTACCATAATTTTTCTTCTTCTCGGTCCATCAAATTCACAAAAGTAAATCGACTGCCAGGTTCCAAGGTAAAGCTCGCCGTCCTGTACGATTACAGTTTCAGAGGAACCTACGAGAGAAGCTTTAATATGAGCGGGAGAATTACCCTCGCCATGTTTGTAGTTCCCGCTTAAAGGAACTAAGTTGTCTAACTGTGTAATTATATCTTTTTTCACACTGGGGTCGGCTCCTTCATTGATAATAATTCCCGCTGTGGTGTGTGGCACAAAGATGCAGCAGATCCCATTTTTTACCCCCGACTCCTTTATAACCTCTCTTACCTTTGAAGTTATATCCAGAAATTCAACCTGAGAGTGGGTAGATATACTCAGCACTTTGATCATATGTTTGCCTCAGTTTATATTAGTCCAGAATCAGCCATCACCTTTTCCAGCCTTTCTTCGTTTTCTTTTTCCATTTCCGAAAGTGGAGGTCTCCATTCTTTGGGGATCATGTTGAGTTTTGCCATGGCTGTTTTAACTGGTATAGGATTTGTCTCAATAAACATAGCTTTAAACAAAGGGTAAAGCTTGTAATGGAGCTCTTTTGCCTTCTGGTAGTCTCCCTCCAGCCAGGCTCTTACCATTTGAGTTACCTCTCCTGGAAGCAAATTAGAGAGTACAGAAATCACCCCCACTCCTCCCAGAGACAGAATAGGAAGAGTCAGAGAATCATCACCGGAGAAAACTTCAAATTCAGGATCGACGCAGGAGATAATGCTTGATATCTGATCCATACTTCCCGAAGCCTCTTTTATTCCTATTATGTTTTTTACCTTACTTAACTTACCCACGGTAGAAGGGTGAATATTAACCCCTGTTCTGGAGGGAACATTGTAGATAATTATGGGTAACCCAATTTCTGCAAGTTTCTTATAATGGATCTCCATTCCTTTTTGTGTGGGCTTGTTGTAATAAGGAGTTATAACCAGGGCAGCATCCGCTCCTGCCTCTTTAGCATAGAGGGTTAACTCCTCAGCCTCTCGAGTGGAATTAGAGCCGGTTCCAGCAATTACCGGGACTTTACCCTTTACCTCTTCCAAGGTTATTTGAATTATTCTTTTGTGTTCCTCGTAAGACAAAGTGGGTGATTCTCCGGTTGTTCCACAGGGAACTATTCCGTCTACTCCCTTTTCTAATTGAAATTGAATAAGCCCCCTGAAATTCTCCTCGTCGATCTCTCCCTTTCTGAAAGGGGTTACTATAGCTGTAAAACATCCTTTAAACATATCGCCATCCTCCATTCAAATATCCTGTGTAAACCAGGTTTACCTCACCTTCCAGATAAACATCGCTAAACTTTTCTTCTTCAAAGTTAAACCAGATACTTACCTCACCCCCTCTCATTTTTACCCTAACTGGAGGAGGAATTTTGTGAGTCAGATGGGAAACCAGAGCTGAAGCTACAGCCCCTGTTCCACAGGCAAGTGTTTCATCTTCTACTCCTCTTTCATAGGTTCTTATTATAACCCTTTGATCCTTTATCTCAACAAAATCCACGTTTGTCCCGTGAGGTAAAAACATCTGATGAAACCTTATCTTGGGTCCCACTTCTTTAACTGGAGCCCCATCTATTGGTTCCCAGAAGATTACAAAATGTGGAACGCCCGTATTAACATGAAATCCTGAATAATTTTTTCCGTTTATCTCAAGAGTAATATTTTTTCTAAGTCCAGAGGGCTCTCTCATTTTTACCTTTACCTTGTTTTCTCTAATTTTGGCCTGGATTTTTCCGGCCAGAGTTTGAATGCTACATTCTTTTCCAGCAATCCTTTTTTTGTAAGCAAAAAAGGCAGCACATCTTGCTCCATTACCACACATCTCAGCTTCAGAACCATCCGGGTTAAAAATACGCATTATGAAATCAGCTTTGTTGGCCTTTTCAATCAAAATCAAACCATCAGCCCCGATATTTTTCTTCCTTTGACAAACTTTACGGGCCAGCTCCCCTCCATCCTGGATGATTTTTCCTCTGTTATCCACAATTATGAAGTCGTTTCCACTTCCTTCCATTTTCCAGAATTCTAAAGGAAAATAAGCATCATCAAGTTTTTTTCCATACAGAGAAAAATCCACAGGTATCCTCTGTTTTCTCATGAGATCCAGATAATCTTCTCTTTCTCTTATTAACCACCAGTGTTCTTCTTTTACCAATACCTCCGGAGGTCTTGTTCTTCCATTATAGTTTGAGCTCATGGAAAATCCATAAGCACCCGCATCCAGAATAGCAAGAAGATCTTGCTGATTAAGTGAGGGGATTTTTCTGTTATGGGCAAAAAAATCTCCTGATTCACAAACAGGTCCCACTATGTTAACTGAATCTTCTTGAGAGGGAATTTTTCTTTTGAGGGGAACTATTCGATGGTAAGCACCGTAAAGAGAAGGCCTTATTAAATCGTTCATTCCCGCATCGACTATGAAGAACTTATCTGTGTGCTCCTTTTTTCTGTAAAGAAGTTCTGTTATCAGGGCTCCAGCAGAACCAACTATGTACCGTCCGGGTTCCAATATCAGCCTTATTTGAGATGGAACCATGGAGATAAGAGACTCAGAAAAAGATTCTAAGGGAAATTCCTTTTCTTCCTCCTGGTATTTTATTCCAAATCCGCCACCTATATCCAAAAACTGTATTTTTATCCCCCTGGACTGAAGTTTATCTATCAATTGAATTATTTTGCTTAAAGCTTTAAGATAAGGCTCCAGGCTTAAAATCTGGGAACCAATGTGCATGTGAATTCCTCTTATTTCAACATGTTCTGACTCGAATGCTCTTTGGTAGAGTCTTTCGGCTTGAATAAGTGAAATTCCGAATTTATTTTCTTTTTTTGCTGTGGTAACGTAACGATGAGTTTGTGAGTCAACATCAGGATTTATCCTGAAAGAAATGGGTGCTTTTAAATCCAGTTTTTTAGCTATTTTAGAAACGACAAAAAATTCTTCCTCAGATTCCACATTTAAAAACAATATTTGTTTTTTTAGAGCAAATTCAATTTCTTGGGGAGTTTTTCCCACCCCGCTATACACTATCTTTTCGGGTGAAAATCCTGCCTTAAGGGCCTGGTGAAGCTCTCCTCCTGATACCACGTCGGCGCCCGCACCCTGAAGTGCCAGAATTTTACAGATAGTAAGGTTGGTGTTAGCTTTGAGAGAATAACATACAAGAGGATTTAGTGGAGAAAAAGCTTTTTTTATTTTTTTCAGATTTTCCAGAACAGTCTTATAACTGTAAACATAAAAGGGTGTTCCAATTTCTCGTGCTAAACGATTTAGAGAAACATTTTCGCAGAAAAGTTCATCTTTCTTGTAATAAAAATAACTCATTTTTTTTCTCCAGCTTCTCTCTTGCTTTTATTATTTGTAGCTTCAAACTTTTCTCGCCAGTTCCACCAGGAGAATTTTTATTTTTTACGCATGAGTCAACTTTTACCACATCTTTTACATCTTCTTCAAATAGAGAAGAAAAATTTTTATATTCATTGAGTTTTAGCTGATTAAAGGTTTTATTTTTTTCCACACAATATCTGACCATTTTGCCTACTATCTGATGGGCTTTTCGGAAGGGAATCCCTTTACGCACAAGATATTCTGTAAGATCCGTAGCGGCAAAAAAGTCTTCACCTGCCACTTGCTGCATTTTTGAAGAGTTAAATTTTAGACTTCTAAACATGGCATCATAAACCTCTAAACAGAGCTTAACCTCATCTACCGTCTGAAAAAGAGGTATTTTATCCTCTTGCATATCCCGGTTATAGGACAGAGGAAGAGCTTTCATTATCGTAAGTAAGGAAATTAAAGCACCATAGACCTTCCCGGTTTTTCCCCTGACAAGCTCAGCAACATCAGGATTTTTTTTCTGAGGCATAAGACTTGATCCAGTAGCAAAACTGTCTGCGATTTCTATGAACCCAAAAGCAGGTGAAGCCCAGAGAACGATGTCTTCGGAAAGACGTGAAAGATGCATCATTAATATGCTGGCAAAACTCAAAAATTCAATTATATAATCCCTATCGCTAACCGTATCGATACTGTTTTCGGTTACTGAAGGGAAGCCAAGAATCGTAGCCACATACACTCGATCAACAGGAAGCGAAGTTCCGGCTAAAGCCGCGACTCCCAGAGGACATACATTTGTTCTTCTGTAACAGTCACGAAGCCTTTCCTTGTCTCTTTCAAACATCCAAAAATAGGCTAACAGGTGGTGAGCAAAAGAGATAGGTTGGGCATATTGAAGATGGGTATAGCCGGGAATTATAACCTCCTTATTTTCCTCAGCAATTTTCAATATAGTGGCCTGGAATTTGCATATTAAGTCGTATATATTTTTTATCTCTTCCCGTAGGTAGAGTCTTTCATCAAGTGCAATCTGGTCGTTTCGTGAACGGGCAGTATGTAGTTTTTCTCCTGCTTGACCTTCTCTTTTTATGAGTTCTTCTTCTATAGCCATGTGAATGTCCTCTTGGTGACAGAAATCCAGTTTACCCTCTTCAATGTCCTTCAGGATTTTTTTTAAAGACCGGGTTATCCTTTTTTCTTCCTCCGGAGATATAATTTGACATTTGGCCAGCATTTTCACATGAGCAATACTTCCCTGAATATCGTATTTATACAGCTTTTTGTCTATCTCAATAGAATAAGTGAGCTTTTTCATCAGAGGGTGCGGAGTTTCTTTAAATCTTCCTCCCCATAAACTCATCTTAACTTCCTGATTTTAGTTTTTTAAGCTCTGCAACTTTTACAGGTTGATGCAGTGCAGGTAGAGCAGCCTCCTGTTCCCGATACAGACTTACCGCCACTTCTGCCCACAAAAGAACGAGGAAGGAGTCTTTCTACATGGGAGCTGCCACATTTTTTGCAGGTTGTCTCGTTTTCTTTGCCTATAGTGGTTAAAGAGGTAAATTCTTCCTGACATTCCTTACATTTATATCTATAAAGTGGCATTTTTTCCCTCCATTTATATTATAGCTTTGGTTAAATAAAAAATCAATGTGACATCCTCTTTTTTATCATCCATTCGAAAAACTGGGTCATAAGTAAAAATAGATCTATCCAGAACCAGCTAACAAACCAGCTTGCAGCGAGATTATAGGGATAAAGAGGTTCACCAGCAGGGGGTGGGGTTTCACTACCCAGGCTCATCTGTGCCAGTCCCATATTTATAAGCAAGAATACAAAACATATACAGCTTATCATACTTAGTCTAAGCCAACGTTTTTTTAAAATAAGACCAACTTTAACCAGAGAAGAAGCTATAAGCCAGGTCAGAGAGAGCACGTAAATGGTTAATTCCAGGGTGGGGTAAAGAGAAACATCCGTAGATGCAGCAAGTTTTGTCGTGCTTAATATATAAAACACTACACCTCCCCATCCTAAACTTGCAATACCTATTATCCTCCAGAACATTTACTCGCCTTTTTTAAGTATATAAGATTTTGACTCAAATATCAATAGTTTTGAGTGGTTGAAAATGACGAAGTTGTGATAATATGCATATTAATCTTAACCACAGGTTTTGGCATAGACCC
>CAYZYX010000027.1:0-25672 GCA_964482715.1 uncultured Clostridia bacterium
AGTAAAGTTTAATAAAGATATCTTTACAGAAGATAAAAAATAATATACTATACAAAGTTGAATAAAAACGGGGAGGTAGATATGAAAATTTCAATTTTAATAATGGTCTCGATTTTTCTTTTCCTTTTTACCTCACACCACGTTTTTTCCCAAACCGAGATCACTTTTTGGACCACACAGGTGGACACACAGAGCATCAAAATTCAAGAAAATTTAGCTGCTAAATTCCAGGCCAGGCACCCGAGCATCAACATACGAATCGTCCCCGTAGATCAATCTGAGCTACCAGAAAAAGTAAATCTGGCCAAACTAACCCAGGCCCTTCCTGATGTGATATTACACCCTTTGATCTATACCTTCGGATGGATAAAAGAGGGGATAATTGACCAGCAGGCAGCAACTGAAATTATTGAAAGTCTTGGAAAAGAGACATTTTACGCTACTACTTTAAACTTTGTAAGTGTTAACGGTGGTTATGCTGCTGTGCCTGTTGACGGATGGGGAGAGTTTCTCATTTACAGAAAGGACTTACTGGGTGAGAAAGGAATAACCAGACCAGACGATTGGGAAAGTATAAAAAAAGTGGCTCAGATGACTCACAACCCTCCCCTTCTATGGGGGTTTGAGGTACCTACAGCCCCAGAAAGTATCCACACTCAACAGGTCCTGGAAAATTTTGCTCTTTCTAACAATGTCCATTTAATCCATCCAGAGACCGGACAGGTTAATCTTAACACTCCACAATTCATAGCGACTCTTAGATTCTATAAAAATCTTTCCAGATTCACTCCTTCAGGAAACGTAGACTGGATACACACAAAAATTGATTATCTTGCCGGAAGATGTGTCATGATGGTGGGTCCATCAACTATTTTAGGCGAACTTGTCGGGCTTAAGATCGAAAATCCTGTTTTAGTAAAAGAGCTTCACCAAAAGACCGGTTTTATCGGTATAATAAAAGGTCCGGAGGGCAAAGCTCAATATGGCAGGATAAATTGCCTGAGTATAACCTCGTCAGACAAGGTAGAGGAAGCTAAGAACTGGGTAAAATATCTTCTTGATGATGGATATTTATCCTGGCTTGGTATGATGGCGGAGGGTAGGTTTCCCGCAAGGAGAGGCACCAGAGAAAAACCTGAAAAGTTCATTGAAGATTGGAGAAATTTAAATTTCAGCGGGACGGAATCTGCAATATCTGAGTATTATCAAACCCCTGTTTTGAATTCAATCCTTTCCACAGTGGGAAACTTTCACCGCTGGGGATTAAAGTCAGACAAAGGAGAACTTATAATGCGTATGTATCAGTTGAGAATAATTCCTCAAGTATTGAAACGATATCTGGATGGAGACATATTCACAGCTGAAAAAACGGCTTCGCTAATAAATGACCTTGTTCGAGAAATAGAGAATATAGTTAACAGATAAAAATTAAAAGCAAAGGAGGGAGGGATAAGTCAATGAGTGAATGCACGAATCTAAACGAAAACATTAAAAACTGTACCTGTAGTTATGAGCCGTGTTCCAGAAAGGGGAAATGTTGTGAATGTTTAAGGTATCACTGGAGTATGGGAGAACTACCGGGTTGCCTTTTTCCTCCTGAGGTGGAAAGGACTTACGATCGCTCTCTACAAAGGTTCATAGAGGTTTACAAAAAATAACCAGGTGGGGGTTGCCTCCCCCCACTTCTCAACAATTCTCTTTTTTTAACCTGCCCAAAAGAGCATTAACTGATTGGAAACCCTCCACACCAAATACTTCAACTTTCTTTTCTATTCTCTTAACCAATCCCTGAAGAACCTTTCCGGGACCCACCTCGATAAAAGTATTGTATCTTTTACCAATTAAAACTCTCATACTCTTTTCCCACAGAACAGGGTGATCCATATGTAATTTAAGGTTGTTCTTTACATCTTCTCCAGATAAGGAAAATTCACCCGTTGCATTACTTACAACTCTGTAAATCGGATCTCCAAAATTAAATTGATCAAGAAAAAGTGAAAATTTTTCTGCTGCAGTTTTCATAAGGAAAGAATGAAAAGCACCCGATACAGGAAGCGAGACTACTTTTCGGGCTCCACTTTTCTTAAGTTCATTAATGACCAGGGGTATCTTTTCCTGGATACCGGAGATAACAATTTGACCAGGACAATTAAAGTTAACCGCTTGCACCTGGCCAATTTGTTCGCATATCCTGAGCACCCTGTTTTCCTCAAGTCCTATTACAGCAACCATACCTCCCTTTTTTTCTTTCCCCGCTTCTTCCATTAGCTCTGCTCTCTTTGTAACTATTTTCAAAGCAGTAGAAAAATCAACAACCCTGGCTGCCAGAATTGCACTGTACTCACCAAGACTGTGACCAGCAACAGCCAGAGGTAAAATCCCCTTCTCTTCCAGAAGTTTAGTTAAAATCCAGCTTACAGTAAGAAGAGCAGGCTGCAGGTTTTTAGTCCGGGTAAGCTCTTCTTCCGGTCCTTTTAGACAGAGCTTTTTTAAATCAAAACCCAATATCCTGGAGGCTTCTCTAAAAATGTCATTTGCCGGTGGATAGTTTCTGATTAAATCCTCTCCCATTCCAACTTTTTGTGAACCCTGTCCAGGGTAAAGAAAAACAATCTTCCTCATGTCACTGCCCTAACTTCATCATCTTCATCCAGTTTAATAATCCGTGTTCCAAGAGCACATCTTCCGGTTTTACGTATATTTTTAGCCCACAGTCTTATAATCTTTCCTTTCTTGGTAATTATGATTACTTCATCATCTTCTTTAATTTTCTTGGTGGCTACAACTTCTCCTTTTCCTGCGTGCAGGTTTATGTTCTTAACTCCTTTCCCTCCCCTTCTTATCTTTCTATACTCAGCAAAAGGGGTTCTTTTTCCATAACCCTTGGTAGTTATGACAAAAAGATCGGCTTCTGGATCAACGATAGTTGCGTCTATTACTTCATCATCTTTGTTCAAGCTTATTCCTCTAACTCCCATAGAAGCTCTTCCAGTTTCCCTAACATCATCTTCAGAAAAACGAATAGCCATTCCTTTTCGGGTTGAGAGGACAATTTCGTCCTCTCCCGAGCTGTTCAGGACCCTGATAAGTTCATCATTTTCTTTTAGGTTTACGGCTATTATCCCTCCTCTTTTTATCTGGAGATACCTGGACATAGAAGTTTTTTTTACCAGTCCCCTTTTTGTCACCATTAATAAGAACCTGTTGGGAGTAAAATCATCCACTGGTATAACTTCAGTAATTTTCTCTCCCTCTCCAATGGGTAGAAAATTTACAATAGCCCTTCCTCGTTCACCCCTTTTTCTTTCCGGGATCTCGTATGCCTTGATAGAACGAACTTTTCCTGAATTAGTGAAAAAAAAGAGAGTAGAATGAGTATTGCACAAAACAAGATTATTTGCCAGATCTCCCTTCTGGAGTGTAATTCCACTCATACCTCTTCCTCCCCTCTTTTGTCTCCTGTAAGCTCTCAGGGGAGTGTATTTTATGTAACCATTGGAGGTAACAGTTACCACGATACCTTCTTTTTCAATAAGGTCTTCTGGTTTAAATTCTACTTCAGAAGTCTTTTCCTTTTCAATGAGTGTTCTACGAGGTTCCTGGTACTTTTCTTTAATTTTAAGCAGCTCTTCCTTAATTATATTCCAGACTCTGATATCACTGGCCAAGATGTCCTTAAATTCCCTTATTTTATTCAGGGAGTCGGTGTAGTCCTTTTCAACTTTTTCTCTCTCTAGAGCAGTCAACCTCTGTAATCTCATATTTAAAATGGCATTTGCCTGTTTTTCTGAAAGATCCAGAAGATCAATTAATTTTTTTCCTGCTTCCTGCGGGTTCGAAGCTCCTCTTATTATCTTGATTACCTCATCAATACTTCGCAATGCTTTTTTCAAACCTTCCAGAAGATGAGCTTTTTCCTCCTCTTTTTTCAGTAGATAACGGGTACGACGAACAACTACTTCTTGACGATGGTCAAGATAACACTTGATAGCTTTTTTTAAACTAAGCTGCTCGGGTTTACCATTCACAAGGGCAAGTAAAATTATACCAAAACTTATCTGAAGAGGGGTATTTTTGTAAAGTTGATTTAAAACAACCTCAGCAACAGCTGTTCTTGAAAGATCGATAACAACCCTTATACCCCTTTTGTCTGACTCATCCCTAATGCTTTTTATACCCCTTATCTTTTCTTCCTGTGCAAGATCAGCAATTCTTTCAATTAACTTGGTCTTGTTAACCTGGTAAGGGACCTCCTGAATGATTATCCTTTCTCTACCCTCTTTGCTCTCTATAACAGCTTTTCCCCGGAGTATTATTTTACCTTTTCCCTCTTGGTAAGCCTTCTTTAATCCTTCACTCTGTAGGATAATTCCTCCTGTGGGGAAATCAGGTCCCCTGACAAATTTTAAAAGCTCAGAAGTGGTTATCTCTGGATTGTCTATCATGGCAAGACAGGCATCCACAAGTTCTGCCAGATTGTGAGGTGGAATATTGGTAGCCATACCTACGGCAATACCTGATGCTCCATTTAAAAGAAGGTTGGGAAAACCTGCCGGCAAAACTACAGGCTCCTGGAGACTATTATCAAAATTTGGGATAAAATCAACGGTATCCTTATCCAGATCTTCCAAAAGCTCCTGACTTATAGGTGCAAGCCGAACTTCTGTATATCTCATGGCCGCTGGAGGATCACCATCAATTGAACCAAAATTACCCTGACCATCTACCAGAGGATGCCGAAGGGAAAAATTCTGAGCCATCCTGACCAGAGCATCGTATACAGCAACATCTCCATGAGGATGGTATTTTCCCAAAACCTCTCCCACCAGACGGGCTGACTTCCGATAAGGGCGTCCAGGTAAAAGACCCAGTCCATGCATGGCGTAAAGTATCCTTCTCTGGACAGGTTTTAGACCATCTCGCACATCAGGTAGAGCCCTACCCACAATTACGCTCATAGCGTAACTAAGGTAGGACTTTTTCATCTCTTCTTCCAAAAGTAGTAAATTTATTTTGCCTTCTACTGCCACTTTTTCACTCCCCGAGAGTGATTTTTATTTCTATGTCTTATTATATATCCAGTTGTGTTACCTCACCTGCATGTTCTTCAATAAACTTTCTTCTTGGCTCTACTTCTTCACCCATAAGAGTGGAAAAGAGTTCATCAGCCTCAACTGCATCATCAATAGAAACTCTGTAAAGAGTCCGTGTTTCAGGATTCATTGTAGCCTGCCAGAGTTGTTCTGGATTCATCTCTCCAAGACCTTTATACCTTTGAACCTCTATTTTTTCCCCTTTTAACTGCTCTCTTAATCTGTTCAGTTCAGCATCACTATATAGAAAGTACTCCTTGTTTCTATTGGTAACTTTATACAGAGGTGGCTGAGCAATGTAAACATAACCTTCTCTTATAAGATCCTGCATATAGCGGTAAAAAAAAGTTAAAAGGAGGGTTCTTATGTGGGCTCCATCAACATCAGCGTCGCTCATGAGAATAATTTTATTGTATTTTAGCCTGGAAATATCAAATTCCTCTCGAACTCCTGTTCCAATTGCGGCGATTATTGCTTTAACTTCCTCATTACTTAGAACCTTGATTATATTGGATTTTTCTACGTTAATTATCTTACCTTTAATAGGAAGAATAGCCTGAAACCTCCTATCTCTTCCCTGCTTTGCCGAACCACCTGCTGAATCACCCTCAACTATGTAAAGTTCGTTTCTTTGAGGGTTATCCTCAGAACAGGCAGCCAGTTTTCCTGGAGGAGCTCCACCACCCAAGCTTTCCTTCTTCCGCGTTAGTTCTCTGGCTCTTTGGGCAGCCTGCCGGGCTCGAGCAGCTGAAACTACCTGCTGCAAGATAAGTTTGGCAACAGGAGGATTTTCCTCAAAGTAACGAGTTAATCCTTCATAAACAATGGAATCAACTATTCCTCTAATTTCGGTGTTACCCAGCCTTGTCTTTGTCTGTCCTTCAAATTGTGGATTGGGAAGTTTCAAATTGATTATCGCTGTTAATCCTTCTCTAACATCTTCCCCCATAAAATTTAATTCCTTATTTTCTTGCTTTCTGGCATAATCATTTATAGCCCTGGTAAGAGCACTCTTGAAACCGGAAAGATGAGTTCCTCCCTCTTCGGTATTGATCCCGTTAACAAAGGCAAAAATATCTTGAATAAAACTCTGATTGTATTGAATCGCTACTTCCAGAAGGATATCACCTTTTTCCCCTTCAATGTAAATTGGTTCAGAAAAAAGAACCTCCCGGTTTTTGTTCAAATGTTTAACGAATTCTCTTATTCCCCCTTCGTATTTAAAAACTTTCTTTTTCCCCGATCTTTTGTCTTCAACTTCAATACTGATTCCCTGATTGAGAAAGGCCAGTTCTCTTGCACGCCGGCATATTTTCTCATAATCAAAATTTATATTTTCAAAAATATCCGGATCAGGCGTGAAAGTAATCCTGGTTCCACTTTTATCTTTATCAGTTTCTCCTATGACTTCTACGGGGCCAAGAGGTTGTCCCCTTTGATAAATCTGTCTCCAGATCTTTCCATCTCTAATTATAACAGCCTCCAGATAGGATGAAAGAGCATTTACAACTGAGATACCTACTCCGTGTAATCCTCCTGAAACTCGGTAAATTTTAGTATCAAACTTCCCTCCGGCGTGTAGCATAGTCATTACCAGTTCCAGAGCCGACTTTCTGTATACGGGATGCTCATCTACCGGAATACCTCTACCATCATCAACGATGGTTACACTCCCATCAGGATTAATAGTAATTTTAATATTTTTACAGTAACCAGCCAGAACTTCATCAATGGAGTTATCCAGTACTTCATTTATTAGATGATGAAGTCCACGAGGGCCAGTACTTCCTATATACATCCCGGGTCTTTTTCTAACCGCCTCAAGGTCCTTTAAGATTTTTATCTGTTCGGCTGTATATTGCTCACTCATTTTTCTCTCCTGAACTTTCCCATCTCACGATATTTATTTTTTCTTTCCATTAAAAGTCTCTCAATGGGAATCGATTTTAAATCTTCTATTTCTTTTAAAATTGTCTTCTTTATGTTGATAGCAGTTGTTTCAACGTCTCTATGAGCTCCACCACGAGGTTCAGGTATAATCCCATCTATAATCCCCAGTTTTAATAAATCCTGAGCGGTTAATTTTAATGCACTGGCTGCCTCCTCTACTTTTTGCTGGTCTTTCCAGAGGATAGCAGCACACCCCTCAGGAGAAATAACTGAATATATAGCATTTTCCAGCATAAAAATTCTGTCTCCCACTCCGATTCCCAGAGCTCCTCCACTTCCTCCTTCACCAATGATGATCGCTATTATAGGAACTTTAAGACGAGACATCTTCTCCAGATTAGCAGCAATAGCCTCGGCTTGTCCCCTCTCTTCGGCCTCTATTCCAGGATAAGCACCTGGCGTATCAATAAAACTCACGAGAGGTATAGAGAATCTCTCTGCAAGACTCATGACACGTGAAGCTTTACGATAACCCTCAGGGTGAGCCATCCCGAAATTTCGGAAAAGATTTTCTTTAACAGTTTCTCCTTTTTGATGTCCAATAATTACAAATCTCTGATTGTCTATCCGGGCAAGACCGGCAACTATAGCCTGGTCATCAGAGTAGAGTCTGTCACCATGCAATTCCAACCAATCGTCAAAAATCATATTTATCAGAGTTAAAGTTTTTGGCCTGGCTGGATGTCTCGCAAGTTGAACTCTCTGCCAGGGTGTAAGATTTAAAAAAGTTTCCTCTTCCAGCTCTTTCAAACGACTCTCCAACCGATGGATTTCATGACTTAGATCTATACCTTCACGATGAGCTATACTTTTAAGCTCCTGAATTTTATTTTCTAATTCTATTATCGGTTTTTCAAAATTTAAGGTGTATCTTTCCCGTTGGTCCATTCTTCAAAACTCTCCTGCATAGATAATCTGAAAAATGCGGTTACCCGCTTCTGTATATCTATGAGATAAATCCTTAAAATCAAGCTCCATGATAAGCTGGGGAGTGTATTTAATCTCAAATCCAATATTTAACTCTCCTCCAGCTTTTCGCATGACACCTTCCAGATCCCCGGGGTCCTCAACTACATCTTCCCATTTTACCTCCTCGTGAAATCCATTGTTGTATTCAATTTTCACATTCAGTTTTGATGTAGCATCAAACTCCACCGCTAAGAAAAATGAAACATCCGCTTTCCCTGGATCATCCTCGAGTGAAGTATTTAATCCCCCATGAAAACTTAAGTGTAAATTCTCCAGATTTTTGCTGGCCACAAGGTAAAAACCTTTTGAATTTATCTGATAAAAACTCCTTTTCATCGTCTTTAACTTTCCCTGAATTTCAACCTCTTCTCCTTCCTGATAACATTCTCCAAAACCCTGTCCGTCGTACCCTATAGCAAGTGCAAAAGGCAGATTCTTACCCTCCTCACCCAGCTGATATTTCAGGGAAAAAGTGGGTTCCGGATTACCTTTTATATTTTCACTTCCAATTATCCCGGTACCACCGTAGGAAGCACCCACAGTTAATTTTTCGCTTAGACCGGCCGCACCTTGAATTAATAGACCCCCACGATGGTAAAAACGAAAATTTAGAAAATAGTGATTCCTCGCCAGAGTCACGGCTGTTGGAGTATCAATTATAGAAACCGTACCCTGAGCCATTACAGGAAAAGAGATAACTAAAATTAACACCAGCATAAAAATAAAACATCTGATAAAATTCATTCTTCCCTCCTCAATCCAATATTTCAGATATTAGAACAAACTGAAATTTTCGGGTATCACACTCTTTTACCAGACTGACTAAAGCAGTACCTACTCGAGGATCGGCATGTCCAAGCCCAAGAGCCTTTCCCCTTTTTAGTGCCAGGGAAAGAAGTTCATTAAACTGACCTTTTATGTAAGCCAGGTCTTTATAATTGTCCAGAAAAACAGATCTTGACGCAGTTTTTACCTGTAACTTTTTAGCTATTAAATAACCCACAGATTGTGATGTAGTTTTACTGTCAACAAAAAAGAGCTTTTTGTCTTTTAGAACCTCCAATATGGGACGCATTAGATCTTCTCTGGAAGTTATAAGAGATCCCATATGGTTGTTTAATCCTTCAGCATAAGGGACGGACTCAATAGCTTCTCTTAGAGTATTTTTGATTTGTTCTTTGGACATTTTTTTCAAAATTATCCATTTATAACGATTTTGGAAGATTTCCTGTGGTTCCATAGGCATATGAACTAAAATCTGCTTTCCAGCAAAATGAGCTCGGGAGGCAATTTCTCCCGCAAATGGAGTCCCGGGAATAATTGATACAGAAAAAGGTATATTAAGTTGATTAAAAAATAAATCCAGAAGCTTACCATCATCTGTATATCCAAAATCATCGATAAGTAGCGCAATTTTTGCTTTTTTTAATAAAAACTGCAATCTATGTGTAAGTACCTCCTCTTTACCGATATCTGCGAGTATCTCGTAGGTATCTTTTTTATTTTCTTCCTTCCAGTAAAGGATGTCGCATCCTGCGAGAAAAAAATCTTTTCTTATCTTTTCTGAAAGGTCATCCAGAGAGATTTCTCTTGGTATTTCAGCCTTAATCTGGCCAACGAGGTGGGAAGGGAAAAAACCCTCCCTGACGTTCTTTCTCTCCAGAACTGAAAATCCATAATTTCTTAGTTTTTCTTCAACTATAGAATCTGTAAGGTAAAATGTCCGATCATAGTGAATCTGTTTATACTGATAAAAAACAGTCAAAGACAGTATAAAAATAATAACTCCCACTACCATAAGGAAAATTCTGATTATTTTTTTAATCATTACCTAACTTGAGTTGAAGTTTCATTCAGGGATAGAATTTGCTTTTTAAGAATTTGGAGAGACTTTAGTAGTGCCATAGCCTGAGTTACTTGATTGTCGTTATAAATATCATTTTCCTCAATACCATCTTCTTCGCGAAGGACACGTTCCAGAAGTTCTTCTTTTACCTCTAACCCATCCTCTTTTAGTGCTTGAATTAGTTTATCTAAATCTTGATTTTCCCACTCTGGATTTTTCTGGAGGAAATTTTTTACTATTTCTGAATTTTTCAGCTTATCAATAAGCTCCTTTTCTTTAGATGTGGGAATAAAAGGCTCAATCCTCATATCAGGTTTAATACCTTCACCTTCTATACACACTCCTGAAGGGGTGTAATACTTTGCTGTGGTGAGGGTAACCGCACTTCCATCTTCTAAGGGGATTACCGACTGAACTGTTCCTTTGCCAAAGCTTGTAGTTCCCAGAATAATTCCCCTCTGATGGTCTTTTATAGCTCCCGCTACTATCTCGGATGCACTTGCACTACCCCGATTTATAAGAACAACCAGGGGAACTCCCAGGCCTTCACCTCCTGGATGAGCTGAATAAACCTCATTTTGAGCAGGATTTCTGCCTCTCGTGGAGACGATTACACCTGAAGAGAGAAATTCGTCAGCTACCTTTACTGCCTCCGAGAGAAGTCCTCCTGGGTTATTTCTCAGATCTAAAATCAAAGCCTCCACACCTTCCTGTTTAAGGAAAATCAGAGCCTCTCTCAGGTTTCTGGAGGTTTCCTCATTGGTAAACCCTATAATCTTTATATAACCTATTTTACCTTTCAAAATCCTGTATTTGACATTGGGCAGTTTAATAAGAGCCCGTGTGAGTGTAAATTCCAGAGGTTCTTCAATTCCCTCTCGAATAATTGTGATAGTGACCGGGGTTCCAACCTCTCCTCTCAATTTAGATACTGCCTCGTCCAGTGACATATTTTTGGTACTCTCTCCATTTATTTTTATAATTTTATCTCCTGCTTGAAGACCGGCCTTACTTGCTGGTGTATCATCAAGAGGAGCAACAATTACAAGGGAATGATCTTTGATGCCTACGGTCATTCCTAATCCTCCAAATTCACCTTTTCTTTCCACATTTATTTCCTCGTACTCCTCAACACTCAGCCACCTCGAACGAGGGTCATTCAAAGACTCCACCATTCCTCTGATAGCTCCCTCAATGAGCTTTGAAGTTTCCACTTTCTCTATATATTCGTTCTTAACAATTTGGTAAACCCGAATGATTAACTTGAGTTCGGAGAAGAAGTCATTTTCAGCCTGCACCTGGGTAAAGAAAATAGCTATTGTTATCAGGCAGATTACCAAAATAGCAATGGCTAAACTTCTCTTTCTCATTAAAAAAATCGCTCCTTTAAATTTTTATAGTTTTCCACCAGACATTTAGCCTCCATTTTATTCAACCCTGCTCCCAAAACAATTTTCTCTGCTTGAATATCAGTTATCAAATCTTCCGGACTGTGAGCATCGGTGTTTATCACTAACTTAGCTCCGTATTTTTTTGCCAGCCCCACAACCCATCCATTGGTCAAACAATGTCCTTTTCGTGCTGAAATTTCAAGGTAAATCCCTTTCCGGGCAGCTATTTCCACTTCTTCTTCTTTTATTAAGCCAGGATGAGCTAAAATATCAATATCTGCTTCCAGAGCTGCTTTGTTCGTCCCAGCAGGCACTGGTTCAACTATTGTCTCTCCGTGAACCACAATAAGTTTTGCTCCTTTTTTGCGAGCTTGATGGGCAAGAGGCTTAATGAGAGAAGGAGGAAGATGGGTAAGTTCCACCCCTGGGATTACCTTTATTGAATCCTCCACAGAATTTATCTCCTCGCAAAATTTTACCACTTTCGGTACTATCCAATCCAGAGTGGTAGAATCCACATGGTCAGTAATTCCCAGCAGGCTGTAACCCTTTTCTTTTGCCCGTTGAACCAGTTCAGCCGGACACAAAACCCCGTCACTCAGAAAGGTGTGAGTATGAAGATCTATCACCTCAAAAATTCCCTTTATCTTTAATTAGAGAGTATTTTAGCAAAATTTTCAGCTTTTGTAAAGTCAAAATTGCTATTCTGATTTTAAAAAATTATCCCAATTCCAGATACAGCTTACGTCGGGAGTGAATTTGTAGATACGGAAAAGAAATCTTTAAAAAATAGCTCAGGGCTCTTTTATTTTAATTATTTCTTCCAATGCCCGGTCAGCCCATTCGGTGTTATAGTATTTAGCCACAACTTTTTGAAGAAGAACTTTTCTTTTCAGAGGATCTTTTACCTGCATAGCTTTCTGGTAGGCAACTTGTGCCTTGCTTAAACCTTTAACTTCGGTTACAGTAGAGGGTTTCAACTCAGATTCTGTTATTTGTGCAGCTTTCCTGGCAGGGATGAGCTCTGGAAAAGTTTTTTCAGTCCCGGACGCCAGATTCAAAATGACATCTGCTAAAAACTTAATTTCCTCATCAGCCGAAGATTTCTTCATTTCGATGAGTTTCTCTTTGTATTTTTCCTCCAATTTCAACTGATTTATGGGTATAAAAGGGATAGACTTTTCTTTTGTAATAGATTTAACTATTCGAGCAAAGTAAAAAAGTAAAATTATCCCGAGAGGAATCAGAATTAAAAGAGCAATTTTCCAAGCTATTTCAACAATAGCCATTTAATCCTCCCTTTTTATTTTTTTATGTGACATGCTTAAATCTTAAATTAACAAATTTGAAGCATTCTTTCAATAGTTTTTCTTGCTTTGATAGCAACTTCAGGAGAAACCCGGACCCTGTATTTCATTTCCTCAAGAGACAAGAGCACTTTTTCCAGGGTTATCAATTTCATGTCAGAACAAATAGCCTGTTCTGAGGCAGGTATAAATTTCTTATCCGGGTTTTCCCTTCGTAATCGGTAGATGATTCCTATTTCTGTCCCCACAATTATCTCTTCCGCTGCTGATTCTCGGGCATAGCGACACATTCCCCCTGTAGATAGCACTTCGTCAGCAATGGCTGTGACCTCGGGTCTGCATTCGGGATGAACCACCACTTTAGCCCTCGGATACTCCTTTTTCAGTCTAACAATGTCACTTGCCAATATTCTTACGTGAGTCGGGCAGTACCCTGGCCATAGAATCATTTTTCTTTTTGTTTTCTCCGCCACGTAACTTCCAAGATACTGGTCAGGAACAAAAATAATAGGATAACTTCCATCAATACGTTCAACAACCTTTAAAGCGTTAGCTGAAGTGCAGCATATATCGGACTCTGCTTTTATCTCGGCAGTAGAATTTATGTAACAAACCACAGGAGAGCCGACATTTTCTCTTTTCTTGGCTTGAAGGGCTTCCAAGGTTACCATGTTAGCTAAAGGACAGCCTGCGTGCTGATCAGGCAGAAGAACTATCTTATCAGGACATATGATAGAGGCGGTCTCAGCCATAAAATGAACCCCGCAAAATACAATAACTTCAGCATCTGTTCTGGCCGCTTTTTGACTTAACTCCAGTGAATCTCCCACAAAATCCGCGATATCCTGAACTTCACCCAATTGATAATTGTGGGCAAGAATACAGGCCTTTTTTTTTCTTTTCAAATTCTCAATCTTTTCTATCAGTTCCTTATTCTTATTATTCATCTTATATTTTCCTTTTAACTTCTGTTTCTTCAAATAATAAGCTCCATACTCATATCCAAACTCGCTACGGAATGGGTCAGTTTCCCAATTGAGATAAAATCCGGCCTTAACTTTACAATTTTTTCCACATTTTGTAAATCTATCTGTCCAGAAATCTCTATGGCTATTTTCCTTGGTTGGCTTCTTATGATCTGCACAGCTTTTTCCAGCTCATTGTAGTTTAAATTATCCAGCATGATAACATCAACTCCGCTTTCAATAGCTTCTTGCAGTTCCCCCAAACTTGATATCTCTACCTCAATTTTAGACAGGGGGGATAGATTCTCCTTCATAAGTTTGACTGCTTTTTTTACTCCACCTGCTAATTTGATGTGGTTATCTTTTAAAATGATGCCTCCATCCAGAGAGAACCGGTGATTTAAACCTCCTCCCATTCTAACAGCATACTTTTCCAGTTTACGAAGATTAGGAGTAGTTTTACGGGTATCCAGAATCTTTACTCCATAAGGAGAGGCAATTTCCACAAATTTTCTGGTGAAGGTGGCAATTCCCGAAAGTCTCTGAAGAAAATTGAGAGCCACTCTTTCTCCCTCAAGTATAGCCCGAGGACTTGCTTCTAATTCGAGAAGTATGTCCCCAAAAAGGAAAGGTTGACCATCTTTTCTGCTGCTGTTAAATTCCACTTCTGGATCAAGGAGACGAAAAACTTCCTTGACAACCTCAATACCAGCCAGGACACCTTCTGATTTAGATATTATCTTTGCCTTAGCCTTACCGGGAATACCATCAGAGGAGGTTAAAACCTGGGTAGTAATGTCTCCTTTACCTATATCTTCTTGAAGAGCGTTCAGGATAATTTCTTTAATTAAACTAACTTCCATTTTTTGTCCCGGTAATAAATATTTACACACCTACTAAGTTCCAATTTTAACTGAATTTACAATTTTTTTTAGCATTGCTATTGCAGAAAGAGCAGCAAGCATACTTGTCTTGGGATTTGCAGGAGAAGGAACATTTTCTACTTTTATTTCAATATCTCCAAAATCTCCCTGGATCATTATTCTGTGTGTATTTCGGACAAGCGATGGATCTGCGATAATTTTAACTCTTGTCTTATCCATACCTATACCAGCAAGGGACAGGATCGCCGAGACATTTATATTCCTGGGGAACCCTTTAACAGCCTCTCTGGAACTACCCTCAAATATAACCGCGGGATTAGTTATACTATTAAGGTCTATTCGATTTTGAATCACGTAAGGGGCACCGGCAAAGGCTTGAGGAGGCTTGGAAGTTACAAGAGTCACAGACTGAATGTCTCCCTGACGAGCAGCATTTAAACCATCCAATCCGGCAATAGCACCCGAAGGAAAAAACACCCTGGACTGACCGAACTTTTCTACCTTCTCGAGTAATTCCAGATGTTCAAGCACCCCTCCCACACTCATTATCATTAAATCCTTTTTCTTTTTCAAAACTAATTTAAGAAGATCCCCCACTATTTCAGGGGAAGCAGCTTCTATCACCAAATCCGATAACTCTACAACTTCTTCAACATCCAAAGCTAAAGCCGGCTTTGTATAGAGACTCTCTGCTAACTTTCTGGCTTTACCTTTATCTTGGTCGTGAACAGCTATAAGTCTTAATCTGGGAATCTCCTTATCAATAGTGGTTGCTAACAAAGACCCGATGGTGCCACAACCGATAAGTCCTACTTTCATGATTTTACCTTCCTTTGTCACCCCATTATAAGAAGGAAAAGCCAGCTGTCAAGCTTGACTATAAATAGGGGTGAAATATAGTATGCACATCGTTTTGATAAACGATATGCACTTTTTAGGAAGGTAAAAGACGATGTTCCTGTTGCCAGGTATATATCTTGGCCGCTGTTTTGTCTTTCCTTTTAGGAGTAACTTTCTTCTAATCAAAAGCCTCCTTTCAATTCGGATTCAAAAATACCCTCTTGACCAAAGCAAAAAAAACCATAGGATTAACAAACACTTATGACTTAAAACTCCGGGACGTAAAAGAAGAGACAAATTACAAATTTTTTGAAAAAAATTAAAAGGCGCCGGGTAAGGAGTCGTGGTATGTTTAAAGAACTACTTTTGCCGGAAGTAAAAAGATTAATCAGGGACAAAGATTGGTCAGGATTAAAGGAGTTTTTGAAAGAATCTTATCCTTCTGACATAGCTGATCTACTGGAGGAACTGGATGAGCCCGATGCTTTAATTTTATTTCGCCTTTTATCCCGGGAAAAAGCAGCAGATGTGTTTGCCGAACTGGAGCCCGGTAAGCAGGAGTCTCTTTTAAAACAGTTCAACAATCAGGAAATAAAAGAACTTGTGGCTGAATTAGATACTGATGAAAGAACCAGGCTTTTTGAAGAACTACCAGGCAAGTTAACACAAAAGCTACTTGATACCCTGCCACCAGAAGAAAGAAGAGAGGCACTGGAAATTCTCGCCTATCCCGAGAATAGCGTGGGCAGGCTTATTACTCCTGACTATGTTGCCGTTATGCCTTCCTGGACAGTTGAACAGGCCATCGAACATATCCGTCAGACCGGTGAAGACGCTGAGACCATAAACATGATTTATGTGGTCGATGAAGAAGGGCATCTTGTGGATGATATTCCCATAAGAAGATTTATTCTTGCTGATCCAAAGCAGAAGGTAGATTCTTTAATGGATAGGCACTTTATTTCAATTTTAGCAAGCGAGGACCAGGAGGAAGCTGTGAGATTGGTGAAAAAATACAATCTTGTAGCTTTACCGGTAACTGATTCAAAAGGAATTTTAATAGGCATTGTTACTGTGGATGATATACTTGATGTTTCTGAAGAGGAAAACACAGAAGATTTTCAGAGAATAGGTGGAGTAACTGCCGAGACAAAAGCTTTAGGTTTTATCACCAATATAATTGAGACACCTTTATCCAAACTTTATAAGATGAGAATAAACTGGCTTATCATTTTACTTTTCATGGATGTAGCCACAGGTGGAATCATCAGCTTTTTTGAAAGTACCATTGCCAAATATATTGTCCTGGTCACTTTTCTTCCCGTTCTGGTTGACACTGGTGGAAATGCTGGTGCTCAATCAGCCACACTCATGGTAAGAGCTATTGCACTGGGAAATGTTAAACTCAATGACTGGATACGACTTTTGGGGAAAGAATTCTTAGTCTCTGGAGCATTAGGATTTACCATGGGTCTCGGAATCTCTATTATGGGGATAATTAGAGGTGGCATAAAAATCGCCATGGTGGTTTCAACTGCGATGCTCATAAACGTTATTATTGGTAGTACCCTTGGAATGTCTTTACCCTTTATTTTTACCAGACTGAAAAAGGACCCGGCAACGGCCAGTACCCCTCTTATTACTACCATCTGTGATATTGTTGGCACAGCTACTTACTTTTTAATTGCTGTTTCCCTTTTAGAATTATTTCAGATATAAAAACTTTTACTTGATTTTACTTGAAATTACTCAAATTCAAAACACTTTTCTTATAACCCCAAAACAGTAAAATTAATAATGAAGAAAGTCCTGCAGAGAGCAATTGACTGCCAATATTTTTGTGATATAATACATAAAAAATATTCAATATTACAGGGAAAGGAGGAACCCTTGGCTGGGAAAATTCTCCAAAGGGATATCCCGGATATAGAAAAGACAGAAAAGTTAGCCCGGATATTTGAGGTACTGGGTAGCAAGGTAAGATTAAAAATGCTCCAGATGATTGCGGAAGAGGAAAAGTGTGTCAATTTTTTAAGTGAAAGGATGAAGCTATCTCAACCCACCGTATCTTATCATTTAAAACTTCTTTTTAATATGGGACTTGTCAGTCAACACAAGAGGGCTCAATGGATTCAATATAAGCTTAACAAAGAAAGACTGAGGGAGCTGATCATGGATTTTTCCAGAATTTACGGTATCTTAACCGGGAAGGGAAAGGTTTTTTTGTAGAAATAAAATTTTTTTGTGGTTAAATATAAAAAATATTCTATATAGATGATCTTCGATTTGAAAACATCTACACCAGTTCCGGGAGGCATAAAATGCCCGATATTATTCTCACTGCAGATAAAACTGTATTGATTAATCCCAAATTAACCTGTCTCGGGGGTTTTGTTGCCTGTATTCCGAGAAACTCTCTCCCTTATATCCTTCAAAGATACTTCGAGAAGAGGATTTTCCTCCCGGCACCAACCAATGAGAGAGGCGAAGTTGCCATAGCAAATCTTCTTTTAAGAAAAGTGGAATCCTTTCTATTAGACAGAGGATTTGATGTGCTTGTTTGTGATTCAACCAACATCCAGAATTTTAAGGCTAAAGTTTACGGCATCACCACAATTGACCCTTTGGGGATTGGTCCGGCCACCTCAACCATGGTAGGCTTATCTGGAGGGAAAAAACCCTTTAATAACTTCTATTTTGAGAACCTCGTTAAAAAAATAAGGAAGGAAAATCCAGAAGCAATAATATTGGTAGGAGGACCTGGAACCTGGCAATTTGACATCTTTCCGGAAAAACAAGAAGAGCTCGGCATAAACTGTATTGTTGAGGGTGAAGTGGAAGAAATTGGTGAGAAACTTTTCAGAGATGCTTTAAAAGGAGACGTGCCCAGAAAAGTTGTGGCTCCCCCAGCAAAAAAAATAACCGGAATAAAAAACCCTACCTTATGGGGAATGGTTCAAATAGGAAGGGGTTGTGATAGGGGTTGCCAGTTCTGTGATCCAATGATGAAATATTACACCTGGAGGCCAATAAAAGACATTCTGGAAGATGCAAAAGTGAATGCGGCATCTAAGCATGTAAACAGCATTACTCTTCTTGCTGAAGATGAGTTAAGATACGGCAATAAACCAGGCGAATGGATACCCTGTGGAAAAATAGTGAAGCTTGTAAGGGAGGTAAAAAAGCTTGGAAAAAGGGTGTCTCCCTCGCATGCCAATTTAAGTTCTGCAGCAGCTTCTCCTCAAGTGGTAAAGGAATATTCCAGGGAACTTGAATTAAATAAACACAACTTCAGTGCATTTCAGGTAGGGCTTGAAACGGGTTCTGTGAGATTAATGAAAATGTATATGAGGGGAAAGGTTTTACCCTGGAAGCCTGAAAAATGGCCTGATGTTGCAAAAAAAGGGTTTGAGGTACTTGTCAAAAACCACATTTTTCCTCTGGCTACTTTAATTGCAGGTCTTCCTGAAGAAAATGATAGTGATGTCCAGCAGACTATAAATCTCGTTAAGGAACTTAAAGAATACCCTTCTCTTATTATGCCTCTTTTCTTTGTCCCTTTGGGAAAATTAAAAGAAACAAAATTTTTTATAGAAGAATGCCTGACCGACGTTTACAAAGAACTTTACGCTACCTGTTTTGAACATACAGCTTACTGGGGAAGAAAATTTACTTCCTGGGGTGGGAAATCTCTACCTCTTCTTGCACAATGGGTGGTTCATGTTGGAACAATGCTTGCTTTTGATTACTTTAAAGCCTTAAGAAAAAGGCAAAAGGTTCCCCTTTCTCTCTGGACTTTTTATCTTCTAAAAGAAAACGGGATATTTCTCACATCCAGGATTTTCCCTCCTCAAAAAATGAAGGTTGGCTGAAACAAGATTTTCCTTCTGAATCAATTCCGGACAAAATATTTTCGGGTTAAAGATACCAGGAACCTGTCCTGATCTCGGTTCACTCTCAATTGACAGAAAAGAAAGCTTTTATAATAATGATGTCTTAAAATACCACTGCTATTCAGATTAGGTTAAGGAGAAAAGGTTATGGCAAAGACTATAGCACAGATTAATGAAAAAATAAAAAAGGGTAAAGCCGTTGTGGTTACGGCTGAAGAAATAATAGACCTGGTGGAAGAGGAGGGAATTAAAAAAGCGACTGAAAAAGTAGACGTGGTCACCACAGCTACCTTTGGAGCTATGTGCTCTTCAGGTGCTTATTTAAACATAGGTCACACCAAACCACGCATAAAATTAGGAGGAGGCAAAGTTTACCTGAATAACGTCCCTGCCTATGCTGGATTTGCTGCTATAGACATCTTTATTGGAGCCACAGCTATCCCTGACGATGATCCCCGTAATAAGATACATCCTGGTGAGTTCAAATACGGAGGGGGGCACGTAATAGAGGATCTTGTTGCCGGGAAAGACATAAAGCTGGTAGCTACAACTTATGGGACAGATTGTTATCCCAGGTCTCATCTGGAGACCTGGATAAATATAAAGGATATTAATGAAGCTGTCCTTTTTAACATGAGAAATGCTTACCAGAATTATAATGTGGCAGTTAATCTCTCAAGCAGGGTCATTTACACCTACATGGGGGTCCTCAAACCTAATCTCGGTAACGCTAATTACGCCACCTGTGGTCAACTTTCCCCCCTTATGAACGACCCCTATTACGAAACTATCGGAATTGGAACTAAGATTTTCCTGGGCGGGGGTGTTGGTTATATAGTGTGGCATGGAACTCAACATAATCCGACTGTCCCTCGTACTGAAAAAGGCATTCCTAAAGTTGCAGCGGGAACCATAGCTGTAATTGGAGATTTAAAAAAAATGACTCCAGAATTTCTCAAGGGAACAAGTATGACAGGTTATGGGGCAACTCTCAGTGTGGGTATAGGTATACCCATCCCTATTCTCAATGAGAGAATTCTAAGGTATACCACAATAAGAGACGAAGAGATCTATACTCAGATTGTGGATTACAGCAAAGCTTATCCTGAATTAAGCCCAGAGACACTGGGAGAGGTAAATTATGCTCAACTTAATTCCGGAAAAATAGTAATAAAGGGTAAAGAAGTTCCTACGGGATGTCTTTCGAGTTACTCAAAGGCTTGTAAAATTGCCAACATTCTGAAAGAATGGATACGTAAGGGAGAATTTCTACTCACCGAAGCAGTTCAACCTCTTCCTTCTATGAACTCGGGAATAGTATTCAGGCCTCTCAAGGAAAGGCCAATTAAAGAAAACAACAGAGCAAAAAACAATCACTTTCACCACTGATTTTTCTCAAAGTTATTTATCTATTGCCTTTTAGTTTGCCTTTTTTAAAAAAGCGGGGTTAGCATAAAACGGTTCTTTACCGGATACTTCAATTAATGGCTCCCCTGAAGGTGATACGCTTTTAACCACTCCTACATCACCTGTATGGAAGGTTCCTACACCTGGAACATTGAGAGATCTGATAATTTCGACCTTGTCTCCCGCTTTAAACCGGGTTACCGGTCGCCTGAACGCCCAGGTAGACAATTTTAATCTCCCCCTTTTATATGTGTTGTTTTCATTTTTAATATATTTCTTCTTTTTATACTGTCAATCTCGCATCTTGGCCAAATCTCAACACCACAGAGGTTTTTATTTGTCTTTCGGAAATATTCCAGTATTTTCTTAAAAGTGCATCCTTTTCTTCAGTTGACGCCAACCTAAATCCATTTTTTTTGTAAAACCTGATAGCCCAGATCGCGTCTTTCCAGGTTCCTACAAGAATCTCAGAAGACTTAGCTAAATTTATCAGATGTTTTAACAGTTTCCCTCCAATACCTTTTCTTTGATATCCGGTTAAAACATAAGCGTGTCTTATAAGTGTAACATCCTTAACATATTGGATCCCCATTACTCCGACTACCTTTCCTTCTTCTTCCCATCCATAAAACTCAACACCAGAGTTAATCTCCTCTCTCAACTTCTTTGCTGACATGTAAGGTTCCTTCCACATATCATCTGGGATCACATCTTTATAAACCCTGGCAGCATCATTTATAACCTTAAGTATATGGTCAATTTCCTGGGGTAAAAGTTTGCGGATCATCTCTCTACTCCTCATATATTTCTCGATAATATTTTATCTTTATGGGAGAAGAGCCTCTGTCTATTACAGCTTTTATTTTTCTTTCCGCTACAACTTTTCCACCTCTAATCACTCTTCCCGCAGAAACTGCAGTAAAACAGTTGCTTCTGACAGTAATTAAATTAGAGATTTTCCTCAATATAGCCTCTCTCTCATCATCTTCGTCCACATACCCATCTTCATCGTCATCAAGACCATTGAATCCAAGCTTTTGCATTCCCCTTACTTCGGCAATTTCTCCTATTTCATCAAATGGACCATCTTTACCATCACAGTAATCTATAATCTGTTCAGCTAACTTAGAATCTATGTAAGGTAAAGACTCAAGTACTTTTTTGCTGGCTGTATTTATGTTTATTCTTCCCCTCACCGGCTTTTCCACCGGCCAGGAGACAGTTATTCTATCAAGTACCCTCCATTCTCCCCCATTTCCCAGATTCACTGTTTTCCATTGTTTTCCTGTATGTATATATCCAATTTCACCAATAGAGGCAAAGGGTTTATTTTTCACATAAAAACTGGTCTCGGCCTGTTCAGGTTTCACTTCCCCTACTCTTGGCATGTAGTACCAGTTCCGAAACCAGGGACTACCTCCGGGAATAGTTCCCACAAATTCTCTAACTCTGGGATCATTTTTTTCAAAGGCTCTCCAGGGAAAACCATAATTTTCGTAGGTAACCTCATCTACTTTAACGCCTTTAAGGTTAAAAAGCTCTACTGTATCACCAAAATTGTCTAAAAGTTCCTTTCCTATAGTCTTTTCCGGCATTTTTATCACTACATTAATTACCAGCCAGTACCCTCTGCCTGGAACAACTCCAAAAAGACTGCGCTTCCTGAGAGAAGTTTTTATCTTCCATCCAACAAGAGGACAGATAGAAGGATAAGGATTATAAAGTTCGATCCATTCGATCTCTATATCCATTTTAAAACTTCCCTCACTGGCATAAGCGACTTTTTGTGACCACAGTTGCCAGAAAGAGGCTTTTTTTCTTTCATTGGCCGATTTGTATTTTTCTATGGTTTTATTCACCTGATCTATAAGTTCTCCCTCGTATCTGGAAGTAACCTCATCAATCGCCTTTTCCAGTGTGGGCATTATATATTTTCCTGCCTTCTCCCCCACTCTTTTTCTAATTTCCTCTTTTGCCCTGTCTTTTGCATATTTTACGCCACCCTTAATAAGCTCAGTAACTGCCATAAGGACCGAGGTAGTAAAAAAAGGCATCACTTCATTGATGTAGGGTGTCCTTTCTATACCCAGTTTCCCTTTGTAACTGGTTGGATCGTTATCTTTGTCCCGAAAGTCTACGATATTTACAGCTATCTGGGCTGCTTCATTTTCATCTAATCCCGCTTTCTCAAGAACTCTGGCGATTTTATCAGGCGAGGCATGATTTATATTAACTCTTAAATTACCATCACGATCAATATTTTTATCATAAGAATAAACAGTGATATAATTTTTCAATTGATTAAAGGTGACCTCCCCAATTCCTGGAATAAGTCTTAACTCATCCAGGGTTTCAAAAGGATTATCGTCTCCTTGCGGATTTTCGGGACGGAATTCATCAGGTTCATCAACTCCTTCATTTTCTTCATCTATTTCCCCATCAGAATCATTATCTATGCCATCTGTGGATAGCAAATTATTGTCTTTATCATCATCGACCCCCTTTTTACCCGGTGCTCCATCAGGACCATATCTGTAGTTGAGGATAGCCTCCAGTTTTCTTTCATCAATTCCCTCGAGGACTCTTATATCAAGTTCATGGGGACTCAATCCTTCATTAAAAGTACCCTTTCCGATTACATTGATGTTTAATTTCGAACCTTCATCTACAATACCGACTTCTTTTTGTTCACTATCTTTCGAGATAAGTTCGATATCGTAGTAACCCGGGCCAAGTTCTTCCTTGAATCCTTTAGCCCAGGGCTCATACAGGTCATCATAATGATTGTTATCATTTTTCAATTCGGCAATTGCTCTTTCTATTCCCGCCTGAGCTATGTAATAAGCATTTAAGGCATCCTGATAATTGGAGGTTGCTTCTTGCTCGATTCTCATACGATAAAGGTAACTAAAAAAGATAGTCATAAGCATCATAAACACAAAGAAAACAATAATCATTGCCACCTGTCCTTCTTCGCTCATCCTAACCATAGAACATCCAAACAAAAAACCCGTCCTATTCGACATAGAACGGGTCCTTGAAAATTCCAGAGTAAGATAGCTTCGGTAGCCTGGCAGCCCTTTTTAAAAGGGCCCATAGCTTTGTGCCCTATTCTCGTCGAATAGTTTACCCTTTCGGCTATCTTACCATATAAAACTATTTCAAAATGGCATAGCTTTCGAAAGCTTCCATTAAGGGATAAGAATCTTGAGAATTTATCAGATTATAAGGAATATCACCGACTCCATCTTGATCGTTATCCAGAAATATGTAATCACTCCAGTAATTACCAAGATAATTTATGAAAGTTTTACCCTTAAAGACATATTTTATTTTTGATCCAGAATAGAATCTGGAATAGTAGTTTCCGCAAGATGATTCTTTATTGTCAACAAAATTGTTGAGATAAACAAGATTATTCTGGGTTTCAGAATCAATACTGATACCTCGCCCTTCGTTATTTTTAACCAAGTTGTTTTTTATTATGTTATTTCCTCCTTTTCCCTTTAATAAAATAGCATCTCCTTCATTATCAAAAATTCTGTTATTTTCAACCATGCTGTTCCACGAGCGAAGCATACAAATACCATCCTGAGAATTATTGAAAATCAAATTATCCCTGATAATGTTTTTTCGATTAGAACTATTCAGATAAGCAAAAAAGATACCATATTTATTTTCAGACAGCTTATTGTCTTTTAATATGTTGTTTCGTGAATCAATCAGCAGGATGCCATAACCATTGCCGAGAAAAATGTTTTCAGAAATAACGTTAAAAGAAGCAGTTTGGAGACACACTCCAGCAGATAGTTTATTCCCGATCTCTTGAGAAGTATTGATTAAGGTAAATCCTGAAATAATCACGTATTTACCTGTTATAACAAAAATATGATGACCGGTACTTTTAGCTCTGACAAAAGTGTTTTTTGCTCCCGCTACCGATCTTATAGTAATATAGTCTTTATCTACCCTGATATTTTCCACGTATTCGCCTGGCTTAACAATAATAACATCACCCTTTTTTGCCTTCTCAACAGCTTCTTGAATGGTCTGACAATCATCCGGCACAAAAATAGTTCCCGCGGTAGCGAAAACAGACAAACATAAAAATGAGAAGATAAAGCCAATTATTTTTCCTGCCACAGGGCCACCTCATAATGTCTTGCCCAGGAGGGAAAAGATTCATCACTATCTTTTAAAGCTTCATCATAATGCACAGTACCGTTACCCGAGATGTAAATCTTGTTACCCAAAAGTGCCCCATAAACCCCTCCATTTCCAACTACATCTATTTCAGCCTTTCGGGCATAAACCACCCCGTAAAAATCGGCATTACCCACAAAGTTGATTTCCTTACACTGATCGGTGCCATAGATAGTTAAGGTTGTGGGATCCTTATTACAATTTACTATCCCGTTTCCAGCCACCTTCATATTCCCCCCCACATAGAAAGTAGCCGAGCAACCTGTTGCTATTTCTATTACACCATTTCCACTTACATCTACTTCAATCTGTACATCACTTTCCACATAAAAAACGACGTCAGCATTTATCTTAATTACACCATTTCCTGATACACTGATAGAATCATATTTATAAATCCCTGGGTTATTGAACTCCACTACATTATTAGCTTTTACTTCTAACGATGTTCCTGAGTAATCATAGTCAATATGTGATGGAGGGATTACTTCCGGAAGTTCCACCTCAGAATTTATCGCCTCTTTAGATCCTGTAATTTTAGCATTATCAGTAATTGAAATAGCTACCGATGGATCTCCCCCCGGACCTACCATTGCATCTCCAAAAATAGAAGCATTGTCAGTCAGACTCACCGTACCTGGTGATATTGAATTTGTACCAATAGTAGCGCTGGAACTTGCATATGAAATACCAAGGGCCTCATCCACACTGGTGGCCTGATCTTCATAACTTCCAAGGCGGGAATCATAACTATCTATATAAACATTTTCAATAATTTCAATCCCGCCCTTGTCGGCAAAAAGTGCATAATCAAAAACGTCATAGAGATCTCTTTCCATTGTAACTTCAACTCTGCGGACCACACGTCCTGCAATATTTATTCCGGGAGCATACCCACTTGCTTCAATAGTCACCGTATCCTCC
>CAYZYX010000028.1:0-24908 GCA_964482715.1 uncultured Clostridia bacterium
CATTGACATGTTCGCCTTTTTCTATAAATATACAATGTAAAAAGTAAAACCTAAGGAGTGGGTCTATGCCTATCCACAGATACCCTCGAGATCTTGTCAAGAGATTCCCTGGAAATCCTATTATTACCCCTGATGACATCCCCTTTCCCTGTAACACAGTATTTAATGCGGGAGCCATCAAATTTAAAAACGAGTATATTTTGCTCCTCCGGGTAGAACTACTGGAAGGAAAATCTTGTTTTGTCCTTGCCAGAAGCAAAGACGGATATGACTTTGAAGTAGAAAAAGAACCCATAATGCTTCCAAGTCAAGAAGAACCTTTTGTTACTTATGAGAAAAGAGGAATAGAAGACCCACGAATCACCCCTTTTGAAGACAAATTCTACATTTTTTATACAGCCTATTCGCGCTACGGACCAAGAATTGCGCTGGCAGAAACAAGAGATTTTAAAGAATATAAACGTATTGCCCTGGTATCTCAGCCCGGCAATAAAGATGCTGTCCTTTTCCCAGGAAAGATAAATGATCTTTTTATCCGCTTTGACAGACCTTCCACAGGAACAAAATCAGATATGTGGATTTCCTATTCTCCAAATTTAATTTATTGGGGTAACTCTCAAGTGGTTATGGAGATACGCCCCGGATTCTGGGACTCAGACAAAATAGGAGCGGGGACACCGCCCATAGAAACTGAAGCAGGGTGGCTGGAAATCTATCATGGTGTAAAAGGTACCTCTGGAGGTCGAATCTATAGACTTGGATGTGCCCTTTTTGATCTAAATGACCCTTCTAAGCTGATTGGCAGATCCAGAATCCCCGTTATCTCTCCCCGAGAACCGTACGAAAGAACTGGAGATGTCCCCAATGTGGTATTCACCTGTGGAGCAATAGTTGAAGACACCAGGGAAATTAAAATCTACTATGGGGCAGCTGACACCTGTATATGCATTGGAACCTGCCACTTAAACGACCTTATAGAAAGCTGTCTTCAGCCTTAATCAGGACTTATTCTTTGAGGAAAAAGGAACTTCTTCTTCTATCCGAACAGAAGCGCTGGTAACCACATCATATGCGGGTGCTTTCTTTTCTTTCACCAGAGCTGTTTTTATTGTTCTTTTTAAGGAAGAGAGCATTTTAAATGTCTCTTCTGGAAATTTAACCAGAGATAAAAAAACTACCAGCATCATCCCTATAAACCCAAAGGTTAAAAGTCTTAAAGATTTCCTCATTTACCTCCTCCGGCTGGTAAATTAAATTTTGAAATCTTGTTTTCATCTTTTATAACTCCGAGGGGGTAGTAAGGTATCATATGTTCCTCCAACCATTTAAGAGCTTCAAGGGGAGAAAGTCGCCAACAGGTAGGACAGGGAGAAAGAATTTCCACCAGCGAGAATTTTTCTTTTTCTATCTGGAGCAAAAACGCTTTCTTTATAGCTTTTTTTGTCTTTCTTATGTTAGCCGGATTATTTACAGCTACTCTCTCTAAATAGTAAACCCCTTCAAGACTTGCCAGAAGTTCGGGTATCTTTATGGGATAACCTTCAACTCTGGCTCTTCTTCCAAATGGGGTAGTAGTCGTTTTTTGGCCTAAGAGCGTAGTGGGGGCCATCTGCCCCCCGGTCATACCATAGGTAGCATTGTTGATAAAGATAACCGTAAAAGCCTCACCTCTTGCTGCAGCATGGATTATTTCAGCAATTCCAATAGAAGCAAGGTCTCCATCTCCCTGATAGGTAAAAACTACCCTGTCCGGAAGATATCTCTTTATTCCGGTTGCTACAGCCGGGGCTCTGCCATGAGCAACCTCCACCATATCAAAATCAAAATAATCATAAGCTACCACAGAGCAACCTACTGGACATATTCCGATTAATTTTTCTCTAATTCCCAGCTCATCCACCACCTCACATATAAGACGATGAATAATTCCATGACCACATCCAGGACAGTAATGAAAGATGTTGTCTTTCAGGGATAAGGGCTTTTTGAATTTTATTTCCATCACTTTCTCCAACCTTTCAAAGTTAAATTCACAAGCTCTGCACCTATCATTTGGCCAACTTTTTTTATGGCCTCTTCTTCGGTTTGAAGAGAACCAGTTTTTAACATTGAATATGTAGCATACTTGCTTATCTTTTCTTTCCAGATAGTCTCATTATCCCTCCTGGAAAATAAAGTAACTAAAACTTCTATTCTTACCCTGTATTCACTTATGTCACTTGTTATTTCTATTAAAGGCTCTGTGGTATACTGGATAATTGTCCCCTTTAAAATATAATCCGATTTTCCCTCCTCCACAATTTCCATACCAGTTTTTAGCATAAATTGATTTATAACCTCCTCAGTAATAACTGTTGCCAGATCTTCCTTAAAAGTATCATTAACAAATAAAGGTATAGCTATCCTGGATGTTGAAGAGGGAAGAGGAGCTTGCACTTTGTATTCACATCCTGAAAGAATAGCAACAAATGTTCCCATAAGCAGCATAGCTATTATTTTCATCATTCAAAATACTACTCGGCTTTTTTTCCTTTACTACCTTTAAGAGTAATTTGATTAAAGGCTTTGAGAAGCTCAAGTGGAAGAGGAAAAATAATAGTAGAATTTTGTTCGGTTGCTATTTCTGATAAAGTCTGCAGGTACCTTAACTGGATGGCTTGAGGATATTCACCAATAATCTGGGCTGCCTGAGACAGTTTCTCCGCAGCCTGATACTCTCCCTGGGCTGATATTATTTTTGCCCTCCTTTCTCTTTCCACCTCTGCCTGTCTTGCCATTGCCCTTTTCATTGAGTCAGGAATCTCTATTTCCTTTACCTCTACTGTTGAAACTTTGATTCCCCAGGGATCGGTTTGTTGGTCAATTATATTCTGAAGACGCTCATTGAGTTTTTCTCTTTGAGAGAGAAGTTCATCAAGTTCAGCCTCACCTACAACTCCTCTGAGTGTGGTTTGAGCAATCTGCAGGGTTGCAAAACGATAATTTTCAACTTCCACTACCGATTTAGCCGGATCAATTACACGAAAATAAACTACCGCATTTACCTTGACAGGAACATTGTCTTTGGTTATGACTTCCTGAGGTTGAACATCAAAATTTATAGTTCTAAGGCTCACTTTAACCATCCTATCCACTATAGGTATGAGAAAAAAAAGTCCCGGACCTTTAACTCCAATAAGTCTTCCCAATCTAAAGATAACCCCTCGTTCGTACTCAGTAACCACCCTTATAGAGGCAAGAAGTATTATAATAACTACAATCACCAAAAATACAATTACTCCCATTTTAACCCTCCTTTTTTTTAACAAAAAGCTTCATTCCTTCTATCTTTAAAACCTTCACCTCCTCTCCAGCCTTAATTACTTTTTCGGGAACGGTATTTTCAGCATTCCAGAGTTCTCCATGAATATAAACTTTACCCCTGGGATTAAGATCAGTTCTGGCAACCCCTACTTTACCGATTAATCCCTCTTCACCGGTTACCGGGGGTTTCAGTTGAGCTCTTACAGCATAAAAGATAATAAAGACAAAAAGTAAAGCCGTTATCCCTACTCCGGCAACAATATACTCCCAGCCTATGCTAAGGTAAATAGCTGATGGTTCAATAAGCATCAAAGAACCCAGAGTAAGAGCTATAATTCCTCCAATAGTAAGAGCACCGTACGAGGTTATTTTTACCTCCAGTATGAAAAGAATCACCGCCAGAAGAATAAGTAAAAGACCTGTTAGATTGAAAGGAAGAATCTGAAGAGCAAAGAAAGATAAAATTAAACAAATTGCTCCTGCTATCCCTGGAAGTAAGATCCCGGGGTTAAAAAACTCCAGGATTATTCCCCATATGCCAATCATTAAAAGTACATAAGCCAGGTTGGGATCAGAAAGCTTCTGGAGGAATTTGTCCTTGAATCTCTGTTCGTAGATATAAAGCTTTGCTCCCTTTGTATTGAGAACAATTTCCCTGTCATCTATAGAAATTTTTCTGCCCTGCAATCTGTGCAGAAGTTCCTCTTCGTTTTCGGCAATAATATCGGCTACTCCTAATTTTAAGGCTTCTTCGGCTGTAGCTGAAACACTTTTTCTTACAGTTTTTTCAGCCCACTCCACATTTCTCTTTCTTTTTTCGGCAATAGCTCTGATATAAGCTGCAGCGTCATTTACCACCTTTTCCTCCATAGTTTCATCCATTCCACCCAAGAGTGACACTGGGTGAGCAGCACCAATATTAGTTCCCGGAGCCATGGCCAGGATGTGAGAAGAAAGAGCAATAAAAACACCAGCAGAAGCTGCTCTCGCACCCCTGGGAGCAATGTACACAACCACTGGTATTTCGCTGTTCATTATAAGTTTAACTATCTCTCGCATGGAGATATCCAGCCCTCCTGGAGTGTCCAGCTGAACAATGATACAATAAACATTCTTATCCTTAGCCTGGGTTAAAGCCTTTTTAAAATACTCGACGGTGGCAGGAGAGATAGTCCCCTCCATCTTCACCAGCCATACTTGAGAGGTTGCGCTATCTCCAGGCAGAAGAGATGAAAATAATAACCACCCACCTATCACAAAGAGCCAAAACTTAAATTTCAGTCTATTTTTTTTCTTCAAGAAAATGTTCACTTTGTATCGTTCATGATCTTTTTTACTTCATTTAAAATCTCTCTTGCCACTTCTCTTTTACTCATTAAAGGAAAATCTTTAACTTCTCCCTTTCGATATATAAATATTACCTTATTTGTATCCTCTTCAAATCCTGCTCCTGGTTGAGTCAGGTCATTGGCAACTATAAGATCTAAATTCTTTTGTTTGAGTTTTTTCCTTGCTCTTTCCTGCAAATTTTGGGTTTCTGCACAGAATCCTACAAGAATTTTTTTCCCTTTTATTTTTCCCATTTCTTCCAGAATGTCCGGATTTTTCACCAATTCTAAAACTACCTTTTCACTACTTTCTTTTTTTATCTTTCCCTTCTCTCGAACCGAAGGGCGAAAATCTGCCGGTGCGGCAGCCATTATAAGCCCATCAACCTGAAGGAAAAATTCCTTCACTTTAGCTCTCATTTCTTCACAGGTTTTGATAGGATAAAAAAGCACCCCGGGAGGGGGTTCAAGAGTACTTGGACCACTGATCAAGATAACCTTTGCCCCTCTTTTTTGAGCTTCTTCCGCAATGGCAAAACCCATTTTACCCGAAGAGTAATTACTTATAAATCTGACCTCGTCCCAGGGCTCCCTGGTTGGACCTGCGGTCACTATAAACGATTTTCCCTCCAGATCTTTCAAAAAGGAAAATATCTTCTCTACATAGTCTACAATGATTTGTGGTTCAGTCATTCTACCTTTTCCTACCTCTCCACAGGCCAATTTTCCTGATTCAGGACCTATAAACCTGTATCCCAGAGCCTTAAGGTCGGAGATATTTCGTTGCACTACAGGATTAGAATACATTTTCTCGTTCATTGCTGGAGCTATAACCACAGGAGCAGAGGTGGCCATTACAGTGGTGGTGAGTAGATCATCGGCAATTCCCGATGCTATTTTTCCAATTATGTTGGCTGTGGCTGGTGCAATGAGCACAAGATCAGCCAGTTTAGACAAAGAGATATGTTTTATTACAGGTTCCTGGTCAAAAAGTCTTGTAGCCACCTTTTGATCAGCAAGGGTTTTCAGAGTGATAGGATGAATCAAAAATGTTGCCTCTCTGGTCATTATGGGGTAAACACTGGCTCCTCTTTCCCGGAGCAAACTCACGATTTCAGCCGCCTTGTAGGCTGCTATACTCGCCGTTACTCCCAGAACTATATTTTTTCCTTTTAGTATTGAACTCATTCTCGAATAAAAGGGTTATCCTTTTTCTCTTTTCCCACGGTAGTTTCAGAACCATGACCTGGCAAAACTTTTATCTCCGGAGGTAAAACAAAAATCTTCTCCTTAATGGAAGATTTGAGAGTTGCAAAGTCCCCTCCAGGAAAATCAACTCTACCTATACCCCCGGCAAAAAGAGTATCTCCGCTGAAAACACACTTATCCACTTTCAAACAAATGCTCCCGGGGGTATGACCAGGGGTATGCAGAATTCTTATTCTAAGAGAGCCAACTTGAAGCTCATCTCTGTCTTCAACTGGCGTATAAGAGAGAAAGAACGTTCGGGGATATCCTGTAAGATAAGAAAGATTTAATCTGGGGTCCTTTAAATAGGGGACATCAAGACTGTGAATCAAAAACTTTGCTCCTGTAGCTTTTTCAACAGATTCAATGGCACCAATGTGGTCAATATGGCCATGAGTTGCAACTATATAGAGTATATCAAGGTTATCTTCTCGAATTTTATTTAAGATAAACCCCTCCTCGTCTCCAGGGTCAATAATAATTCCCTTTCCATTTTTACCCTCTGCCAGTACATAACAATTCACCTCAAAATTTCCAACTAAAAGTCTGTAAAGTAACATTCTTTAAACTCAATACTCTATTATAGAAAAAACATCATATTCGGCCAGCCTTTCTCTTCCCCTTAAGTAAGTAAGCTCTATAAGAAAGCACACTCCAATTATCTTACCTCCCAACTTCTCCACCAGCTTACAGGTGGCCCGGGCTGTCCCACCTGTGGCTATCACATCATCAAAAACCAGAACTTTATCCCCTGGTTTAATGGCATCCTGGTGAATTTCTATCCGGTCCTTCCCGTATTCCAGATCGTAGCTTATTCTTTCCACTTTATAAGGTAGTTTTCCTGGTTTCCGGACCGGCACAAATCCCACTCCAAGCTCGTAAGCTAAAGCTGCTCCCAGGATAAATCCTCGAGATTCAGGACTAACAATATAATTCATCTTTCGCATTCTGTAATGGTCGGCCATTCTACGCACTGCCTCTGTAAAAGATCCTGGATCCTGAAGTAAGGGGGTAATATCCTTAAAAGACACCCCTTTTTTTGGAAAATCCTGTATCTCTCTTATCTTTTCTTTTAGATCAAGCATGTTTTCCTCCAATCTTTTATTTCCAGCTGTATACTGGATTTTCCACGCCATTTCTGTAAAAAAGGGACATAAAGAATGTCAATTAAATCCCCGGGAGCGATTTTTCTTTCGTTTTCACCAAAAACACTAAAACAAACTGCTTCAAATTCTTTTTTACCCTCGTGACTACCAAGAATAATTTTCATCCCTCTGTTAATAGGCATAAGAGAGAGAATTTTCACCGAAGATGCCAGAAAAAGGAGAGGAGGATTCCCTGGACCAAAAGGGGAAAGTACATCAAGTTTCTCCAAAAGATCCAGGCTTAAGTTTTCCAATTCCAGTTTACTGTCAAAAAAAAGGGACGGAATAAAATCTTCTGGCGAAAGCACCTCAAGAGCAAAGGTGTTTAACCTTTCTTCCAGACAGGGAATATTTTTTCGGGGACAGGTTAAACCGGCAGCCATCTCATGGCCACCGAAACTCGTAATAAGATGTTTACATTGTTCCAGAGCCTTAAAAATTGAAAAACCCGGTATGCTTCTAGCTGAACCCCTCGCCTGATCTCCATTAATTGAAAACACAAGGGTTGGTCTATAGTATTTTTCCCGGATGTAAGAGGCAACAAGTCCAATTACACCGGTATGCCAGTTTTCTTTAGATAAAACCAAAACTGGTTTTAGTTTTTCTGGCAACATATCTTCTGCTTGCTGACACATCTTTTTCTCTAAACTCTGGCGACTGGAATTTTCACTGTTAAGTTTACGAGATAGAATTAAGGCTTCTTTGGGAGCCTGGGTCAAAATAAGTTTCACAGCAGTCTTTGCCAGTGATAAGCGCCCACAAGCGTTAATCCTGGGTACAAGAATGTGGGTTACTTCCTTTTCGGTTATTTTTCTACCCGCAAGACCCACTGCATTTATTAAAGCTCTGATTCCCAGGGGTGTGGTAGAAGTTGACAATTGATCCAGACCCAGTTTAACAAGGATTCTATTTTCTCCTTTTAAACTCACAACATCGGCAAGAGTTCCCAGGGCAACAAGATCTAAATAGGACTGGAGTTTCTGCACGGGAAGGTCGAGTTTAAGGAAGAGAGCCTGCAAAAGTTTAAAGGCAACTCCAACTCCTGCCAGTTCTTTGAAAGGGTAATTACAATCTGGCTGATGCGGGTTAATAACAATAAAATCTGTGGGAATGGCTTTTTCTACTCGATGATGATCAGTCACTATGACTTCCATATCAAGTGAACGGGCAAATTCAATCTCTTCCAGAGATGAGGTACCACAGTCACAGGTAATTATAACCTTTATACCCCTGTGAAAAGCTTTTTTTACAGCTTTTTTATTTAAACCATAACCTTCATTTTGACGGTGGGGTATGTAGTAGTAAGACCGAAATTTAAAGTCTTGCATAAATCTTAAAAGCAGGCTCGTAGCTGTAATTCCATCTGCATCATAATCTCCATAAACTAAGATTTTTTCTTTACGCTTCAGGGAACAAAGAATTCTTTCTACCGCTTTGCTCATTCCCTTCATCAAAAAAGGATTGTGGAGTTTATCCCAGGAAGGATTAAGATAATCTTCAAACTCGAACTCTTCAAGTTCACGATTTAAAAGAAGCTTAACCAACAGAGGGAAGAGTTTATATTTTTGAGCAAGCGAGAGACAAAGGTTTTGATCAACCTCTTTTCTTAAAATCCATCTTTGGGGGACCGAAGCCATAGGGCTATTATAGAACATACATAGATTTAGTCAATTTCGTTTTTAATAATAATTTCTCCATCCAGGAGAAGTAAAGATACTCATACCTTCACCTATTATCATAGCTTCAACATCGGGAAGCTCATTTATAATTTTCATACCTTTATCAGGACCTAAAACAAAGATTCCTGTAGCAAGAGCATCAGCAGTGGTGGTATCGGGAGCAATTATAGTAACCGACATGGGATTTCCTTGAATTGTCCATCCAGTAAAGGGATTTATAATATGTCCGTGTCTTCTTCCTTCAATCACGTAATATCTACGATAGTCACCAGAGGTAGCAACCGCCTTATTGCTTATCTTAATAATTCCTACAATTTTTCCCTCCTCTCGGGGATGCTGAATGCCCACTCTCCACTTGCCATGAGGACCTTCTCCGAGACAGAAAAGATCTCCTCCTGCATTCACGAGAGCATTTTTAACCCCTCTTCTTTTAAGAACACCTATGGCTTTGTCTACTGCGTAACCCTTAGCTATACCTCCCAGATCCAGTCTCATCCCCTCATTTTTCAATTTAACCCTGCCGTTCTCCACAGCTATGTTTCTGTAACCTACAAGAGAACGTGCTCTTTCCAGCTCTTTGCTGAATGGGACCCTCCCCCTAAGTTCTGCATTCCTCCACAAATCAACCAGAGGGCCCACACTAATATCAAAAGCCCCCCCGGTTATTTGCGAAAATTCAACAGCTTTCTTAATTACCTCCGCCGTCCAGTTAGAAACTTCCCCTTCACCTTTCTGATTTAAAAGATAAATCTCGCTTCCTGGAAGCTGATCGCTCATAAGATTTTCCACCTTTTTAATCACAGAAAAGGCTCCATTAATATCTTCTCTGCTTCCGTCACAGATTATAGTAACATAAGTCCCCATTAGAATACGGGTTTGGGTTATGTATTTTGAACTCCCTGCCTCACTCAAAATCAAAAGAGAAAGAACAACAACAAAAAAGTAACAAAAATTTCTCATTTTTAGCCCGATTTTATCCTAAAATTACAGGCTCTATATTGAATCTATGACAGAAAATATCGCGAAGTTGCTCATCTACTGTAAAGTAAAATATCTGCCATCCCTCATCTCTTAATCTCTGACACACACCAACCTGTTCCTTTTTTCTCTTTGTATCCGAAGTTAGAAAAGGATCATCCAGAAGAAGAAAAGCTGCCCGAGAAAGTGCCCTTTTTAAAATTCCAAGCCTTAACGAAAAAAACAGCTGATCCTGAGTCCCACTGCTTAATCTGTCCACGGAAAATCTGCTTCCATCCTTCCTTTCCACAAATATGTTCCCTGATTCCCAAATAACTTTCCTGTATTCACCCGAGGTTATCTTACAGAAATAAAAGCTGACCCCGCCTTTTTCATCAAGAAGTGTCTCCACGAATACCTTGTCCATATCTTGACCTACCCCATCAAGAATCTCCCAGGCAAGGAAAGCCGCTTCCTTTTCCTCCTGGTAAAAAGAAAGAGTATCTTCAATTTCCTGAAGTTCTCTCCAGATCTGGGTAGGTTCTTTTATATTTAACCTGCCAAGTTCTCCTCCCACGAAACTACTTATTTGTCTACTTAAATCTTCAATCTCGTCTGTTAGCCAGTTAAGCTCTTTCTCCAGGTCCTCCTCTGTTCCAAGTTCCTCAGCACCATCTGGTGGTGAAAGCTTCCTTTCCGCCTCCTTTTTCCATAGCTTTGAGTCACTTGTTTCAATAAGAGTTTCCAGTTCACGCTCTGCCAGTTTTATCCTGTTTAGAATGTCTTTTTTCTGTCTCATCTTATCTTCAAATTCGGCTACAGAAAAAAGACCTGTTTTGTTCTTCATCTTTTTTATTTCATCTAACGTAGTCTCAATCTCGCTTTTTATTATGTTCAACTCCTCTTCTTTTCTTTGTTGCTGCAAAAAAATCTTCTCCTTATCACCAATTAAATACTGTATTTTTGCCTCAATCTGGGAGATCTTTGAATTAAGATGGTCATATCTTTCTAAAAGTTCGGTCAAAGATCGACAATCTGGCCAAATTTCTCTTCCTTTCATCAAGGTGTTTTCCTCTCTTTTTTTGAGATTTAGATTTTTTACATTTGTTACAAAAACAAAAATCAAAATCAAAGCTCCTGCTCCCATCAAAACTAAACTACCGGATTTCCAGAGATTTTTGAGCAAAAAAAAGAGAGAGATTCCAGCAAGAACTGCACCAAAGAAGCTAAGATATATCAGGTTTATAATATTGCTAAGCGCTGTATTTCTGCGAGCTAAGATTTCTTTAACCTCCTGAATCAGTGAAAGCCTTAAAATTCTATCCTTTTCTTTTAACAAATTTTCTTTTTCCATACCAAGATTAGAAAGTTCTCTTTCTTTCCTTTTTAACTCTTCTTTCAGCTGTTCTAAATACTCCCTTTTACTTTTTTGATCTGATAGTAGAGCTTTGAATTGATTTTCTTTTTCTTCCCATGTCTTCAGATCCTCTTCATCATACCTGTGGTATTTCTCAAGAATCTCACTATTTCTCAACCAATTGCTATAGGCTTTTTTAATCTGTTGATTTTTTTTGTAAGCCTTAAAAAGTTTTATTTTTTCAAGCTTTTGTTTCAAAAAGGCTTTCTTCTCTGATTTTTCCTTTAATTTTTTTTCCTTTTCTCTTATCTCTTTTAATCTTTCAATAGCCGCAAGAAGTTCTTCTCGTCTTTTCCTTTTTTCTTCAATTTCACTTTTCCGGCGAATAGCTCTACGATCACTCCAGTCACCACCTGGAGTAAGACCAACTTCCTCTCCAATTTTCTCTTTTATTTTTTCCACGTTCACAGGAATTCCTGACAAAAATTCCTTTACCTTATCCTGCCACTTTCTGTCTTCCCTTAAAGAAAGGTCGCTGGCTCTAATTATAAAAAGCCTTGCCAGATGGTAATGAGGAAGATTAATAATCTTTTCAAATTTGTGCTGACCGGGAAATATATAATCTCTCCCCAGATCCTCAACTATTACAGTTATCCTGGACTCTCCCTGGAGGAGGCTGTCATGAAAACGATCCTGCCCGTCAAATATACTCCTCTTCTGAAAAAGTGCCGTAGTTAAGGCATCAATAAGAGCAGTTTTGCCGGTTTCATTGCTACCATAGACAAGTTCAACGTCATGACATTTTCTGTAAAACTTTTTTACGGGACCATAGTTTTCTATTATAATTTCTCTTATCCTCATGTTCTTAATTTCTCTAAAGCAGTAAGTGTAAGTTCAAGGGCTCTTTTTTTTATGTGATCTTTTCTTTTTGCCTGATCCAGTTTTTCCAAAAACAGCTTAATAGTGGGATTTCTGGTCAATTCTATCCAGTATCTGGCCCGGGAGACGAGTTCAATGTGATGAAATTTAGCTTGATACCTATTCTCAATCCTTTTAACTTCCTCTCTAAATTCTGGTTCTCCCAGACTTATAAATCCCCTGATTTCTCCTCGAAGCATAATCTGATTATTACTCAGGTTTTCAATCTCTTCTTCAATTTGAGTAAGTATCTCCTTTTCTCTCCCCGGAAAAACCATCCATTCCCTCACTTTCCAGTAAACCGATGGTTCTACAGCTACTTTTTGGACAGTAATTTTCTTATTTTTTTCAATCTCTACAAGAGACACAAATCTCTCCCCCACCGATCTTCTACTGGTAGCTACAGGAGAGCCAGGATAAATAACCTGTGTTTGCCCACAGGGTATGTGTGTAAACTTTGAATGATAATGTCCGAGCGCAAGATAGCCTATTTTGAATTTCTCCTCAATATCCCAACTAAAAATTGGCATGTAACGGGAATCCTCTCCTAATTCCATGTATATTTGGGAACAGGCACGATGGTAGAAAGTCCCATGAGCTATGACAATATCAAAGTATTCTTCTGGAGAAATTTTTCCCATTAACTGTGAAAATTCCCTTTCCGGCTGGAAGGGAACACCCAGAATTTTCACTTCCTTAATAGTGATATGCGTAGGTTCTCCATAAAATAAAAAGACGTTGTCACCATAATAAGTATCAGACGAGAAGGATTGAAAGTCATGATTTCCAGGAATAATCAAAACAGGAAATTCCTTTCCACACTGAAATATCTCTTTTATTCGGGGACGCAAGAAAGTTGCATCCAAGTCACTTTCGAAAAGATCACCAGCTATAATTAGACCATCTGCAATTTCCCTTGCTTTAGATAGTATCCAGGAGAGAACATCCAGACGGTATGGGTCATCTCTCTTTAAATGAATATCAGCTGTATGAAGAAATCTAATCCCCATTATTAAATCAGACCCCACCTCTTATCTGTTTTTCGGCAATATCTCCCACGATTGGGAGTTTATACATTTCTCCTTTGTAGGCTTTAAACATTAATACCAACCAGAGTATAAGGATCAATATCCATACAAGTCCAGCAAGAACCCATCCAACGATGGGTATATGTCTCAGTATCCAGGCTATTACAGAAAGAGGTAAAAAAGTTAAAAGAGACTGGAAAGCATGAAATCTTACAAATTCGTTTTCCTTTTCCAGTAATAAAAAAACAATTCCAGATACCCAGCCTAACACGTAACATAAAAGCCCCGCTAAATTTTCTTCCAGGTTCATTGATGTCTTGGGCATTTTGTTCTCCTCTTTGATTTATATTTGATTTATAAATTTAAAGAAGACCCTTTTCTGCAAAACTGTAATAGGTGTTATCGCCAATAATTATATGATCTACCAATTTTATTTGCATAGCTTCAGCTACCTCCTTTAGCTTATAGGTAAATCTTTTATCCTCTGAACTCGGTTGGGGATCACCTGAAGGATGATTATGACAGCAGATTATTCCTGCAGCAAAATTTTGAAGACTGTGGAATATTATCTCTCTTATGTAAGGGTTAGCCTGACTCACAGTTCCCTCCTCAACTTCCATTACTTTCACTATATTATTTTTAGCGTCAAGAAAAAGAACTTTAAATACCTCCTTTTTTAGATCACGCAGGCGGGGCATCATAAACTCTGCCACTCTTCCTGGAGAGCTGGCCTTCCCCTCTACTTTTCTCTCTTCTGTAATCAGACGCCGTCCTATTTCGATAGCAACTCTTATTCTGGCTAATTTAGTTCTACCAATTCCTTTGAATTCTTGCCAACTGCTAAGATCGGTGTGAGCCAAGTTACGAAGACTCCCGAACTTGTTCAAAATCCTCCGGGCAAGATCCACCGCACTTTCCCCGGTGTTGCCGGTTCCAAGAAGGATAGCCAGAAGTTCAGTATTACTTAGAGTGTGCTCACCAAATTTAAATAACTTCTCTATAGGCCTGTCATCCTCGGGCCAATTTTTTATACTCCGTGCCATCATTTTCTTAAATTAATATATCAAATTAAGCTTCCAAGTCAAAAACACAGGGCTGACATTGGAATACTTTTTACCCATATCTTTCTCTTTAGGCTCCCGGGTATCTCGGAGTGAATTGAGAGGAAAATATTCCCCGCTGACATAGCTTCGCTCGCTGCTTTCCCGGGGCAAAAAAGATGCCCTCGCACAGGTTTTATCTCACTTAAAAGTTAAGTACAGCAGGCCTTTTCTTTTTGTGGGTGCAACATTGGCTACCATGTAAAGGCCGGCTGCTCGCCAAAAAGAGACTTCCTTGCAAGGTATCTGGGAGCCTTTATCTTCGTGAGAAAAAATGTTCCAATTTCAGCACAGGATAGTATAAAAGATGTTCTGTCTTCAGGGTGCCAGTAACTTGACACCTTCTCCTGGTATTTGCTATATTAACCAGCGGGATTTCTTTTTAACAAAAAGCTTTTTGATGAAAAATAAAACTCAAAGAAAAGACATATTAATTATAGGAATAGGAAATATACTATTAGGAGATGAGGGAGTCGGAGTTCATGTAATAAGGGAGCTCGAAAAAATAAGGCTCCCAAAAAATGTTGAAGTTATAGACATGGGAGTTGCCACTTTTTATCTTCCCTCTTATATAGCCGAAAGAAAAAAAATTATCCTTGTAGATGCTGTAGAGGGAGGGGGAAAAGCAGGAGACATATACCGCCTCCTGCCAGAAGATATAGAAAGAAAGGAGAGAATAATTTTCTCATTGCACGAAATAAATATTAGCAACATTATTGACATTCTTCGACTCGAAAAACCTACGGTTGATGTTGTTATTGTGGGAGTGGAACCAGGAGAGATAAAGTGGGGTGTGGAACTATCTCCTCCTCTAAAAGAAAAACTTCCAGCCGTAATAAACTTTATTCTTCAGGAAATTTCTTCCTTTAAAAAGGAGCCTTGATGCTCATACTGGGAATTGAAACCTCCTGCGATGAAACGGCTGTTTCCCTGGTTGAGGATGGAAACAAGATACTTTCTAATCTGATAGCTTCCCAACTGGAACTACATAAAAAATTCTGGGGAATAGTTCCAGAGGTAGCTTCCAGAAGACACCTTGAAGTGATCCTTCCTTTACTGAAAGAATGCCTTGATGAAGCCAAAATAAGACTTGAAGATATAGATGCTGTAGCTGTTACGAAGGGTCCAGGACTTTCAGGTTCACTACTCGTGGGAGTAACGGTGGCCAAAGGAATATCTTTTTCTTTGGGAATTCCGCTTATAGGAATAAATCATCTGGAAGCTCATCTTTGGGCAGCCTTTCTTCTGGATTCTTCTCTTTCTCCTCCTTTTATTGGCCTTGTGATCTCCGGAGGACATACCGAACTTGTCTATCTTTCGGAGAAGAAAGAATACGAGCTTCTTGGTTCCACCAGAGATGACGCTGTAGGTGAAGCTTTTGACAAAGTAGCCAGAATCCTGAATCTGGAATATCCCGGAGGACCTGTAATTGAAAAAGTGGCAAAAAGAGGAGATCCATTCAAGATAGATCTTCCTTTTCCTAAATTTAAGGAAGATACACTGGATTTCAGTTTTAGTGGATTAAAAACTGCCGTCCTTTACAAGGTGAAAAAATTAAAAGAAAAAAAACAGAAGATTCCTGTAGAAGACATTGCTGCAAGTTTTCAGCTTCAAATAGCAAAGATCATCTGGCAACGTATAAAAGAATCTGTCAAAATCAAAAAAACAAACAGAGTAGTGCTGGGGGGTGGAGTTGCTTCCAATCAATTCATCAGAGATTTTATCCGAGAGAATTCTGAGAGCAAAATCCAGATATTTGTGCCTCCTCCCATCCTGTGCACAGATAATGCTGCTATGGTTGCCGCTCTTGGATTCGAAAAATTGAGACAAGGAAAGGTTTCTACTTATAGTCTGGAGGTCCAGCCCAACTTAAAGATAGGAGCAGATTAGTCCAAGAAATAATCTTTTCTTTCCAATCTTTCTAAAAGAAGCTCCACTTCATCATCTATAATCCATTCTTCGTAAGCATCTTCACGTATTTCTTTTAAAAACCGGGATTGCTTCATGAGGACTGCCTGCCGCCAGTTGCCGCCAATTATGGGATAACAAAGATAAAGTTCCTCTTTCGCTCGAGTAGCAGCCACATAGAAAAGTCTTCTTTCCTCTTCCAGAGTTTCCTCCTTGTTTAAAGACTTAGCTGCCGGAAAGCGACCATCAGCAAGCCAAACAATGAAAACAACAGACCATTCCAGGCCCTTTGCCTGATGCACTGTGGAAAGGACCACACATTCATCTTCGTTATCGCCACCGGTTACCACCATTTCTGATTCCACACTACCAAGCAGAGCAAGTTCAGAAAGGAAACTTCTGAGAGAGGAAAAATCACGCGCGAAACTGGAAAGCTGATTTAAGTCCTCAATTCTTTCCTCATAATCAGGGTAGTTGTTTTTAAGGTAATCGCTGTAACCCTTCTGAAGGATAAACTGTATCATGCCTCCAGGATTTTTCTGCAGCGAAGGTTCCTGCAACGATGAAATGATACTGACAAATCTTGACCAGTCAGGAGAAACTCTCCTGGGGAAAAGATTTAAAATCTCCTTTGATTTTATTCTTTCCAAAGGCTGATCACTTGATTGGATGTCTTTCCATATTCTGTCTGCTGTCACGTTCCCGATTCCTTTTAGCATTTTAAAAAGTCTCTTCCAGGAAAGCTCATCTCGGGGGTTAGCTAAAATCTTAAGATAGGCGGTGATATCTTTAATGTGGGCTCTCTCAAAAAACCTCAAACCAGATCTTACCACATAAGGAATCTGCCGTCTGGTAAGTTCCATCTGAATCTCCAGAGAGTGATAGTGAGAGCGGTAAAGAACGGCTATATCCTTTAGCTCTCTACCTTCGTCTCTTAATTCCAGGATCCTTTCAGCAACAAATTCCGCCTGTTGACTAACGCTCCGCAAGGGAATAACTACTGGCTTTAAACTTCCTTTTTTTACCGGACGCAATTTTTTAGGAAATTGCTTTTTATTAGCCGCAATAATAAAATTGGTAAGGTAAAGTATTTGAGGGGTGCTACGGTAATTAATTTCCAGTTTAAATATCTTAGCATCCGGATATCTCTTGGGAAAATCAATTATATTGGCAAAATTTGCTCCCCTGAAGGAGTATATACTCTGAGAATCATCCCCTACCACCATTAAGTTACGATGGAATGAAGCCATTAAGTCTATAATCTCTCCCTGAAGCTTGTTGGTATCTTGATATTCATCAACGAGGATATGGAGAAAATTTTCAGAATAAAACTTTTTAATCTCAGGATTTTCCAGAAAAAGTTTTTTCCAGTTAAAAAGAAGATCATCGAAATCCATCAAGTTGAGTCTTTGTTTGCGGACCTGATACTGTTTTAATACGCGCTGGATATCCTCAAGTTGAGGCTCAAAGAAGGGGTACTTTTTCATTACTATATCACTTATTTTTTGTCCTGTATTGATCGACAAGCTCAAAATGTCAGAAAGAACTTCGGTCTTGGGAAATCTTTTTTTCTTACAATCTATATTCAGATCTGTGAGGCATAAATCTAAAAGGTCTTTTGAATCCTCTTTGTCAATTATGGTGTAGTTGTTATCATAACTCAAGCGATTGGCATGGCGTCTAAGAATAAGGTTCCCAATATGGTGAAATGTTCCGCCCCATATTTTTCTAACTTCGCTTGATAGAAGGTGCTCCACCCGGTGAAGCATTTCTCTTGCGGCTTTATTGGTAAAAGTTACAAGAAGTATTTTCTCCGGGTTAACACCGGTATCAAGAAGCCAGGCTACTCTGTAGGTAATAGTTCTTGTTTTTCCGCTTCCTGCTCCCGCAATTACGAGAATAGGTCCTCCCCCTGCCGTTACTGCCTCAAGTTGCTGCTCGTTAAGAGAGGCTTCATAGTTAATTCTGGTGGAGGCCCCCCTTACCCCTTTTAAAGTGAATTTTTTCATAAGCTACACTTTTTAATCTGAATTAAGGTAACTACTATAATAGCTGATAAACCTCCAGTGTCAATCACATACATCTCCAGTTTCGGAAAAAATTCCAGAATTTCTTAAAAAAAGCCCATCATACCAACTTAAAATTTGGTTAAAAATAAAAAGAGGGCCTTAAATTGGGACACTTTTTCTCATAAAGATAAAAGCTCCCGGAGATACCTTGCAAGGAAGTCTCTTTTTGGTGAGCAGCCGGCCTTTACATGGTAGCCACTTTCGTACCCACAAAAAGAAAAGGCCAAGCTGCACTAAAATAATAGGTAAGATAAAACCTGTGCGAGGCACACCTCCTGCGAGATACCCGGGAGTCTAAAGAGAAAGATATGGGTAAAAACTGTCCCAATGTTAGAAAGGGGGCGTGTTGGCAAATTTAGCATGTTGTGGTAATATTAGATCTAATTAATTTTGATTAAAATATGAATGTTATTAATGAGGAGGGCAAATAGATGAAGACCATTCTTTGTTATGGTGATTCTAATACCTGGGGTTACAATCCCGCTACCAAGGAAAGATACTCCAAAGAGGAAAGATGGACAGGGATCTTGCAAAAAGAACTGGGAGAAAACTATGAAATAATTGAAGAAGGATTAAACGGAAGAACCACCGTCTGGGATGATCCCATTGAGGGTTATAAAAATGGTAAAAAATACCTTATTCCCTGCCTTGAATCCCATCATCCAATTGACCTTGTCATAATAATGCTTGGGACCAATGATTTGAAAAAAAGATTCTCTCTTTCTGCTTTTGATATTGCTAATGGAGCCCAGGTTCTGGTAAATATAGTTCAAAAAAGTGAAGCAGGTCCGGGAGGAGCAGCACCAAAAGTTCTCTTGATGGCTCCCCCGCCTGTGGGAAAACTTACGGAATTCGCAGAGGAATTTGAAGGAGCAGAAGAAAAATCACGGAGATTTTCCTACCATTTTAAACGAGTTGCTGATGAATGTGGATGTGAATTTTTAGATACTTCTAAAATAATTGTTTCCAGTGATATAGATGGAATCCACTTTGAGGTTAGCGAGCACAAAAAACTGGGTCAGGCTGTTGCCAAAGTAGTGAAAAAAATTCTGAGGTAGGTTTATTCTATGAAAAGAAATAACAGGCTCTTTAAAATAGCTGCAATCCAGATGACCTCTTTTAATGATAAGAAAATAAAATCTGGAAAAAGCGGAAAGCTTTATAGAGAAAGCAGCTCATGAAGGAGCCAAAGTCATAGCTTTACCTGAGCGTTTTAACTTTTCGGGTAAGGATGAAGAAAAAACCAAAACGCAGAACCTATTCCAGGGCCAACAATAGATCGGTTAGCCAGAATAACTAAAAAATTTAAAATCTTGATTATCAAGAAAAAAATAAGGAAAAATATGCCCGGTCTTTCTCACAAAAGGCAGGATCTTTTTGCTTTTTGAGGTTAAAGAAAAAAATAAAACAGCCGATAATATAGGGGTTATTTAAAAAGGCAATAGAAGAGGAGAAAAAAAGAATGAACGAAAGAACAATCATGGTGGATAAGATAATCAACTCTCAAATACTACCTGGAACAATAGCGGTCTGGTGTAAAACTCTCGATCAATCAACACCTCTTCGATTGATCTTAACCAGAGAGGCTGCAGAGGAAATTCAGAAAGAATTGAGATTTGTTTAAAGAAAAACACCAGCCTTGATCCTTCCTTGTACTCGTAATGTCGTTAATAATTCGAAGCTTCATCTTTTCCGACTATTCTATCAAAGACAAACGCTTTTTAGATTCCTAAATTTTATTGGAATCATTTCCTACCCCACCTGAAGTTGAAAGCTGGAGGCTATAAATTGACAACCAGTCAACTAAGGTATAAAATCCTTAGAAGTATATTCCAAGAGAGGTAAAAATGAGACCGAGAACCAAATTTTCAATTTTTTACGTTGTATCTGTATTCTTTGTTATGGTCTTAATTCAGCTTGTCCTGGTTGAATTATTTTTCCCTTCTCCTGAGAAACAATATGTTCCCTACAGCACATTTAAAAAAATGGTGAAGGAAGACAAAATAAAAAGTGTCGCCATAGGAGAAAGTGTTATCAAAGCTGTACCTAAAGGGAAAGAGCCGGTCAAAGTGATTGTTACCACTCCTGTTGAAGATCCTGAACTTATAAAAGAGCTTGAAAAGCATGACGTAGAATTTACAGGAATATACGAGAGTCACCTGATGAGAGACATCTTTTCATGGATCTTGCCACTGGTTTTATTTTTCTTCATATGGTTTGTACTCTTCAGGAGAATAGGGCCCGGAACGGGAGTTATGACCTTTGGGAAAAGTGGAGCAAAACTTTATGCAGAAACTGACGTAAAAGTAACCTTTGATGATGTAGCTGGAGTGGATGAGGCTAAAGAAGAACTAAAAGAGATAATCGATTTTTTAAAGTCTCCTGAAAAGTTTCAGAGATTAGGAGGGAAACTCCCGAAAGGGGTTCTTCTTGTCGGTCCACCGGGCACTGGGAAAACCCTTCTGGCAAGAGCTGTAGCTGGTGAAGCAAAAGTGCCTTTTTTCTACATAAGTGGTTCTTCTTTTGTTGAGATGTTTGTTGGTGTCGGAGCCGCCAGGGTCAGGGATCTATTTACTCAAGCAATGGAGAAAGCTCCCTGCATTATTTTTATCGATGAACTGGATGCTATTGGTAAAGCAAGAGGTGTGGGGCCATCCATCAATGATGAAAGAGAACAAACTTTGAATCAGCTCCTCGTTGAGATGGATGGCTTTGATACTAAAAAAGGTGTAATAATTATGGCTGCTACAAACAGACCTGAAATTCTGGATCCAGCTCTGTTAAGACCTGGAAGATTTGACAGACAAATTCTGGTAGATCGTCCTGACATCAAGGGTCGGGAAGATATTCTGAGGGTTCACACCAGAAAAGTCAAATTGGGAGAAGATGTTGATTTAAAAGTAATTGCGGCAAGAACTGCTGGCTTTGTGGGAGCAGATCTTGCCAATGTAGTAAATGATGCGGCTCTTCTTGCTGCAAGAAAAGGGAAAGATGAAGTGGGAATGGAAGAATTTGAAGAAGCCATTGATAGAATTCTGGCAGGCCTGGAAAAGAAAAACAGGATCATCAACAAAAAAGAAAGGGAAATTGTAGCGTACCATGAAGCGGGACACGCTATAGTTGCTGAAACTCTTCCAACGACTGAAAAGGTTCATCGAATCTCTATTATTCCCAGGGGTATAGGTGCTCTGGGTTACACTTTACAGCTTCCCACAGAAGATAGATATCTGATGACTAAAGGAGAACTTCTCGATAAATTGTGTGTTCTACTGGGCGGAAGAGCTGCTGAAGAAATAATGTTTAACGAAATATCTACAGGAGCCCAAAATGATCTGCAAAGGGCAACAGATATTGCCCGCAAGATGGTAGTTAGCTATGGAATGAGCGAAAATTTAGGACCTATAACTTTTGGCAAACAAGATCAACCAACTTTTTTAAGGACCGACGGCTTTTTCACCCGGGGTGAATACAGTGAAAAAACGGCAATAGAGATAGACGAAGAGGTAAAGAGAATAATACGGGGAAGCCATCAAAAAGCCAAGAACATCCTTAAGAACAGAAAAGATAAACTCCAGAAGTTAGCATCTCTCCTGCTGGAAAGAGAAGTTATGGAAGGAGAAGAACTAAGAAAGATTTTGAAGTGAATTCTATAGATAATGATGGGGGTTAAAAATGGCTCTTGTCCCTTTAAGAGAAATACTTGAAAAAGCAGAAAAAGGGAACTATGCTGTTGGGTATTTTGAAAGTTGGGATTATGGGTCTCTTGAAGCTACAGTTATGGCAGCAGAAGAGGTTAACTTTCCCATAATAGCTGGCTTTGGCGCCAGAACATTTTCCCGGAGGGATGAGTGGGATGAAAGGAAACTGATTTGTTTTGCCAGAATGGGTAAAGAACTGATAGAAAGATCTCCTGTCTCAATAAGTTTTATCCTTAACGAATCCAGCAATCCTTTGATGTTAAAAAGAGCCATGGAAGCCGGGTTCAATTGTGTTATGTTTGATGGAAGTCACCTTCCCCTTGAAGAAAATGTAAAATTGACCCGGGAAGTTGTAGAAGAGGCAAAAAAGTGGAAAGCCGATGTTGAAGGTCAGCTTGGTAATATTCCTTCTCTGGGAGAACCTGTACAAAAATCTGACTTTACCTCTCCGGAAGAAGCAAAAATATTTGTTGCAAAAACAGGTATTTCAGCTCTCGCCGTTTCGGTGGGTAATATCCACATGTCCTCTCCCAAAACCGGTGTTGACTTTGAACTTGCTGAAAAAATAAAAAAACTTAGTCGTGTACCTTTGGTCATGCATGGAGGGACAGGATTTCCTGATGAACTTGTTGTAGAAGCCGTAAAGAGAGGTTTCTACAAGTTTAATCTGGGAAGTATTTTAAAAAAAGTCTTCCTGCAAGAGATAAAAAACGGTCTGAATAAAGAAAACTTTGAGAAAGATGATCTTCAAATTGTCCATGACATAATTGATTCAGGAGGCGAAAAGGGAATTTTCCAGAAGGCTTATTCCAGGGTAAAAGAAGTGGTAAAAGAAAAAGTAAAACTCTATAGCTTAAACAAAGTAAAATAAAGAAGGAGTCAATATGAAACAGGAAATCTATTATTTTGAAAAGCCGGGACCTCAGAATACTAAAAAGACGCTGGAAATTGCCAGAAAAAGGGCTAAAGAGCTTGATATTGACCAGGTAGTTGTTGCTTCAACTCATGGAAACACAGGGTTTAAAGCACTGGATGTGTTCCAGAATACCAATGTTAGGGTCGTTGTGGTTACAATTTCACACGCATTTAAGAAAGAAGGATGGGTGATGGAGGATGAAGTGCGCAAGAAATTGAATGAAAAAGGGGCTCTGGTTGTTACTACTCTGCATGCTCTTGGAGATGATGTGAACTTTGCCTTTACATCGGGTCAGCGAGCGGCTGCCTTTAATGCAGTCATTCGGGAAACTCTCTACCGATTCTGTCAGGGGATGAAGGTTTGTGTGGAAATTACATTGATGGCGGTAGAAAGCGGTGCCACTGATGTTAACAAAGAAGTCATTGCTGTAGCTGGAACCAATGAAGGAGCGGACACAGCAGTTGTGATAAAGCCTGCCTATGCCAGGGATTTTCTTGGTTTAGAGATAAGAGAAATCCTGGCTAAACCCCGGCAGACATCCGATTGAAAAAGTCTTCAAAATCAAGGATACTTGCATATTTACCTGTTTTTTACAATGAACATGTGAGATACAGCTTTTGTACTTTCAAAAGTTTCTTTTGCTAATCTATCCAGTGCTTGAAAATCTTTATCTTTTGGATAACCCTTAACTATTCCGGGTTAAGGAAGTTTCCGCCTTTACCTTGGTTAAAAGTCCCTTTAAATCCTCAACAAATTTATCTCCTCATCCATATGAGTTAATCTTTCCATCTTCATATTTCCTCAAATTCTTCTTTGCCTGCACCACATATTGGACATACCCAGTCATCAGGCAGCTTATCAAACGGTGTTCCTGGTACTATTCCACTGTCCGGATCTCCTTTCTCAGGGTCATATACATAACCACATACCTTACATCTGTATTTTTTCACACCTTTCGTTTCCTTTTTGTTTTCTTCTTTAATATATGTGGGTGCAGTCTTCGGTGATTTACCTTTCTTGACTTCATGATAGTATGCATAAGTCATTGGCTCACCAGTACCAAGAATTTCGGCATCAACAACCTTGCCAATAAATATGGTATGTGTTCCTACATCTACCATATTTGTAACCTCAGTTTCTAAATAAGCAATGGTGTATTCCAAAACTACAGGAGCACCAGTTATACCTGATTTGTATTTAACATCTTTGAATTTATCAGTATCCCTTCCCGATTTAAAGCCAAAATGCCCGATAAATCTCATTGGAGTTTCTTTTGATAAGATTGAAACAGCAAAAACCTTGCTTTCTTTTATAAATTCATGGGTTAGATTACTCTTGTTTATACTTACAGCTATTGTTGGTGGTTCAGATGTTATCTGGAATACCGTGTTGGCAATCTGCCCATTATATTTTTCGTTCTTTACAGAACCAACAACATACAACCCATAGCTTACCTTGTATAAGGTTTTAATATTCATTTTTCACCTCTTCTTTAATATTTATTCACATTTCAAAGTAATTTTTTGTATGGCTACATGATGGACATTTTTCTGAAAAACCTCTCTTTTCGCAGTACCTGCAAATTCAGGATACATTTTTGTATGCTCATAATTCCCGCCAGCAATTGGCGTCTTCAAGCTTTCTGCACAATTCCCCAAAGTTGCTGGTGCTACTACTTCAACTTCAGCAGTTATCGGAAAGATTTCTGCAATTTACTTAAAACCCTTCTTTCTGGGCAATTTTGACACAAAAGGTGTATCTACTTCCTGCTGACTTTCACCAATAAATGACTTTTTTAAATTTCATATTGTTTATTTCATGGTTTTCACCGTCGCTAAATTTAAATTATTAAAGTTATTCAAAATCTTATCATATCCGAAGTCAACGAGTTCATATAGCAACTATTATCTTTGTTGAACTTACTTTTTTCAAAAAGGATAAGCCTTTCCTTTTCAAAGGCAAGGTTCGGAGTTTCTGCTAACGTTCTGGGGATAAAAGAAGTTGCCGCAGGAAATTTGGGCGAAAAACAAAGTGTAGCCTTTTATCCGCTGTTATACGCTCCCAACAGGGACGAAGAGCAAAGCATTTCGAAGAGTCTGCTTCGGGACGCTCGCTCATAGCTCTCTGAAAATCCAATAATTTTATTTCTATTAAAGACCAACTACCAGCCTTTCCCTGTTGAACCATCTCGTAGCAATAAAATAAGTCAAAAAGGTAAATACTGCTATCACCAACGCTATCATAATGTTAGTTA
>CAYZYX010000029.1:0-23303 GCA_964482715.1 uncultured Clostridia bacterium
CAGGCCGGCTACCCGTCGTAGCCTTGGTAGGCCATTACCCTACCAACTAGCTGATAGGCCGCGGGTTCATCCTTGAGCGGAAGCCGTAAGGCAACCTTTGGTCATCCTACCTGGGTAGGATGACATTATCCGGTATTAGCACCCCTTTCGGAGTGTTATCCCGGTCTCAAGGGTAGATTACCCACGTGTTACTCACCCGTTCGCCGCTGAGATCGGTTCAGGTTCGAGATAGCCCGAAGGCTACCCCAAACAGAGAACCAATCTCCGCTCGACTTGCATGTATAAGGCACGCCGCCAGCGTTCGTTCTGAGCCAGGATCAAACTCTCCGTGGCAAAAAGTCAGTTTCTAAGACTGCCTGCTCTACCCTAATTTTCAAAGAGCACTTATTATTATACTGTTATCTTTTAACCTGTCAAGTGGGGTTTATTCTGAAGAATAAAGGTTTTCGATTGTCTTATAAGGCAGTTAAGAGTATATATTTTTTATTATACCTGTCAAGCCCCCTGTCTTTTAAAAATAGGGGAAAATACACAATTTATTTGCTTCGCAGAGTGGCTCCTAAATTTTTTTCCAAAGCTCTAAGGATTTTTTTCTGAATCGAGTTTACCTCTTCATCAGTAAGAGTCTTACCGGGGTGCCTGAAAGTCACAGAGAAACTGAGACTTTTGTGTCCTGCGGGAATGTTGCCTCCCTGATACATATCAAAAAATTCAATATTCTCAATCCATTTACCCTTGGTTAAAACACATTCTTTAACCTGTGAAGCAGGAATATTTTCTCTGACAACAATAGATAAATCTCTTTTTACTGAAGGAAACCTGGGAAGAGGATGGTATTTTTTTCCTTCCTGACTTAATGCTGCTATCAGGTTGACGTTTAGCTCAAACATGTAGATTTCAGCCGGGAGTTCAAATGCCTCGCAAATATTTGGATGTCCTTTCCCTAACCAGCCTATTTCCCACTCTCTTTTTTTAACAAAAGCGGACATCTCTTCAGATAGATAAGGTAAGTTTGCGGGAAGAAATTCCACATCATTTATTCCAGTTTCCTGTAAAATGGCCTCTACTATTCCCTTGAGATTCCAGAAATCGAATCCTTCTTCTACTATAACCCCGGCAAGAGAAGTTCTCTCATTTAACTTTTCTTCTCTGGTAAATATCTTTCCCATTTCCATGAGTCTAAACTGTCTTACCTCCTGGTTGTAATTGAAAGAAGCTACATTAAGAAGCTGGGGAAAAAGTTTTATTCTTAAATATTCCAGTTCACGAGAAAGGGGATTTCTAATTTTTACACTTTCCTCCCTGCAGAGCAAAGCAAGCTCAAAAAGTCTTTCTCCCACCAGGCTGTTGGTTATCACCTCGTAAAAACCCCATCCTCTCAAAAGAAGCCTCAATTTGGCCTGAAGTCTCTCTTCCTTACTTTCTCCCTCGGTCTGAATTCCCAGAGAGGGCAAAGTAATTTTAATTTTATTATAACCATAAAGCCTGCAGACTTCCTCCACCAGGTCAATTTCCCTTTCCACATCCGGACGAAACGCAGGAACCCTCACTTCCCATTTATGTTTTTCTTTTGTTTTTTTAACCATAAAACCCAAATTTTGGAGGATCTGCTCAATACTGGAGGGATTTATCCTGCTACCTGTTATCTTATTTACTCTTAAAGGACGGAAATATATCTTTTTCGTGCGAGTGGGAACTCTACCAGCTTCTAATAGAGGCTCGACAATTTTTCCTCCAGCTACTTCCTGAATAAGGAATGCAGCTCTGTCGAGAGCTTTCTTTACCATCTCGGGGTCCACTCCCTTTTCAAACCTGGAAGAGGCTTCAGTTATCAAACCAAGCTTACGGGAAGTTTTACCTACAGAAAGAGGGTTAAAATAAGCAGCTTCCAAAAGTATGTTACAGGTAGCAGATTCAACCTGTGTATCTTTGCCTCCCATTATGCCAGCAAGCGCAATTGGATTATGTTCATCTGCAATAACCAGCATCTCGCTGGTTAAATTTCGGCATTTATCATCAAGAGTAACTATACTTTCACCTTCCTTTGCTCTGCGTACGATTACTTTCCTGCCAGAGATAGTCTCAAGATCAAAGGGATGAAGTGGCTGACCCAGTTCCCACATCACGTAGTTGGTAACATCCACCGCATTGTTTATCGGATTTCCTCCAAAAATAAGGATCTTTTGCCTAAGCCAAAGTGGCGAGGGAGCAATTTTCACGTTTTTTATTATCCGGGCTGCATAATAAGGACAAAGACCCAGGTCTTTTATTTTTACTTCTGGCAGGTTTTTTTCTTGAACTATTCTGTCCTTGCTAATTTCTGCCAAAGGTATGTGAACTTTACTTCCAGTTAAAGCGGCTATTTCTCTTGCAACTCCAAGGCTTGAAAGACAATCACCACGATTGGAAGTAATCTCCAGGTCCAGGACAATGTCTTCAAATTCCAGAGCTTCGGAAAGTACAGCTCCTGGAACAAGATGAGAAGGCAATACCATGATGCCGGAATGATCTTCTCCCAGTCCCAATTCTTTCTCAGAGCAAATCATTCCGGGAGATTCCACTCCCCTGATTTTAACCCTCTTCACCTTAAAATTTCCCTGAAGTTCTGCTCCCTCAAGAGCAACCGGTACCAGAAGCCCTTCTTTCACGTTAGGAGCACCGCAAACAACTGAAAGTTTTCCTCTTCCTATATCCACATCCACTATTTTAAGTCGATCAGCATTGGGGTGTTTTTTTACTTTTATAATTTTCCCTACCAGTATCCCTTCTGTCTTGCCAAATGATTTTATTTCCCTGACTTCAAGACCGAGATCGGTCAGCCTCTGGGCAAGCTCCTCCGGTGAATATGGAAAATCAACTAATTTTTTGAGCTGATTGTAGGACACTTTCATTTTACTCCCTTCCCGGGGCAGTCTGTAATAGTCTGTTAATTTTACTCACCTTACATTCTTTGTCAAATTTGATAAGATCCAGAATAAGTTGACATCAAAATTCTATCATATAAAATTTTGAGAGGAGGCTCTCTTTTGCGAGAAGAGTGTGGGATATTCGGTATCTATAATCACCCTCAAGCCACAAAGCTTACCTACCTTGGTCTTTACGCCTTACAGCATCGAGGTCAGGAAAGTGCAGGCATAGCGGTATCTGATGGTTTTAATGTTCTGATTCACAGAGGATTGGGTCTTGTAGATACGGTCTTTAATGAAGAAATTTTGGGAAGTCTTTCCGGGCATATAGCCATAGGGCATAACCGTTATTCCACTATGGGGTCTATCTCTCTTGCCAACACTCAGCCACTTTTGATTACCTTCTTCGGCGAAGGGATAGCCATATCCCACAACGGCAACTTGATAAATGCCAACCAACTCCGGAAAAAATTAGAAACATCCGGCTCTATCTTTCAGACCACCATGGATACAGAAATCATTGCACACCTTTTTACCAAATATAACAAATCTCTGGGTAAAAGAAGAGCTCTTGTAGAAGCCCTAAGAAAAGTTAAAGGAGCTTACTCTCTCCTCATACTATTTAACCAAAAGCTTATTGCAGCAAGAGATCCACTTGGCTTTAGACCACTTGTCCTTGGAGTTTTAGGATCAAGCTATCTGATAGCTTCGGAAACCTGTGCTTTTGACCTTGTAGGAGCAAAATACTTGAGAGAAGTCAACCCAGGAGAAATGTTAATAATCGATGAAAGGAATATAAAATCTTACAAAATAGAAGAGTCCAAAAGAAAAGCCCAATGTATATTTGAACATATCTACTTTGCTCGACCGGATAGTATAGTCTTTGGAGAAGGTGTTCATGGAGTAAGGGTCAAAATGGGAAGAGTATTAGCCAGAGAACACCCGGTTAAAGCTGATATCGTGGTGCCTGTTCCTGATTCGGGAATCTCTGCTGCACTGGGATACGCGCAGGAAAGCAAGATACCTTACGCTATGGGACTTACAAGAAATCATTATGTGGGAAGGACTTTTATCCAGCCTCTGCAATTTGTCAGAGACATGGAGGTCAAAATAAAATTAAATCCCATAAGAGAGGTTTTACGAAACAAAAAGGTGGTCCTCGTAGATGATTCCATTGTCAGAGGAACAACCAGCAAAAAGATAATCGGACTTCTCCGTGAGGGAGGAGCAAAGGAAATTCATTTCAGGATAAGTTCTCCTCCTATAAAATTTCCCTGCTTTTTTGGAATCGACACACCTGTTCAAAAGGAGCTTATCGCTGCGACTTGCGGTATTGAAGAAATCAGAGACAAAGTAGGAGCTGATTCACTCGGTTATTTGAGTTTAAAGGGTCTTTTAAGTTGTGTAAAAAATCCCCAGGATTTCTGCACAGCATGCTTTACGGGTAAATACCCCCTTAAGGTTCAGCCTCAAACCAAATACGTTTTTGAGACAAAGAAAAAAAAGGAGTAATTTTTTACCAAAAAAAGAAAGGTGCTCCGGTTAAAAGGGCGGCCACTTTCAACAAAGCCATAAAAAGATAATTAAAAATGCCCCCTATGAGTAAAACTACGAGGATGATAAAACCAAAGGGCTCAAGTTGAAGTAAGCGATAACTGTATCTTTCAGGTAAAAATCCTGAAAGAATACGGGAGCCATCAAGTGGGGGTATGGGAATTAGATTAAAAAAAGCAAGAAGCAAATTTATGCTAACTCCGTAAAAAAGCACAATTCCCCCTAAACTTCCTGGACTGGCAAAAATCCGGAATAAGAGGGCAAGAAAAACGGCAATAAAGAAATTAGTGGCCGGCCCAGAGATGGAAATCCACATCATATCTTTTCTGGGATTATTTAAATTTCTTGGATTTATAGGTACAGGCTTTGCCCACCCAAATATGGGAACTCCTCCCCAAAAAATATTCATGACGATCATTATTCCAGGAAGAAGTATTGTCCCCACAGGATCTATGTGTGGAATGGGATTTAGGGTAATTCTTCCCATAATTCTTGCTGTTGGATCTCCTTTTCGCTCAGCCATAAGTCCATGAGCAATTTCATGAAGGATAATTGAAAAAAACAGGATTATCATCAAGAAAAAAAGTACAATGATTCTCATTTATCCACTCCTGGAGAAAAATTTTTTCTCACAAATTCTATTTCTTCTTCGCGAGTTTTTATAAGTCCATCTAATTTTGCCTTTTTTGTTTCCTCAAGTATTTTTGAAAATTGAGGTGACGGTTTGTAACCCATACGCTTAAGATCATTTCCATCTATTTCCAGTTCAACTTTGCTTAGACGGGTAAAATAAAGAGCTATTCTTTTTTTGACTGTATTATCCTCAGTTTTTGCCATAGCTAAAATCAAAATATCAGGTGGATAGTCCTTTAAAAAATAGTAAAGAGAACTTGGTTTAAGATGAGCTAATTTTAGTTTCCTCAAAATTTTTTTCACCTGGTTAGTGGCTAAATTGAGTGTTTCTTTTTCCTCGCGAGTAAAATGATAAGTCTTACAGAAATCTGCTATTTCCTCCTTCTGGCATTTTCCCATGAGGACCGATAGCCTTATCAGCCATTTCCTGATTTTTGTCCCGGTGAGAACTTCATAAAATGCGATGGCATCCACAAGCCTGCTCAGAATTTTTTCACGATAGGAATTTAGAGAAATTTTAGGATGAATCTCTTGCAGGATACCTAATTGATGCATCCTGCGCACACATTTTTCAGGTCTTTCCTCCTCCAGTAGTTGAACCAGCTCTTCCTTTAATCTTTTACCACTTAAATACCTGAATACCTTATTATTTAAAGCCTGTTTTAACAATCTCTCGGTGACTTCGTCAAGAGAAAATCTGTATCGCTGTTCAAACCTGATGGCTCTAAAAATCCGTGTAGGATCATCAATGAAACTGCGAGGATGCAAGACTCTGACTTTCCTCCGTTCCAGATCCCTTTTTCCTCCGAAAAAATCGATCAGTTTACCAAAATCAGAAGGATTAATACTAATGGCCATGGCATTGACTGTGAAGTCTCTTCGAAAAAGGTCCTCTTTTAAAAGAGCTGGTTTAACCCGGGGAAGAGCTGCCGGACGTGGATAAAACTCAGATCTTGAAGTTGCTACATCCAGTTTAAAACCTTCAGCTAAATTTAAGGTAGCTGTCCCAAAATCCTCATATAAAGCAACAGGAACTTTTAATCTTTTAGCTAATTTTTTAGCATAGCCAATTCCATCTCCTTCCACTACCAGGTCAATATCCAGGTTTTCATTTCCCAGGATTAAATCTCTCACAAAACCTCCAACAATGAAAATAGGAAATCTCATTTCTGAGGCTATTTTTCCTGCTTCAAATAAAATTCGCATTATTTTAGGGGGAACCCTTTTTTGCAACAGTTCCTTCACATTTTCTTCGGGAAAAGGAGAAAAACCCCTGTTCAAGGCTTTAAATATGTCAAGACTGGAAATTACACCTATCAGCTTTTCCTCTCTAAAGACAAAAAGCCAGGGTGTCTCCTTCTGAATCATTACTTCTTGAGCTTTCTTTAGAGAAAGATTAGAGGAGATGCTAATGAACTTCCACGACAAAAAACTCCTGATTGGAACTCTTGATGAGTGGTATGATATAATATTTTCTACCTTTTCTCTGGAGATGGATCCTACTATCTTATCTTTTTCCTGTACAGGAACAATATCCATACTGTGCTCTTTCATAATTTTTTTCACCTCAGCCGCAGACATATCCGGAAAGACCACCGGCACCGGTGAGCGCATCACCTCTTTTACCAGCAGACGTGGACGTATCTTTCTTTTTAGAATTTCCTGAAGTGCTTTTTCCACCTCCTCTATAGGTCTGTTTTTTATAAGGGCGGAAGCGGCAAATTCATGCCCTCCTCCTCCAAGAGGAGAGAGAATTTCACTCACATTTATTGATGGATCCCTGGAACGAGCTAAAACATAAATTTTATCTCTGGCTCTAATTACAGCAAAAGTAACATCAGTGTTTTTAAGATCTATAAATTTGTGCAAGGGTAAAGAAAGTCCACCCACAAAATCATCAATCTCGGTTACTATAATTACCACCTCAACACCATTTATAGATTTAACTTTAGCTTTTTCTAAAAAATCCCTTAAGAGATTATTCTGTTTTTCATTTAAGTTTCGATTAAGAAAACCGGAAACAATCTCCAGATTTGCTCCCTTCTTCAGAAGAAAAGCCACGGATTCAAGATCAAGATGAGTAGTGGAGGAAAACCTCAAAGAACCGGTGTCCTCATAAATACCCAATGTAAAAAGGGTTGCCTCAAAAGGAGTGATAGGGATTTTCCTTTTTCTTATAAGCTCCACCAAAATACTGGTAGTGGCACCGACCTCTTTGCATAAACCCCCATCCCCTTTTATATCTTCAGGAGTGGATGGATGATGGTCGTAAATGTAAATCTTTATCCCTTTTTTCCCAACAAGTTTTCCAAATATTCCTATTCTTGCAACCAGTCTCGTATCTACAAGAATGAGTTTTTTTATTTTGTGTAAATCCTCTTCTTCAACTTTTACAGCAGATAACAGCTGGCCATAAAGATGAATGAAATCCCTGACCTCCTGGGCTAAATTACCGGAGAAAGATATTTTTGCCCCGGGATGAAGTTTCTGAGCCGCTACCAGGGAGGCAAGTCCGTCAAAGTCACATCCTACGTGAGTTGTAATTATCTGCATAGTTATTAAGCCCGGGGGTGGAATCTTTTGTATATTTTCTTTAATCTCTCCTGGGTAATGTGTGTGTAAATCTGGGTGGTGGAAATATTCACATGACCCAGAAGTTCCTGGACCGATCTGAGATCAGCATCTGAAGCTAAAAGATGAGTAGCAAAAGAATGTCTTAAAGTGTGAGGTGAGATAACTTTGGTTATTCCAGCCTTTCTGGCGTACTTTTTGATCAATTTCCAACAGGACTGACGGGAAAGCCTTTTCCCGTATCGATTGCAAAAAAGGGGAGCAGTAATCTTCTTACCATCTTTTCTCTCTTTTAGATATCTGGAAATCCATTTTATAGCTTCTCTACCCAGAGGAACCATTCTTTCGCGAGACCCTTTTCCTTTCACTCTTAACCATCCGCTGTTTAAATTTACATGACCTATGTTCAAACCGGTAAGCTCTGAAATTCGAATCCCCGTAGCATAAAGAACTTCCAGTAAAGCCTTATCTCTCAGACCAAGAAAGGAATTGGTAGAAGGCGCCTCCAATAAATCCTCTACCTCTTTTAGAGTTAAAAAGGAGGGAATTTTTCTCCCTCTACGAGGTGCAGTTATATTTTGAGTGGGGTCTTCTTTTATAACTCCCTGTACCAGAAGATATCGATAAAATACTTTTAAAACGGAAATCTTTCTGGAAATTGAGGAAATAGAAAACCCTTTTTCTTTTAAACTCCCGATATACTCACTTATAAGCTGAGAACTTACCTCTTTAAGATCGCCTTCTAACCATTTTTGGAATGTTTGAAGGTCATTTTTATAAGAATAAATCGTATTTTCAGATAGTCCCCTTTCTACTCGGAGATGGTCAAGAAAACAGTCAATTAGAGAACCTGGCAAAATTCCATCCCTCCTTCAGGGACTTCTCATTTACTCCCAAAAGATCAAGTCTATGGGGTGGTAGCAACTTTTTTAAAGAAAAAATAAGGCTTTCCAAACTTACCGCCCGAGAAAAAAAAGCCCAGGCACCAAGGACAACCATATTTGCTGATTTGCTTGTGCCTATTTTTTCGGCAATTTCATTAGCCGGAATTTCAATCAGTCTCAAATTATCTGCTTTAACCTTCTCTCTAATCAAAGATGTGTTCACTACTACCTGACCTTTTGTTTTTATACGCGGCAGAAATTTCTCCAGTGCTGGATAGCTCATTATTATGGCGCTGGATGGATGTGAGATTATGGGAGAGGGAATCAGACTATCAGATAGGATAACCGTGCAATTTGCCGTTCCTCCCCGCATCTCAGCGCCATAAGATGGATAGAAAACAACTTCCCTTTCTTCTATCAGACCTGCATAAGCAAGAAGTTTACCGGCAAAAATTATACCCTGACCCCCAAACCCCGCTATAACCACATCTCTGTAAAACCCTTCAAGATGGGTATAATTTTCTATTTTATCTCCTCCATTACCTGTTGAGCTAAATTCTTTCCTTCTTCGATAATCCTTTCCATCTGCTTTTCACGGGGAGCTTCGGCATAAACCCTTACTTTAGGTTCAGTTCCTGATGGCCTTATGAGAAGCCAGCTTTCGTCTTCCATGACAAATTTCACACCGTCAATGGTTAAGATTTCCCTGAGAGGAATTCCTCCCAGTGCCGCTGGAGGATTAGAGGTGAGCTTTTCAATAAATACTTTTTTATCTGCTTTTTCCTGATAAAAATCAACTCTCTTAAAGAAAGATCTACCGAACTTCTTTTCCATCTGTTCAAGAATTTTAGATAAAGGTTTTCCCTTTTTAGCAATCATTTCTATAAAGAGAAGCGCCGATAAAATTCCATCTCTCTCCGGGAGATGCCCGTAATACCCATAACCACCACTTTCTTCACCTCCAAGAATTACCTTTTCTTTAAGCATTTTTTCACAGATATATTTAAAACCAACCGGTGTCTGTTCCCACTCCAGTCCGAATTTTCTGGAAATCCTCTCAGGTTGATAACCAAGAGAAACCGTCTTTATCACCTTTCCCCTCATTTCCTTTTCTTCCACCAGATATAAAAGCAGAAGGGAAAAGACCTGAAGAGGAGAAAGATACCTTCCTGTTCCATCAACCACTCCTACCCTATCTGCATCACCATCAGTGGCTATTCCCAGATCAGCTCCTCTTTTTTTTATTTCTTCCTGGAGCTGTTTTAAGTTTTCTTCAATTGGCTCAGGGTTTATTCCCCCAAAACCTGGATTATATTTAGGATGAATGGTAAAAAGTTCACAATTGGAATCTTTTAAAATCTCTTCCAGACATCCATATCCCACTCCATACATGGGATCATAAACCACTCGGAGCCCGGCACTGTTTACAATTTTCATATCCAGAAAAGAGGTGACCTTTTTTAAATAAGGGGGCAAAATATTGACCGTGGTAGCTAATCCCTTCATCTCTCCTTTTTCCCAGGGTAGGGTTTTAATTGGATTTTTGTCCAGCAACGACTCAATACGAGCAGTAATTTCGGGAGTAGCTGAACCACCAAACGGGGCCTTTATCTTGACTCCGTTAAACCGGGGAGGATTATGTGAAGCAGTGATCATCACTCCACCAGGAAGTTTTCTGTCCACCACGGTGAAAGATACAGCCTGGGTGGGAACATCTGTCTGAGATAAAATAACCGAAAACCCGTTTCCAAGAAGAACTTCAGCAAAAACCCGGGCAAATTCAGAAGAGAGAAAGCGGGTATCGTATCCTATGACAATTTCTCTCTCCTTTTCCTTCCCTTCTTTGAGCTGGATTTTATAATAGTCAGCAACTGCCTGAGCTACTCTTCGCAGGTTATCAAAGGTGAAATCATCGGCTATTACCCCCCTCCATCCGTCGGTTCCAAATTTTATCTGTGGCATCTTTATCCTCAAAAGTTTTATTAAAAATCTCCCATAAAATACTATCAAAAAAGCGAGAAATGTCAAAGAGGCAAAGTAAAGTTTGTATTTTAGAGATTTTGACTGATAAAACATAAAATGCTATTGTATAAAAGGAGATATCCAATGAATGTTGTGGGAGTTGGAGCTTTAAACCTAGATTTTATTTATCAAGTTGATTTTGCTCTGTTTCAAAATGTGGAAAAAGGAACGGAAAGGAGAATAAGCCTCGAAGAATGGGAAGACCTTCGGGTCCTTCTAAAGAAAAAAGGTAAGTTGATGGTTAAAAATGGGGGAGGTTCGGCGGTAAATACTATTTATACCTTAGCCCGGATGGGGTTTTCCTGTGGGTTTGTTGGTAAAGTTGGAACTGACAGAGAAGGTGACTTTCTGCTTCAGGAATTAACTGAGGCTGGAGTGGATACGAGTAAGATTGTAAGAGAAGGAAAAACCGGTATCTGTTTAATCCTGGTTGATAAAAATGGAGAAAGAACCACTTTTATTCTTCCCAATACAAATGACACCTTTTCCTTGAAAGATGTGGAATTTGACTATATCCAGAGTGCCAGGATTTTACACGCAGCCTCTTTCCTGGGGGAAGAATCTTTCAAAACACAAAAGGAGATAATTTTACGCACGGGAAATCTTGTGAGTTTTGACCCCGGACATCCTCACGTCATCAGGGGATGGGTGGAAATCTTTCCACTGCTTAAAAGAACATGGGTACTTTTCTCTACCCAAAAGGAAATAGAAATCCTGACCGGACTACACTACAAACAGGGTGTATGGAAAATTCTGGATGCCGGGGTTAAAATAGTAATTTGTAAAATGGGTGAAAGTGGTTCCTGGATAGTATCAAAGGAAGAAAACTTTTTTCTTCCAGCTGAAAAAGTAAAAGTCTTAGACACCACTGGTGCAGGAGATGTTTATGCTGCCGGTTTTCTGGCCGGCTTGTTAAAAGGTCTGCCGCTTAAATGCTGTGGCAAAATAGCTACAAGAGCTGCTGGCATTAGTGTCACTGACTGGGGAAGAAAAAGCTACCCCGGGAAAGAAATTTTAGAACTTGCGTTAAAGGTACAAAAAAATGGGATTTAAAATTGGCTGGTTTTCTACCGGAAGGGATGAGCAGGCATCTGTCTTACTGGAAGATACCTGTAAAGCTATAGAAGAAAGAAGGGTAGAAAATCTTGCAATAAGTTTTGTCTTTTGCAATAGAGAAAGAGGAGAAGGCAAGGAAAGTGATGAATTTATTGATCTGGTCAATCGAAAAGGTATCCCCTTGATCCTTCTTTCTTCAAAAAAATTTCGACCGGATTTAAGGAAAAAAGCACTGAAGGAAAAAAATGAAAGTCTTCTTGAAAACTGGAGAATTCTATACGATAGAGAAATAATGAAAAGAATAAAAAGATATCCCTTTAGAATAATCTTTCTTGCCGGGTATATGCTGATACTTGGTCCGGAGTTTTGCAGGAACTACCCTGTATTCAATTTGCATCCCGCAGCTCCGGGAGGACCCAGGGGCACCTGGCAGGAGGTTATATGGCAACTTATAGAAAAAAAGGCAAAGAATACGGGTCTGATGATTCATCGGGTTACCCCTGAACTTGATTCGGGTCCCGCGATTACTTTTTGCCTTTTTTCCATCAGGGGTAAAAGATTTGATCCTCTCTGGGATAGTTTTGAGAAAAAGTTAAAAAAGCAAGGTATAGAAGCTATTAAGGCAAAGGAGGGGGAAAATGAACCCCTTTTTGCAGCCATCAGAGAAGAGCAGAAAAAACGAGAATTTCCCTTAATTATTTCAACTTTAAATTTACTTTCTCAAGGAGAGATAAATCCTGGCAAGATTACTTCTCCTCGTCGTATAGAGCTATAAAAATGAAATTACTCTGTTTAGATTGTGAGGGGCCTATTACTTTAAATGATAACGCCTTTGAGATATGCCAGAGTTTTCTGCCCCGGGGAGAAAATTTTTTTACTCTTATCAGTCGATATGACGACTATCTTGCCTACCTCATCAAAAGGAAAAATTACACTCCGGGAAACACCTTAAAATTAATTACCCCTTTTTTTAAAGCTTATCGATTAACTAACTCAATAATAAGAACCTACTGCAAAAAAAGCATCAGGTTCGTTCCCGGAGCAGACGAAATGGTAAAGCGAGCAAAATCCATGCTGAATACCTTTATAATCAGTACAAGCTATACTCCTTATATAGAAGCCCTCTGTGAGCTTCTTGATTTTCCCCGGGAAAATACCTTTTCTACTTTCCTTGATCTTGATCAATATCACATAACCACCATGGAAAGAGCCAAACTTATCCGCTTTTATGAAGAGATCCTTTATTTATCCTTAACTCCCCTGGAGAAAACCAGGGAAAAGAGGGAAATTTCTGTTCAGGATCAAAGAACGATTGATAAGTTAGATGAAATATTTTTCAGGGAAATTCCCGCTATGGAGGTTGGGAAAATTATGAAGGAGGTCCATCCAGTTGGAGGAGAAGAAAAGGTAAAAGCCTTAAAAAAAGCTCTTATGATGTGTTCCTGTCAGCCTGAGAATGCCATGTATGTGGGAGACAGCATAACCGATGCAGCAGTTCTACAGTGGGTTAAAGAAAAAGGGGGTGTGGCTTTAGCCTTTAATGGTAATTTTTACGCTTTAAGAGAGGCTGAATTTGCCTGTATTTCTCCTCACAGCTTTTGTCTATCTATTGTGATAGACGAGTTTAACAATAACGGAAAAAGGGAGCTGCTGGAAATGGCTTCCAGCCGGGCAGAAAGAATTTCTGAAAAAAGGTGTATGATACCAGAGGATTGCCTTTTTACCAGGGTAGAAAAAGACAGACTATCTTTTTTGATTGAAGAAAGCGAAAAAATGAGAAAAAAGGTAAGAGGTGAAAAAATCGGCGATCTGGGATGAGAGGAGTTTATGTTTTATTGATACAAATTGAAAAAGAGATTGAAATCCTGGTGGGAAGGTTGGGTAAGTGTAAATTTTCACCCGGATACTATCTTTATGTAGGCTCGGGAAAAAATCACCTGGAAAAAAGAGTTGAAAGACATCTTCGACGAGAAGGAAAAAAGCTTTTCTGGCACATTGATTACCTTTTAGATAACCCTCTGGTAAAAGTTAAAAAAGTCTGGGTCGGAAAAGATATTGAGGAGTGTGATCTGGCAAAGAAAATAGTTACCAGAAAAGAGTTTGGAGTTCCGGTAAATGGTTTCGGCTCCAGTGACTGCCGGTGCAAAGCTCATCTTTTTTCAGTTTCCGGAGTGCTGGAAAAAGTTGATTTTTTATGTAAAAATAGATTCTGTCTGCTTGACTGGCCTCTGAAATCTGATAAATTTAACCTTGATAATTCCAAGGTTTAAGTAAAGTAAAGGAGATCCCCATAGCTAAAATTAAAATAGATACTGAAAGATGTAAAGGTTGTGGTTTTTGCATTCACTTTTGTCCTCATAATTTGATCCGCCTGGACTCTGTTTTTAATCGAAAAGGCTACCATCCTGCAGTATTTGAGGATAAAAATGAGTGCACTGGCTGTGGTATATGTGCTATGGTCTGTCCTGATGTAGCCATAACAGTTTACAAAGAATTAAAGAAATGAAACAATGATTTACTACCTGGAGGGAATTCTTAAGGAAAAAAAACCGTCTCGAATAATTGTGGAGGTGAGAGGAATAGGGTATGAGATTTTTATTCCTTTTTCCATTTTCGAAAAGCTACCTGAACCAGGAAAAAGGATCAAGGTATATACTTACTTACACACCAGGGATGAAAAAAATTCTCTATACGGTTTTTTAGACCCTGGGGACAGAGAATTTTTTCTGGATCTAACATCCATTTCCAGTGTTGGTCCTCGTTCGGCCTTAAAGATGCTTACCCGAATTTCCCCCTCAGAATTTAAGGAAGCCATAAATCAAAAAGATCTTGATAGATTAACCAGTGTCCCGGGAATTGGAAAGAAAACAGCTCAACGTTTGATTCTGGAAATGGGAGGAGTAATAAAAGAGAGGGAAATTCCCGAGGCAAAAGAAAGAACAATATTTAAAGATGGTGTGATGGGTCTTATATCGTTGGGTTATAGTAAAAGTGAGGCAGAAAGAGCGGTAAGAAGAGCACTCAAAGATGGAAAAACTAAAAAAAAGGATTTAGCCAGCTTGATCAAGGAGGCTTTGAAGTATGTATAGGGAAAAAGAAAGTCTGACCACTCCGCGTCTTCAACAAGAAGAAAGAGGAATTGAACTAACTTTACGTCCTCTCAAAATGGAAGACTTTATTGGTCAGGAAAAGGTAAAACAAAAACTGGAGATTTTTATTAGAGCTGCTCTTAAGAGAAAGGAGGCTCTGGATCACACTTTACTTTACGGTCCTCCTGGGCTTGGTAAAACCACTCTGGCTCATATAATTGCCCGGGAGATGAAAGGCAACATTCACGCCACCAGTGGCTCAGCAATAGATCGTCCTGGAGAGCTGGCTAAAATACTTACCAATACGCAACTAAAGGATGGAGATGTACTTTTTATCGATGAAATTCACCGTTTACCTCCTCAGGTGGAAGAGGTACTTTATTCAGCCATGGAAGACTTTAAAGTAGATATAATTCTTGGGAAAGGAGCAAGTACTCGTTCGGTAAAAATTCCCCTTCCACGCTTCACATTAATAGGAGCCACCACCAGAGCTGGCCTTCTCACCTCACCTCTTCGAAATAGATTTGGTGTTACAAGTCACCTTGACTTTTACACTCCGGACGAACTATTTATCATTATTCTGCGTTCAGCCCGCATCCTGAGGATAAAGATAGAGGAAGAGGGAGCCAGGGAAATCGCTAAACGGTCAAGAGGAACACCTCGAATTGCTAATCGTTTATTAAGACGCATAAGAGACTTTGCTCAGATAAAAGGCAAGGGTGTAATAACCTTAGACATTGCTAAAAAAGCACTTGATATGCTGGAAATTGACAGTAAAGGACTCGATCCCATGGATAGAAAAATACTCAAAACACTCCTTTATAAATTTGGAGGCGGTCCAGTGGGAATCAAGACTTTAGCTATGGCTGTAAATGAAGAGCCAGATACAATTGAAGAGGTTTACGAACCTTACCTGCTTCGAGAGGGACTCATAAACCGGACACCTAAGGGTCGGGTTGCCACCAAACTTCTTTATGACTATCTAAAAGAAACCCCACCTGGTTCTCTGCAACAACAATTAAACTTTCTTTAAATAACGATCACTTCTTCCCGAGATTTTTCTTATCATAGGAATTAACAGTATAAGCAGGCCATAGCTTAAAAAGGAAATAGCTGTAGCTAAAACCAGGCTTCCGACAAGCAAACTTTTGCTTATAAGTAGAAGCTTTTTTAGCCTAAAAATGTCCCATGAAAACGTCAGTCCACCACTTTGAAGGATAAAGTCTCCTATCTTAGTAGCCCAGAGCATGTAAAAAGGTGTGGTAAAAGGATTGGAAACAAAAGTACCTAAAATTGCGGTTAGTCTGTTTGCCTTCAAAACAACAGCAACAGGAAGAGAAAATATGGCAGCAAGACCAAAAGTGGGAAGAACTCCAAAAAAAACACCTATAGCAAACCCCCGCGCCAGCTTTTCGGGAGAATCATTGGCTAAAACCGCCTTTTTTAAGAGAGCCTTAAATTTTGTAAGGTGACGTTTTTTCCTGGGTTTAGCTACCATTGGATTTATCTTTATTGTCAATTTTATCAAATATTGGGAAAAAAACAAGCCAACTGTTCTGCCATTGGAACCCTATTTTGTATTTTTTACTCCTGCTTGACTTTTTATCCTTAACTCTTTATAATCAAGAATAACTTCTAAAAAACGAAAAACGTCAGGATAAAGTGACTTTTCAAGAAATTATACTTCGCTTACATCAGTTCTGGGCGAAGAGAGACTGTCTTCTGTGGCAACCCTACGATGTTGAAAAGGGAGCAGGAACCTTTAACCCGGCAACTTTTTTGAAGGTTTTGGGTCCTTCTTCCTGGCGGGTCGCTTATGTAGAGCCCTCCCGTCGTCCCACTGATGGTCGATATGGTCAAAATCCAAACCGTCTGAGGCTACACTATCAATATCAGGTTATAATGAAACCCCCGCCTGAGGACATCCAGCAAATATATCTTGACAGTTTAAAAGAGCTGGGAATCGATCCCAGGCAACATGACATCAAATTCATTGAAGATGACTGGGAATCCCCTACCCTTGGAGCATGGGGGCTGGGCTGGGAAGTGAGACTTGATGGAATGGAGATTACACAATTTACCTATTTCCAGCAAGTAGGAGGAATAGATCTTGATCCTGTTGCGGTGGAGCTAACCTATGGACTGGAAAGAATTGCCATGTCTATCCAGAAAGTTGAGAGTGTATTTGATATAGCCTGGGACTGTGAAGTTAAGTACAGAGACCTCCACCTGGAGACGGAGATACAGTTTTCCCGATATAATTTTGAAGTTAGTGATGCATCTTTACAGATCAAACTATTTCAGATTTACGAGCAGGAGGCAAAAAGACTTCTGGAAAAAAAGCTATTTTTACCGGCTTACGATTACATTTTGAAATGCTCCCATACTTTTAACCTTCTCGATGCTCGGGGAGCAATAGGAGTTTCAGAAAGGGAAAGATACATAAAAAGGGTAAGAGAGCTGGCCAAAAAATGTGCCATGGCTTATCTTAACCATCAAAAAGCCAATCTGAAAAACTCCTTCCGCTGAAAAAGGAAAAATAAAAAATGCATCTTGATAGTGTACTGGAAATAGGTGTTGAGGATTTACCTCCCCAGATGGTCAAAAGTGCTCTTGAACAGCTGTATCAAAAGGGTGGGGCTTATCTCAAAGAGCACAGATTGGAATACAAAAAAATCCATGTGTGGGGAAGTTCTCGAAGACTCATCTTTTATATTGAGGAGCTTAAGTCAACCCAGGAGGATCTGATAGAAAAGGAGTCTGGCCCCCCAAAAAATGTGGTTTTTGATTCTGAAGGAAGATTGACCGAGGCAGGGAAAAGGTACCTCGAGGCCAAAAAGGTCAAAGCGAAGCAGCTTGAAATAGAAAAAACAAAAAAAGGTGAATATGTTTATATCAAAAGAACTCACCGGGGAAGAGAGACTATCCAGATTCTACCAGCTATTTTCACTCAACTCATATCGGGACTGCACTTTGCTAAGAATATGAGATGGAAAGAGGGGAATTTTTATTTTGGCCGACCAATTCGTTATATCCTGGCTCTATTTGGAGACAGGGTAGTTCATTTTAATATTGCTGGAGTGTCTTCTGGAAGAAAGACAAAGGGGCATTTTTATCTTAACCCAGAATTTGTCGAGGTTCCTACTGCCAGTTCCTACGGTGAGATACTAAAAAAAGCCCGGGTTATTTTTGATCCCGAAGAAAGAAGAGAAAAAATAATGATCCAGATTCAAAAAATTATTGGCCAGTTAAAGAAAAGAGGATATCCCAAAGCCCAAATGATCCCTGATGAAGAACTTCTTGAAAAGCTTATTTATCTTGTTGAATACCCAACTGTTTTTGTCGGTCAGTTTGATCCCGAATTCTTGAAACTCCCCTCTTTTATTCTGAAAACCTGTTTACGTGGATACCAACAGCAATTCACAGTTGGAGGTAAAAATGGGATCCTCCCCTTCTTTATTGGAATAAGAGATGGAAATGAGAGAAACCTTTCAGAAATTATAGAAGGAAATCGAAGAGTTTTGCATGCCCGTTTGAGAGATGCCGAATTTTTTTACAGGGAAGACAGAAAAATCTCTTTAGAAAAGAGAGTTCCTCTCTTAAAGGAAATTGTTGTTCAGGAAAGATTGGGAAGCTATTATGATAAAGTTGAAAGGGTGATTAAGCTGGTTCAGGATTTATGCAGTTTGCTGGATATTTCAGAGTCTGATCAGAAGGTGATTGTGAGGGCAGCTTATCTTTGTAAAGCTGACCTTTTAACTAATATGGTAAGAGAGTTCCCTGAGCTTCAGGGAATCGTGGGGGCAAATTATGCGCTTTACTTTGGAGAAGATCCCAGGGTGGCAAAATCTGTTGAAGAACATAGAAAACCCCGGTCTAATCAGGACGAAATCCCGGAAAGTTTAGAAGGAGCGATCCTGGCTATAGCAGATAAAATGGATACTCTGGCTGGCGCTTTCTGGATAAACTTTATCCCCACTGGATCCGAGGATCCCTGGGGACTAAGAAGAGAAGCTCAGGGAATTTTGGAAATAATTGTGGGCAAGCAATTTGATTTTTCCCTACAGGAACTTATCGATCGAGCTGTAAATCTTTATGGAGAAGGAAAGGAGGTTGGAGAAAAGTTAAAAGATTTCTTTGAGAGTCGGATTCGTTTGCTTCTCAGAGAGAAAAACATACCTTACGATCAAATAAATGCAGTGATGAAAACTGAAACTTTTAACCTGGTAGATATTTTTTCCCGAGCTTGGACCTTAAAAGAAATTATTCAAAGAGAAGATTACAAAAGGGAAGTCATGGCAATAATAAGACTTGTAAATATATTAAAGCAAGCCAGAGAGTGGAAAATAAAGCTACCCGGGAAAATAAATGAAGAAATGCTGATCCAGGAAGAAGAGAAATGTCTCTATCAAAAGTGGAAAAATATAAAAGGAGAGGTCCTTGAATATATAGAAAAAAGAGAATACAAAAAAGCCTATGAGAGGCTATCTGAGCTAAAAGACCTCATCCACGATTTCTTTGAAAAAGTTCTGGTCATGAGCGAGGATATGAATCTAAGACTTAATCGACTGGCTATGTTAAATCAAATTGGTCAAGTTTTTTTGAGAATAGCTGATTTTTCTGAACTCCAGGTTAAATAGAGCTTTTCATCACCTCCAGGTTAAATCATCAAGCATAAACCTCTCTGGTTTAAAATTGTAAAATGAGGCCAAATTTATTTATATCAACTGGAGAAGTCTCCGGTGACCTCTATGGCAGTCTTCTAAGCGAAGCCATCCATCAACTTGAGCCTCGAGTTGTCCTTCACGGAATAGGAGGAAAAAGAATGAAAGGGGCAGGAGTAAATCTTATCTCTGATTTCTCCTCAATTTCTGTCGTTGGGTTGGTGGAAGTTTTGCCCAGATTTTTTGATATAATAAAGACTTTCCGCAAGGTGAAAAAATTCATCCTTGAACATAAACCTCGAGTTGTGGTTCTTATCGATTATCCTGGATTCAATCTCCATTTGGCTCGTATACTTAAGAAGAACAAAATCCCTTTGCTTTACTATGTTCCTCCTCAGCTGTGGGCCTGGAACAAAAAAAGAATAAAAACTCTTTTCCATACCGCAACTCATGTAGTGGTGATTTTTCCTTTTGAAAAAAAATGGTATGAAGAACAGGGTTATCAGGTTGATTACTTTGGTCACCCGTTGATGGAGTTTTTGGAAAAAAAACAAAATTATAAAACCATAAAAAAAGAAGGCAGGATTGTAGGTATTTTGCCCGGGAGCAGAGAAAGCGAGGTCAAAAGAATCTTACCCGTTATGCTAAGGGTAGCAGAAAGACTTCGAAAAGAAAATGTACGATTTGTTCTTGCTCTGGCTCCTGGAGTAAAAAGAGAAATCGTATCAAATTATATATCAAGATTTAAGATAAAAATTGAAGTTTGGGAAGGTGATTCTCTTTCCGTGATAAAAAATTCAGATCTCCTCCTGGTTGCTTCTGGAACTGCCACCCTTGAAGCTGCTTATTTTGAGATTCCTATGATTATAATTTACAAGCTGAACATTTTAACCTATCTTATAGCCAAACTCCTGGTAAAGACTTCCTGGATAGGTTTGGTTAACATAATTGCAGGAGAGGAAATAGCTCCCGAGTTTATTCAAGGAAAGGCAGAACCTGCAAAAATTTCAAAAGTGGCCATGAGGTATTTAAACGATGACCAGCTCATACAAAAGGTAAAAGAAAAGATGCGCCAGATTAAAAATAAACTTAAAGGGGAATGCACCTCTCTCCAGGTTGCAAAAATTGCCCTAAAGTTTTGTAAGGAGGAATAAATGCCTTTTGTGGGAATAGAACTTTTACCTTCGGGTAAAGTTACATACCTTATCACCGAGGAAGAGAATTTGAATAGGGGAGACTTCTGTCTTTTTAAATCTCAGGAAGGCTGGGAAATAGGCAAAGTAAAGTTTGTCTCGAGACAGAGTGTACCGGAAAAGGTTAAAAAGGTAAAAATCAGAAAAGCCACTGTCAAGGACCTGGAAGAATTCAGGGAAAAACAAAAAATAGTCGTAAAAGCAAAGGAGGTGGCTCTGGAGAAAATTGCCAAATATGGACTCCCCATGAGACTTACCTGTACCAAATGTCCCCCGGGTAAAAAGAAGATTATATTTTACTACACAGCTAAAGAAAGAGTGGACTTTCGGCAACTGGTTAAAGACCTGGCTAAGGTCTTTAAAGTGCGCATTCAAATGCAACAGATTGGCGTAAGAGATGAACCCCAGATTTTGGGTGGAGTTGGAATTTGTGGAAGAGAGGTTTGTTGCGCCTCTTTCCTGAGCAGAGGAAAAGATAAGCTTGACTCAGTAGCTTTAGAATCGGCAAAAGTTCAAAATCTTCCTCTGGTTTCTTCCAAGATATCAGGTATATGTGGAAGATTAAGATGTTGTCTCAATTTCGAGTATCCTGTTTATACCGAACTTATTAAGGATTTTCCCTCTCTGGGAGAGGAAATAACTTTCCAGGGGGAAAAAGTAAAGGTGGTAGGCTACAATCTCATTAAGAAGATACTTATAGTTGAAACTCCAGAAGGAGTGAGAAAGATTATCTCTAATGACCAGCTAAAGAAAATAAAGTAGAATGAAAGCGCTTGCTCTTTTTTCTGGAGGACTGGATAGTATGTTAGCAGTTTGTTTAATTAAAGAGCAGGGAATTCAGGTAGAAGGTGTGTGTTTTGTTTCCCCCTTTTTTGGACCAGAAAAAGCAAAAGCTGCTGCTCAAAAATTAAATATCCCCCTTATCATCTCCGACATAGGAGAAGAACTTATCTCAATAGTCAAATTTCCTACCCATGGTTTTGGAAAAGGAGCTAATCCCTGTATAGACTGTCACATCTTAATGATAAAAAAGGCCGGCGATTTGCTCAAGGAAAGAGGAGCATCTTTTTTGATTACTGGAGAGGTTCTGGGAGAAAGACCGAAGTCACAGAGTAGATGGGCCCTTAATCTGGTAGCGAATGAATCAGGATGGGGTGACTATCTGGTTCGACCCCTTACCGCCAAAAATCTACCACCCACTATCCCAGAAAAGAAAGGATGGATTAATCGAGAAAAACTTCTTGATATAAAAGGGAGAACAAGAACTGCTCAAATTAAACTGGCCGAAAGGTTTGGCCTAACAGACTTTCCCTCTCCTGCGGGAGGATGTCTTTTAACTGACCCTAATTTTTCTCGCAGAATTAAATACATATTGAAAAGAGGAAGGATCAGTCTCAGAGAAGTGGAACTTTTAAAGGTGGGAAGACACTTTCATCTAAACTATCAGGCAAGAGTTGTTGTGGGAAGAAACCAGGAGGAAAATCGCAGAATAGAGAAACTGGCAACCCCGGGGGATTTTATTTTAAAAGCAAAGGGGGGTCCTGGACCTACAACACTTCTTTTTGGACTGATTGATGAAGAATCAATTTACAAAGCTGCCTCTATTACAGCAAGGTATAGTGATATTAAAGAAAAAACGATTGAGGTGGTATATTATCGAGTCCCCCAGGGTGAAAAGAGAAAAATACGGGTTATTCCCATGGAAGATTCCCTTATAGAAAATCTGCGGATAGAGGAGTGTGAATGAGTTTATTTATCTTTGATCTGGACGGGGTTATTTATCGAGGAAATAGTCTTTTACCCGGAGTCAGGGAGACACTCTCTTCTCTTGAAGAGAGAGGAGAGAAAATATGTTTTCTCAGCAATAATTCAACCCTGAGTAAAAAGGGATACCTTAAGAAACTAAGTATGATGGGTTTAAAGGTTAGAGAGGAGCAACTTTTTCCTTCTTCCTATCTTTGTGCTCTTTATTTTAAAAATCTCCCGGACAGAACCTCGGGAAAGGTTATGATCATAGGAGAAAGAGGTCTTTTTGAGGAGCTAAAAAAAATCGGATTGAAAATCTCCTGGAATCCATCTGAAGTAAAATGGGTGGTGGTAGGACTGGATCGCAGATTTAACTTTCGTAAAATGTGCCTTGCCTATCAGGCAATATTAAAAGGAGCCAAATTCATAGCCACCAATACCGACATAACTTATCCTCTGGAAAACACCACCATACCCGCAGCAGGAGCTATTGTAAAAGCTATTGAAGTCTCCACTGGAAAGTCGCCTCTTGTTCTGGGGAAACCCCAGACTTTTGGATTAAAAATTGTGCTTGAAAAAACAGGTTATTTTCCTGAAAGCACCATACTGGTAGGGGATAGGCTGGAAACTGATATTTTAGCTGGAAATAAAATGGGAGTTCGGACAGTTCTAGTATTATCAGGTATAAGTTCTCTCGAGGAGGTCAAAAAGGCTCCACCCTGCTGCCAACCAAAACATATCATTTCTAATCTCTCCCAGCTTCTTTCTCTCAAGTTAAACTGATTTACGAGTTCAAACTTAAGGCTCTCTTCCTACCAATCTGGAACAAAAAATACTCGATTTCAAGACCTGATCCCCCATCGAGTAACACTGGAACAGTTTTTACCTATACTTTTCTCTTTAGACTCCCGGGTATCTCAGGGTGAATTGAGGGAAAATATTTCCCGCTGGCATAGCTTCGCTCGCTGCTTTCTCGGGGCAAAAA